>CAYXPY010000012.1:0-57766 GCA_964467345.1 uncultured Thermoplasmatales archaeon | reverse complement strand
TAGGTTTACGATTCTGGTTTTCCCGCAAGAAAACCAAGAAAGAGCAAACATCTAAATATCGTAGGTAGATACGTAGTCCGAAGGGTGTAACCCACATGAAAGAAACAGAGTCTCTTATTAAAAAAGCATTAAAGTTCAAAGAGAGCGGACTGACTGATTATGAAATAGCCGAAGAGCTTAATGTTTCCAAAGAAACCGCTGCCTGGCTTCTCACACGGGGAAAAGAAAAGAAACCGGAAGGTGAACTAAAAGTCGGATGGCGCTCTGTTGGTGTTTCCCCATCCAGACTTGGATCGATTTCCTATGCATTGGCAGATATCGTCGTTGAAGAAATGGAAAAAAAAGAGATGGATGCCGAAGTGGTGTGTGGTATTGCGATTAACGGGATTCCTTTTGCAACCTACATTGCTGAGGAGCTTGGCCTTGACCTTGCCGTCTTCAGACCACATCATGAAAAAAGCGGTGCGTTCTGCTCCAACTACGCAACAATCGCAGATAAAAACGTTGTCCTGGTCGATGATGTCATCGGTACTGGTGAAACCTTAAAAAGCGCAATTAAGGCAGTCAAGGCAGAGAAAGGAACACCGGTCCTCTGTGTCTGTCTGTTAAACAAACGATCCATGAACGATGTCGGCGGTGTGCCGCTTCGCTCACTAATCAGAGCACAGGCACTCTAACGTACAAAATTTTGGAGAAACACTGATGCATTGGGCAGATGTTTTAGCAGAAGAGTTACTAAAAAAACAAAAAAAGCATGTTCTGGCCACGGGTATCACCCCCTCGGGTCCTATCCATATCGGGAACATGCGGGAGATTCTTACCACGGATGCGGTGTACCGCTGCTTGGTTGAGAAAGGCGGTGATGTGGAGTTCATCTACATCTGTGATGATTACGACCCTCTGCGGAAAGTCTATCCTTTCCTGCCATCATCCTATGAACAGTATGTTGGTAAACCTCTCTCTGAGATTCCTTGTCCTTGTGGCCAGCATAAAAGCTACGCAGACCATTATCTTACCTCGTTTTTAGGCTCGTTGCACACGATCGGGGTAAACCCCCGGGTTTACCGAGCCAGTGAGATGTACAACAATGGGGAGTACACCGAGTCCATTCAAATCGCCCTTGAGAACACCACGAAAATCAAAATCATCCTTGAGACGGTTTCCGGCAGGAAATTGCCAAAGGAATGGCTTCCGTACAACGTGAAATGTGAGGCCTGCGGTCGGTTGTCTTCCACACATCCAAGCTTATACGAATACCCTTCCGTTGAGTACAGTTGTGAGTGTGGTCATACCGGTGAAGTGGACATTCGGAAAGGGGGACAGGGGAAGCTTCCCTGGCGGGTGGACTGGCCAGCACGCTGGAGGATGCTTGGGGTCACCTTCGAACCCTGCGGGAAGGACCATGCGACAGTAGGAGGAACACGGGAGACCGGGGCGAAAATTTCAGAAGAGGTCTATCGCTACCCTCACCCGGGGTTACTGGTGTACGAGTTCATCCTGTTGAAGGGAATGGGTGCGATGCATAGCTCCAAAGGCACCGCGGTGAGTGGTGAGGAGATGCTGCAGATGACTCCCCCGGAGGTTCTACGGTTCCTGATTATGAGAAACCAGCCAAGCAGACATATCGTGTTTGATTCTGGTTTAGGTCTGCTTACGTTGGTGGATGAATATGATAAAGAAGAAGAGGTGTATTTCGGCAAAGAAGAGGAACTGAAAGGCATGAAGGAGTTCAAGAAAATCTATGAGCTCTCCCAGCCGTATCATATCCCTCAGACCATGCCGCTTCATCTCCCTTATAGACATCTGGTGACTTTGAATCAGATCGCACAGACTTGGCCTGAGGTAAAAGAAATCCTACTACGAACCGGGCAACTGCCGAAGAAGTTGAAAAAAGAAGACGAAGAGCATCTCAAGCGACGCGCAGAACATGTACGGTATTGGCTTGCAAACTTCGCACCAGCGGAGGTAAAGTTCCAGGTCCAAGAAACACTGCCTGCTCTTACTCTTACAGTGGAACAAAAAAAGGTTCTCACAATTTTTAAGGAAAGAATACCGTCTCTTGCTTGGGACCCGGAGACGATCCATAACACCATCTATGCGATCTCAGAAGAAAACAGCATTCCCATTAAAACCGCGTTTAACGCGATTTATCAGATGCTCCTTGGGCAGGAGAAAGGACCACGGGCGGGATACTTTTTATCCAATCTTGCCAAAGAATTTGTCCTTTCACGGCTGACAGAAGCAGTTAAATAAACCTGTGGGTCTTTGCGGTTGTATCATGAATATCTATGTTGAGACGTATGGATGTACCGCAAACAAAAGCGATGAACGACTCCTTATCGGCTTGATAACCAGAAAGGGTTATACGATCGTTACTGACATTGACAAAGCTGACGTGCTGGTTCTTCTCACCTGCACGGTTATTGGGACCACCGAGCAGCGGATGTTGTCCCGGTTACGGGTCTTTGAACAGACCCGCAAGAAGATAATTATCTCTGGGTGTATGCCTTCTGTTCAAGCAGATCTCCTCAGAACCATCGCACCTGACGCATCCCTGCTTCCCTGCCGGTATATACAGTACATTAACGAAATCATAGCAGGGAACACCCCTGTATTTCTTGAGACGCATAAGACACTACTTCCCAAACGGTACGATACCGTGATTGCCCCAGTGATGATTGCTGAAGGATGCAGGTCTTCCTGTTCGTATTGTATCACCCATTTCGCCCGCGGGATGTTACGCAGCTTCCCAATACAGGAGATCGTCTCTGATGTTAGCTGTGCGGTCGCGCAGGGCTGCAGGGAGATACAGCTCACCGCACAAGACACCGCAGCCTATGGTCTTGATACAGGTGAAGATCTTGGATTGTTATTGCATCAGATCACTGCTCTGGATGGATCGTTTCGTGTACGGGTTGGTATGATGAATCCTGCCACGATGAAAAAAAACCTTGATTCGGTTCTGTCTGCGTATCAGCATGAAAAGATCTACAAATTCCTCCATGCCCCTGTTCAATCAGGTGATGATGATATGTTACAGCAAATGAACCGTGGGTATACCACTGCGGAGTTCATCAGTCTCATCCGACGGTTCAGAGAAACAATCCCAACACTTACGCTTTCAACAGATGTGATTGTTGGTTTCCCCGCGGAATCTGAGCGCCAATTCCAAAAGACAATATCACTTTTAAAGAAAGTCCAACCAGACATCATCAACGTCACCCGTTTTTCAGCCCGTCCGCTGACAGCAGCCAAAAAGATGCAGGGTCGTCTACCAACGCAGGTGGTCAAAGATCGTTCACGGCACCTCTCAGAAATCTCATCCAACCTTACGTTACAGAAGAATAAAAAGCACATCGGGAAAACCTATACGGTCCTTGTGACTGAAAAAGGAAAGAAAAACACCATGACCGGTCGAACAGAACAGTACAAACCGGTTGTTCTTGCAGAACCGGTGTGCATTGGTGATTTCGTCTCAGTGAAGATTCTTGATGCAGAACCAACCTATCTTTTCGGAAAACTTATATAATGTTCATCTGTTTGTAGGGCTCGTGGTTTGAGGATGATACGGGTAGCAATAAACGGTTTTGGACGTATAGGACGAAACGTGCTTCGATCTGCGTTACAACACTCCCAGTACGGAAAGAAATTCGAGATAGTCGCAATCAATGATCTTGGGAACACGGAGATTCTTGCCCATCTTCTGAAATATGATTCCATCTATGGGAAATTCTGCGGGGATGTTGCTGCAAAACCCGAGGGTGTTGAAGTCAATGGTCATCTCATCGCGTTCTTCTCAGAGGTCAATCCCTCCAACCTTCCCTGGGGAAAATTAGACACCGATGTTGTCATCGAATCGACCGGTGTGTTCCGCACACGGGATGGTGCAGGGAAACATTTGGAGGCTGGGGCGAAAAAAGTCATTATCTCGGCTCCAGGAAAAGACCCTGATCTTACCATTGTTCTTGGGGTGAATGAAAAATCATACGACCCCAACAAACATCATATCATCTCGATGGCGTCGTGTACGACAAACAGTCTTGCACCACCTGTGAAGGTTCTGCATGAACAGTTTGGGGTCGAACAAGGGTTCATGACCACGGTGCATTCCTACACCGGGGATCAGCGTATTCTTGATTTCCCTCACAAGGACCTTCGCAGGGCACGTGCAGCGGCAGTCTCGATCATTCCGACGACGACTGGTGCGGCAAAAGCTGTCGCATTGGTCATCCCTGAGCTGAAGGGAAAAATCGATGGGATCGCACTACGAGTCCCGACACCGGATGGGTCGATTACTGATTTTGCCTGTGTCCTGAAAAACCCGGCGACCACCCAGGAAATCAACAACGCCTTCAAACAGGCGGCACAGACGACCCTCAAAGGAATCCTTCAGTACACCGAAGAGCCGCTCGTCTCCGTTGACGTGGTCGGCAACCCTCACTCAGCGATCATCGATGGACAGATGACAAAGGTGATCGGGGAGAAAGGAAACCTTGCCAAGATCTTCTCCTGGTATGATAACGAATGGGGGTACTCGTGTCGTATAGTTGATTTGATAAATTACATTTTTAATGAACGAATGGTTCCGATTGAGACGTACAAGAACTAAACGATACCACCGCACATCTCTTTCTTTTTTTCTTCTTTTTAAACAATAAACTATATCTTTAAATAAAAACAACGGATATAGGGCTTTGAGGAGGTTTTACCTATGAGAGAATATAACACATTAGATGATTTTCATGTTGAAAACAAAACAGTGCTGTTGCGTGTAGATTTTAACATGCCCTTAGATAAAAAAACACTGAGCATCACAGATGATACACGGATTAGACTTGCGTTACCAACAATCCAAGAGCTGGTGAGAAAAAACGCAAAAACCGTGATTCTCGCGCATCAGGGCAAACAAGGCAGCTGGGATTTTATCTCCCTGGAAAAGCATGCTCAGATGCTTCAGAACCTGCTTGGTAAACCTGTACAGTTCATTGGTGATATCTATGGTGACAAAGCAAAAACAGCGATTAAAGCAATGAAGCCTGGTTCCGTTGTTTTCCTTGACAACGTCCGGAAATACCCCGGAGAAACCGAGAAGAAGAAACCAGCGGAGCACGCGGAATCAGAGTTGGTAAGAAACCTTGCACCTCTTGCTGATTTCTATGTCAATGACGCGTTTGCTGCAGCGCATCGAGCCCAATGTTCTCTGACTGGTTTTACAGCGGTGCTTCCGTCAGCAGCAGGAAGGCTTATGGAAAAGGAGCTGACCTCGCTTGAAAAAGTCGTACAAAACCCGGAAAAACCTAGTGTGTTTCTGTTTGGCGGGGCGAAATTTGCTGATGGTATTCTGACCATTGACCGCTTATTGACCAATAAGACTGCTGACCATGTGCTTCTCACAGGGCTGACTGCGAATGCGTTTTTGAAAGCAAAAGGAGTCGATTTAGGTCTGAAGAACGAAGAGGCATTCGGCGAAGAAGGTACCCCTGAGGTGTTTTCTGAAATCAAAAAAGTTTATAAGAAATTCGAAAAACAAATACACCTTCCTGTTGATTTTGCCCTGGATGAAAACGGAAAACGAACAGAAATTCCGGTAGCAGGGTTGCCTGCGAACAATAATCTTTTCGACATAGGGACTGAGACGATTCAGAACTACAAAAAAATTCTACAAAACGCCAAAACGATTTTTGTCTCTGGGCCGTGTGGTGTCTTTGAAAACCCCTTGTTCCGAAAAGGCACTGAAGAGATATTCACATTCATTACCGGGACGAAAGCCTTCTCTATAGCTGGAGGCGGTCATACGGTTGCTGCCATCGAGCAGATGCACCTCCGTGGAAAGATATCCCATATCAGCACCGGCGGGGGTGCGTTGGAGAAGTTCATGATGGGTGAGAAACTAGCGGTCGTCGAGGCGCTCAAGGCAGCAAAACAACGTCAGCTTGTTCACATAAAAGAGTGACACGGAAGGCAAACAATCAAATACTCTTTCTTTTTTATCCTTTTTCCAACTAGGGGCTGATAGATCAGCGGAAGATCGCCGCCTTCGCAAGGCGGAGGCCGCGGGTTCAAATCCCGCTCAGTCCATCTCATTTATTAGCAAATAGCCGAACCATACATACCTTTTTTAATTCTGATTTGTTATCCTAATATAGTATAATATTTCTAGAATGGGAAAAGGAATCGTCTATGCCCAAGCGCAGTGAAGCACGTCTTTTGAAGGATGAACAAAAAATACTTAGCATCTTGCAGATCAATGGGACGGAGAGTATCGATGTCATTGCGAAGAAATGTGATTTTTCGCGACAAAAGGTCTGGAGGATTATTAAAAAACTTGAGGACGAGAAGATCCTCTGGGGATACAGCGCGATTTATGATGAGGAGCGATATCAGTTAAAGCATTTCATCATGATGATTAAACGAACCACGAATCCTCTTGATAAGAAAATAACAGATGAGATTCTCTCAACAAGACTTGATGATCTTCTCCCCGGTGGTCTTATCAAGATGGAGCACATCGAATATACGAACGGTTTTTTTGATGGGGTTTTTTCGTTCTATGCAAAGGATTTAATTACGGCAAAGAAGTTCTGTGAGCGGTTCCAGCAGCATTTTCGGCATTATATCGCTAGCTATGAACTTTTGGAGGGTATCTTTTTTATCAGAAAACAGATGTTACGTAATCCACACTTAAAAACACAAATCAATTTCCTCTAGACCATTTTCGGTGTATGAAAAGGGTGTTTGGGTGAGGATTGTAACTCGTTACGAGCGCCATGTCAACACGGAACAATATTTAAATCTGAGGGCTTCCGAAGCGCAAAAAATATATGTAAGATTTATATATGATAATTATATACCGTGAGGTTACCTCGAATATTAACCTCGTAAATAACGGCCCGGATTATTCCGGTCGGTCTATGAGAGTATGTCATTTCGACATTCGATGAATAGACCATTTCAAATCTGGGCAAAAGAGTGGATGTGGAGGTTCAAGAAAATCAAGATGCTCTGAGGTAGACGTCTTGCGCACTCTTGAATCTGACGATCGACGTGTTGGTGATATTTAATTCACCCACCAATTCAATAACTAATAATAGTGTGCCAGATTCTGGTTGATCCTGCCAGAGGTCACTGCTATTGGGATTCGACTAAGCCATGCGAGTCGTGAGGGTTCGGCCCTCGGCAGACGGCTCAGTAACACGTAGATAATTTGCCCTTAGGTGGAGGATACCCTCGGGAAACTGAGAATAATACTCCATAGATCTAGACTGCTGGAATGCTTTTAGATTGAAAGATTTATCGCCTAAGGATAAGTCTGCGGACTATCAGGTCGTAGTTAGGGTAACTACCTGACTAGCCTACGACGGATACGGGTTGTGAGAGCACTAGCCCGGAGATGATATCTGAGACACGATATCAGGCCCTACGGGGCGCAGCAGGCGCGAAAACTTCGCACTGTGCGAAAGCACGACGAGGGAATCCCAAGTGCTGGCTCGTAAGAGTCAGCTGTTTTTCTGTCTAAAAAACAGAGAGAGTAAGGGCTGGGTAAGACGGGTGCCAGCCGCCGCGGTAATACCTGCAGCCCAAGTGGTGGCCGCTATTATTGGGCCTAAAACGTCCGTAGCCGGTTCTATAAATGCCTGGGTAAATCGTACGGCTTAACCGTACGAATTCCGGGTAGACTGTTTAACTTGGGACCGGGAGAGGCTAGAGGTACTCCTGGGGTAGAGGTGAAATTCTGTAATCCTAGGGGGACCACCAGTGGCGAAGGCGTCTAGCTAGAACGGGTCTGACGGTGAGGGACGAAGCCCTGGGGAGCAAACGGGATTAGATACCCCGGTAGTCCAGGGTGTAAACGCTGCTCGCTTGATGTTAGTCGGGCTCCGAGCCCAACTAGTGTCGGAGAGAAGTTGTTAAGCGAGCTGCCTGGGGAGTACGGTCGCAAGACTGAAACTTAAAGGAATTGGCGGGGGAGCACCGCAACGGGTGGAGCGTGCGGTTTAATTGGATTCAACGCCGGAAAACTCACCGGGGGCGACGGTTATATGAAGGCCAGGCTGATGACCTTGCCTGATTTTCCGAGAGGTGGTGCATGGCCGTCGTCAGTTCGTACCGTGAGGCGTTCTGTTAAGTCAGACAACGAACGAGACCCTCATCTTTAGTTGCAACTGGTAAGTTCGCTTACTAGGCACACTAGAGAAACCGCTGGCGATAAGTCAGAGGAAGGCGAGGGCAACGGTAGGTCAGTATGCCCTGAATCCCCCGGGCTACACGCGCGCTACAAAGGCTAGGACAATGGGTTTCGACACCGAAAGGTGAAGGTAATCCCGAAACCTAGTCATAGTTCGGATTGAGGGTTGTAACTCACCCTCATGAAGTTGGAATCCGTAGTAATCGCGGATCAACATTCCGCGGTGAATATGCCCCTGCTCCTTGCACACACCGCCCGTCAAGCCATGCGAATTGGGTCTGAGTGAGGATGCAGCTTGTTGCTGCGTTCAAACTTAGGCTTAGTGAGCGGGGCTAAGTCGTAACAAGGTATCCGTAGGGGAACCTGCGGATGGATCACCTCCTACGATTAAAATTGATGGGTGAATTAAACACTAAAATCACGTCGATCAAAAAGTATATTAAGGATTATCGAATTTCCTCGGTCCTTACCCGTAAGTATATTAGTAAGGGCCGGTAGATCAGCGGAAGATCGCCTGCTTTGCAAGCAGGAGGCCATGGGTTCAAATCCCATCCGGTCCATTCCGATTTTCCCATTTCATCAATATGAGAAAACGCCATCCAATTTGTTGGTAAATTGGATGGTAAGGACGTAGACCCAATCTTCGCAGATGAGGTTGATGATCGTCCCATTGCGAATTACAGGCAATGGATTGCATACGCAACCTGGACGTAAATTGAGCCAGTGCTACGCCATTTGGTGGATTGCTCGGCTCGAGAGCTGATGAAGGTCGTGCCAAGCCGCGATATTACTCCGTGTAGGCGCAAGGAGCCTTTGATACGGAGATTACCGAATTGGACATCCTATCGCTCCGGCGATATTCGCATCAGCGAAGAGGAACCTGCCGAATTGAAACATCTTAGTAGGCAGAGGAAAAGAAATCAATTGAGATTGGGTTAGTAAAGGCGATCGAACACCCAAGAGGGCAAACCGAATCCCTTAGCGACGAACTAAGGGAGATGTGGAGTTTGGACTCATTTACTCCCAAACTGGCAAACTCGAAGTCCTCTGGAAAGAGGTACCATAGAGGGTGATAGTCCTGTAGAGGTAACCCAGTGGGAGATTTTTGGGTATCCAGAGTAACGTGCGTTGGATATCGCGCGTGAATACGGGAGGCATAAACTTCCAACCCTAAATACTACTCGAGACCGATAGTGCAATAGTAGCGTGAGTGAACGTTGCAAAGTACCCCTTGCGGGAGGTGCAAAGAGCATGAAATCAAATGGTTACAGACTGATAAGGCATGAAAGCGACGAAGCTATCTTAGATAGTGGAGCAATGTCTTGTCGTTCGTTTTGAATAATGACCCAGGGAGTTCCTGGTGATGGCGAGGTTAAGGGCTTAAGGCCCGAAGCCGCAGCGAAAGCAAATGTCCGCAGGCAACAAGGGACAAGGTGTGCTCGCCTGTAGTCATTACCACGAGACCCGAAGCCAGCCGATCTATGCGTGGCCAGGTTGAAGCCCCATGAAAGTGGGGTGGAGGACCGAACTCGTACTGATGTGCAAATCGTTGAGATGAGCTGCGTATAGGGGCAAAAGACCAATCTAGACTGGCAATAGCTGGTTCCCCCCGAGACTACCCGCAGGTAGATCTCTGATGAGATGGAGTACACGGTAGAGCACTAATTGGGCGCTTAGGGGAAGAAATTCCTCGGTGCCTTGTTAAACTCCGAATGTGTATTCATCGTAGAGTCAGGGTAGTGAGGGCATCTGGGGTAAACTTGATGTCCGAAAGGGAAACAACCCAGCCTTGCGTTAAGGTCCCTAAGTGTTAGCTAAGTGTCAAAGAACAAAAAGCGTTTACGATCTCAGACAGCCAGGAGGTTGGCTTAGAAGCAGCCATCCTTTAAAGATAGCGTAACAGCTCACTGGTCGAGATCGTATGCCTTGAAAATGGACGGGGCTAAGTTAACCACCGATACGTAAGCACTCCTAAAAGGAGATGAGTAGGGGGGCGTCGTGCGTGGGTAGAAGTTTGGTCGTAAGATCAAGTGGACCGCGTTCGAACGAGAATCCTGGGAAAAGTAGCAGCATAGTAGAGTGAGAATCTCTACCACCGAAAGGGCTAGGTTTCCTCGACGATGTCCATCAGTCGAGGGTTAGTCGGTCCTAAGGCAACCCTTAATTGAAGTTGCCGAATGGGAAACAGGTTAATATTCCTGTACTTTCCAAACATTTGCTCATTTTTTAACGCATTCGGGTAGATTTTGCAGACTCGTCTGTCTGTCTAAGCGTATTAAGCTAAGGGAGTACCGTCATGGTGAGAACTTGGCCAAAGCGTGATGGGTCTGTCGTTTTAGACGGATTTTATCAAGCTCGAGTGCCCGTGAAAAGAGATATGAGATGTCGTTTGGAAACCCGTACCGAGAACTGACACAGGTGCCCCTGGCTGAGTAAGCCAAGGTGTGTCGGCTAAATCCAGGCGAGGGAACTCGGCAAATTAGCCCCGTACCTTCGGTATAAGGGGTGCCTGCTTTGTGAAAAGCAGGTCTCAGTGACTAGGGCGCTCCGACTGTTTAATAAAAACGTAGGAGACCGCAAGTCCGAAAGGATGTGTATGGTCGCCGAATCCTGCCCAGTGGCGGTATCTGAAAACCTATTTCAATGGGGCGAAGGACCGCTAAACGGCGGGGGTAACCATGACCCTCTTAAGGTAACCACAAGTTCATTGTTGCCTTAATCAAATTCGGCTATTTGCTGGAACATCTGAGTATCCAACAATACCAAAATATTGGTGAAAATTTGTTGGTGCAGACAATCAGCAGGGAAGTCTATTTATTGTATATAGATCCCTCAGAGACTATACGCCGAACACTTCCAAAAAAGAAGTGAAGATATAGTCCGACCCTCATGGCGACATGAGGAGATTGACAGAAATGCCAATCCGCCTTCTCCAAAGGGAAGGTCCTCGAAGTAACAGATGTGAGCGTAATACCTTGCCGCTTAATTGGCGGCTTGCATGAGTGGCTTAACGAGAGCGCTACTGTCCCCGCTTGGAAACCGGTGAAATTGACTTACTGGCGCATAGTCCAGTACCTTCCAGAAGGGAGCGAAGACCCCGTGGAGCTTTACTACAGCCTGTCGCTGTGATACGGTTTGGCTTGTGAAGCGTAGGTGGGAGCCGTCGAAGCCAGGACGCTAGTTCTGGTGGAGGCGCCAATGGGACACCACCCTAGCTTTGCCGTACCACTAACTTGCAAAAGGACACCGATCGGTGGGTAGTTTGGGTGGGGCGCCACGCGCTCGAAAAGATATCAAGCGCGCCCAACGGTCACCTCAAGGAGGTCAGAAATCTCCTGTAGAATGCAAGGGTATAAGGTGGCTTTACGTGGATTGGGCCAATAACAATCCACGTTGCGAAAGCAGGGCCTAGCGAACCAATCAACCTCATTTATGGGGGTGATTGATAACAGAAAAGTTACCCCGGGGATAACTGAGTCGTCTCCAGCAAGAGCCCATATCGACCTGGAGGCTTGCTACTTCGATGTCGTCTCTCCGCATCCTGGCGGTGCAGCAGCTGCCAAGGGTGGGGTTGTTCGCCCATTAAAGCGGATCGTGAGATGGGTTTAGACCGTCGTGAGACAGGTTTGTTGCTAACTTCTGGAAGCGTTGATGTTTGAGGGGAAAGACCCTTTAGTACGAGAGGAACAAGGGTCTGTAGCCTCTAGTTTACCAGTTGTCCGACAGGGCAATGCTGGGTAGCCACGCTATAAGGGATAAATGCTGAAAGCATCTAAGCATGAAGCTCACCTCGAGACGAGACATCATAGAACTCGAATAGAAGATTCGTTTGATAGAGCTCAGGTGTACGCATGAAGCTTCGGCGACATGTTCAGCCTAGAGCTACTAACCGTTCATTACTGGCTCAATCGTTAAACAGGTTGCGTTGTATATTCATAGGAAAAATCAGGGTAACGGTGGTTTGACGGTCATAGTGTCAGGGAAACACCCGGTCTCTTTTCGAACCCGGCAGTTAAGCCTGTCTACGTACTCTTCTGTACTTTGGTGCGAGAGCCCACGGGAAGATTACCCCCGCAAGGGGGCTGGGACTCTTAGACTAGGTGGAGAGCCTTGTTTGATTCCTTCGGGAGTCTTACGAGGTAAGCTTCACTGCTTGAAATCTAGGAGTCCCTGGTCCGCTGTCAAACCACCTTTACAAACTTCCTTTGATTTTTCTCCTGTACTCATTTTTTTTTACCTCACTTATTTACTTAACAAAAATGGTTTTATGGATTCTTTTTCGTATTGATTTTAGAAATATAATGTAATGTAATTTTAATCTAAAGTTAGTTATTTTTTTCCTATAACCTGCATATGCATATGCTACTGTATCTGCAAACAACCTATTTAAAGAAACGAAATATTTGTTTGGTCAAGCACTCTCTAATGTTGTTGATATTTTTTTTCGACAACTAAAGAAATGATAGAATAAAACCTATAGGAGGGATGTGAGCAAAATGGGAAACATCATAAAAAAACTAAAAACTGATGATATCGGTGATATGGGTATCGGAGCGATGATTGTTTTTATCGCAATGGTTCTTGTTGCCGGTATTGCAGCGTCCGTCTTGATTCAGACGGCAAACAGGCTGGAGATACAAGCGATGCAAACAGGCCAAGAAACAATTGGAGAAGTCTCCACTGGTCTGGCAGTGACAGGAATTACGGGATTCCGTGCAGATGGTGACACAACTCTTAGTCTTATGACGATAACCATTCAACCACGGTCTGGATCATTTAGTATTGACCTCAATCAAACCTATCTGGAAATTTCAAATTCAGATCAAAAGATAATTCTGAGATATGGGTGGGACGATGCAACTGTATTTGTTCCAACAGAAAATATTTCAGGAGATTTGTTCAATTCAACCCATTATGCAGGTCTTACTGATCAAACGTTTGGAATCATCGTGTTGGAAGACCCTCGTAATTCGGTATCATTCGCAACCCCTGTTATTAAAAAAGGTGGTAAGGTGATGCTTACCATTGATCTTGAACAGGTATTCGGTGCAGGTCTTGATACGAGAAAGGATATCTGGGGTGTCATTCAACCTGAGGAAGGTGCAGCCGGAGTTTTTGCATTTACCACACCTGCATCATATCCAACATCAAAGAATGTTTATACTCTGTATTAAAGGAGGGTGAAAAGAAATGAGAAAAATAAGTAAAATCTTAAAGGATAATGATCTTGGTGATATGGGTATTGGTGCGATGATCATCTTTATTGCAGTGGTCCTGGTCGCTGGTATCGCAGCTTCAGTGCTGATCCAGACTGCAAATCGCTTAGAAATCCAAGCGATGCAGACTGGTCAAGAAACCATTCGTGAGGTATCATCCGGACTTCAAATCATCGATATCGAAGGAGCAAATTCTGGTGGTTCAATCACTCAAATGGTCCTGGTCGTTCGACCTCATGCGGGGTCTGGGGATATCGATCTGAGTAATGCATTCGTTGAAATTTCAGATGGGGTCGTAAAGACAATACTTACCTACGGAGCCGGTGATTTTACTCATATTGTTGACGACCTTGAACCAGATGTTCTTGACAATACAACGGCACTGTGTTGGGCTATCGACTCAGCAACCTTTGGAATTCTTGTTCTTCAGGACGCAGATACCTCATTATCTGCCACCAACCCTGTAATTAACCGAGGGGATGTTGTCATGCTTTGCGTGGACACTGCCGCAATCTTTGGTGGTCTGACTCCACGAAGTACAATCGCTGGGTTAGTGACACCAGAGCAAGGCGCATCAGCAACGTTTTCATTCCGGGTGCCTTCGTCGTTGTCTGAAGTAGTCTACGATCTGTATTAGGCAAAACAAGACTGAATACATCGGGTGAAAAAACATCACCCACCTATCTTTTTTTTTTTTTAGTTTTTCATAAGATGTTTTTTCTATACTCAGATTGATACTTCCCCAAACCCATAGATTTTTATGCTGTTTTGTGTTTCTGTTTAAATGGTGGGAGTAACTCTTAACGCCCATGTCAACTAAGTGAGGGGTAAGAACGAGTTCAATGTTGTTGAAGGGATTAAGAACCAATCTGGATGCGGACATTGGTATTGGTGCGTTGATTATCTTTATCGCTATGATTCTTATCGCGGGGATTACGGCTTCTGTGATGATACAGACCATGAACAGCCTGCAACAACAGGCAGTGAAAACAACTCAAGAGACCATAAAGGATATTTCCAGTGGATTGAAGGTCACTCAGGTGAGTGGGTATGTACAAAATGCCTCAATTACGCAACTTGCGATTTTTGTCACCCCTACTACTGCTTCTGAGAGTATTGATCTGACCTATGGACTGCTTACATTAAGTGATTCCACGACAAAAGTCATATTGAATTATTCAAGTGATTGTTTTACCAGTTCAGTATCGAATGGGCTATTTAATACCCTGAACAGTAGTAATCTGACGTCGTCTCAGTATGGTGTTATTGTTGTTCGTGATATTGATGGGTCCTGCAATGCGACCAACCCGTTGATAAACGACGAGGACATGGTTGTCATCCTTGTAAATACTGATGCCTGTTTCTCGGGGCTAGGGCCGCGTACTGAGATAAGCGGAGAGATTTACCCGGAGCATGGACTACGGGGGATTATCGGTTTTACAACGCCCAGTGCGTTATCCCATACCATTGTGGACCTCCAACCATAAGAGAAAAAAAAGATCCTTTTTTTCTTCGTTCTTTAGTTATTTTACATCCCAAGATACCCACGTAGCCCGATATCGACGGCTGTGGAGGTGATTGCGACGATCCATGCGAACGGAACAAAATAACAAAGACTGACCAGGATGTGGCTGCCTCGGAGGGATCGTATCGTCAGACCCATGAGGAACGAATGGGCAAGGAGCACCAGGAAGATCAGATAGAAATTCTGTGTGAACACCTCAGGGGGGACCGTGGAAAGGATCGCTCCGACATCAATCTGAGTGCCTTCAAAGGGACGACCAGCGTTACTACTGATGAGAATTCCATTGAGATGGCGTGCGACGAGAAATGAGATGTAAATGGAAAAAGCTATCCCAAAGGTGATTCCTGCGAGCATCGCTGAGGTCGTCCGTACAATTGCGAGTTTCTTGACCCGTAGGTCCCGTATCTTTCGGATGTTTTCTGAGATCATCCGTGAGACCGTACGGGGGTTTGCTGCTGCTGTGGTTGCTTGCCTGAACATCTCACAGGACCTCTGGATGTAGTTACTGCCGGTGTCCACCCCGAACCATTCCCAGGCGTCATCATCATTGATCCTGGTCCGGAGACGTCGGTAGAGGTCCCTGATATGCTTGGTGAGAACCCCGTAGTCTTTCTCGCTAAGGTAGTAGACGGAGTCGTTTATCTTTCCTCCTCGCATGGTTGAAATCGAACCTAACGCGGGGAGGAAGCCCATGAAGTTGCGCTCTTTCCGTGAGATATGCTCCTCTTCCCTGAGAGTCTTTATCCCTGGGATGAACAGGGGGGTCAGCCCCGCCGCAACAAGGATCTCTGTTGGGATGATGGATACAACCGGGAGATTAAGAAAATGTTTTGATGACAAAAGCAGGACGCTGAGGATGACTGAGAGGGCAAGGGTGAGTTTGAAGGAGCGTAGGAGCGACAGCTCAACGTCTCCTTTATCGCCGGTGCAATGCCACATCTCATCAGGGGGGATCATGGAACGTAAGAGGTACAGAAGCATTCCTTCAGAGGCAAGCATCATGAATGATGCGACATAGATAAAGGTCCCCATGTCCTGGGTTCCCATCACCATTGGTAGGACAATGCCAAGGGACATCACAAAGATAATTGCGATGAGCAGACTGACGTACACCTCGCTGAGGATCACGATGTTTTCGTTGCTGGCTTCATAAATCGTCTTGTATTCTTGCAGGACTGCATCCTGTTCGTGTTCAATGAACTCTCGATGCTCTACACCGCTGTCAAGGCTCTGGGAGAATCGATCCAGGAAATCACGTAGAATCTTGCTTGGTGTGCGCTCACCGACGAACCGGAACGTCTTTGAGACTGGGACCCGCCATTGATCAGCAAGGACGCTTATCTTCCGCAGCTCCTCCCCGAGGCTCTTATAGGCCTTATTCCCACCTAACACATTGATAATGTCCTTTAAGGTGAGATCAGAGATCGCCAGCACCCTGATATGCGTGATAAAAAAATGCATTTTCCCGTTAATGTCTGATTCCTTGTTCTTCCAACTAATGTACGGATAGAACACCCCCAAAATGATTGGAATGATCCCGGCTATGAAAAACGTAAAAGGATTGTACTGCAGATCAACCGGCACAAGCATCTGCAGCAGGAACGGCAGACACATGACAAGAATTCCAATGAAAAGCAGGGGAACGAAGACGGATCTGATGAATTTCTTCCGGTCATCAAGGCTACGGTACGCTATCCTGACTTCTTTGAGGGCATCTTTTTTATCCTTTTTTGCTTTCTTTGTCCTCTTTTCTTTTTGTGTCTCTTCTTTTACCATAACCCCTCACACGGAAATAGGAAGCCCTTTGTCACCATCCCGGTAGTACCCCCAGATGCATTGGACCACCTCATAGTAATCCAAGATGTCTTCTTCGACCAACCGGTCCAGGATGTGTTTTCGTTTCTCATGCTCGTCGTAGATTTTTGCTGTATCGGAGTATCCTGCGTTTTTTGCGATTTTTTCCTCAAGGATGTAACTGTTCCGATTCGCCTTGAACATATGGATATCCTCATCGGATTTCCAGGTAAACGCGGTCCGTGACATGATTCCATCGACCTCCCTGTTGTATCCTTCAATTTCGTCAATAGCGGTGCATCGTCGGATCATTTTTCCATCACGTTCGATGGCAAGCTGGATGACGACGAAATCAAGGTTATCCATAAACGTCTTTGGCACGTTGATCGGATCCCCGGTGAACCGTTGGATGACCTGGGTGATGCTTCCAGCATGAAACGTCGTCATACAGGGATGACCTGTTTGCATCGCCTGGAAGACGATGTTTCCCTCAGCGCCTCTCACCTCACCAGGGATGATATAATCAGGCCTGGACCGCAGCGCAGCCTTTAAAAGGTCAAAGAGATCGACCTGGCCTTCCTTTGGACCGGTGGTCTTTGTTAAAAGCCGTTGCCACACGGTATGGGGAACCTGAAGCTCCGGGGTTCCTTCCGCGGTATAAATCTTTTTCTGAGGGGGAACAAACGGGATGATAGAATTCATTGTCGTCGTCTTCCCACAGGCAGTACCTCCGCAGATGAAGAAACTCCGACCATACTGCAGGCAGAGCCAGAGGTACGCCGCGATACTTGAGCTAAGCGTCCCCCATTTAATCAGCTGTGTTACGCTGATGGGGGTCTCGGTGAACCGTCTGATGGTCATGCTTGGTCCTTTGATACTGACAGCGGAACTATAGATGATATTGCCTCTGCTGCCGTCAGGCAGAACACCATCGACGATCGGTCGACCTTCGCTGACCGGTGCACCCATTTTCTCACTGATAGCTTTGGTGAACACCGGGGCTTCTTTCTCTCCGACGACGACGTTTGTCTTAATCATCCCAAAAACCTTGTGGATCAAATGGATCTTTTCGTTTGCGACAAAATGGATGTCCTCAAGATAGGGATCTCTCATGAACGCCTCAAGAGGACCTCCACCGACCAGGTTTTTAACGATGTTGTACTGTAAAACGTTCTTTTGAAAAGAGGTGACTTTCACTTTTTCTTGTCGTATTGTTTTTCCTTTCTTTTTTGATACCTCAAGTTGCTTTGCTTTCTCATCAATCACCGCTATCTCGTCGATCAGCTCCTTGAGCACCTCACGCATATCATCATCAGTAAGCACACTTTTCTTTTCTGGAGCTTTCTTGACGATGAGCTTGAGAATCACATCAAGTTTTTCTCTGAGAACATCATCGACGACTGGTTCGATGACATGATATTCGACTTCATCCATATCCTGTGTTCGATAGATGTGGATAAACACAACCCCTTTTGTGGGGTAGATGAAGTTAGGGTAGGATTCATCCCTGACTTCACGGGGGACCTTACTATAAAAGATGGGGGCTGACATCTTTTGTCTAAGGGAGTCGAGGTATTCTTTGAGGTGTTGGTTCTCTGAAATAAGCTGGTCTACCTCTTCTTTTTGCATCTGTGACATATTTTAGCCAGCTCCATGGAATACTTGGGTCTTTTCTAAATGAGTCATTCTCATGTCTTTTTCTTATCCTCTTAGATTGTTATTGGTAAGGCTTTCTCGCCTTCTCTATAGAAGGTCCAAATGAATTGTACGACCTCATAATAATCAAAAATTTTCTCTTGTAGCATCCTCTCCAGGATATGCTTCCTTTGATCAAATTCATCATAGATCTTCATAGGATCGGTTAACCCTGCCATTTTCGCAATCCGTGATTCTAAAATGTAGCTATTCCTGTTTGCTTTGAACGTCTGAGTGTCGTCAACAGGGTTCCACTCGAAGGCTTTACGGGACATGATGCCATCGACTTCTTTATTATACCCTTCGACTTCATCAACGGATAACACCCGTCGAATGCGTTTTCCTTTCCGTTCAACAGCCATCTGGATTAATACGACGTCGAGGTTGTCCATGAATGGTTTTGGGATGTTGATAGGATGACCGGTGAACCGTTGGATGACCTTGGTGACGCTGCCTGCATGAAACGTGGTAATGACCGGATGGCCGGTCTGCATCGCCTGAAAGACGACTCGTCCCTCGATTCCTCTTGTCTCACCTGGTATGATGTAATCCGGCCTTGATCGAAGACCTGCGCGCAGGAGGTCTTCTAGTTCGATATGCCCTTCTTTAGGGCCTGTAGATTTTGTCAATAACTGCTGCCAGACCGCATGAGGAACCTGGACTTCAGGAGTGTTCTCTACAGAGAAAATCTTCTTCTCTGGGGGGATAAAGGGGATGATTGCGTTGGCTGTGGTGGTTTTCCCAGATGCGGTTTCCCCGCAGACAAACAAGCTCCGGCCGTATTGCAGACAGAGCCAGAGATAGGCTGCGACACCGCAGTCAAATGTCCCCCAATTGATCAACTGTGTCACGCTGATGGGTGTTTCGCTGAATTTCCGAATCGTCATGGTCGGTCCTTTCAGACTGACGTCCTTGCTATGGATGATGTTTACACGGCTGCCGTCAGGCAGGGTTCCATCGGCGATTGGTTGTCCTTCACTGACAGGGCTGCCTATTTTCTCGCTGAACTCCTGAGAAAAGGTGTTCGCCCAGGCTTTGTCGATAAAAATATTTGTTTTTATCATTTCGAATATCTTATGGATCAGATGAACGTTTTCCCCGGTGATGATGTGGATATCCTCAAGATACGGGTCTCTCATGAAGGGTTCAAGAGGGCCACCACCGATGATATTCTTTGTGATGTCATATTCGATGCTTTTTTTCTCTACAGAGGTGACTCGGAGTTTTCCACCGACCACCTTGGGTGTTCCTGCTGAGCGTTCATCGGTGATTGTCAGTGTGTCCATTAACGCACGGATAGCGTCTTTGAGTTCTTCATCGGTTTTGACTGCTTTCCAGAACGGTGCTTTCTCATAGATGAGATCAAGCATCATGTCGCGTTTTATTTTTTCTTTTTCGTTAAGACTAGGCTCAATGGCATGATACTCTTTTCCCTCCATGTCTTTTGTTCGATAGATATGGATGAACACAGAGCCTTTTGTCGGATAAATGATATTCGGATATTTCTCCTCCTTGAGGTCGCGGGGTAATTTGCTGTAGAACACAGGAGGCTCCATTTTACTTCGTATCTCGTTGAGATAGTGTTGGAGATGAGGGTTCTCTTTGATGATTTTTTCTTCCTCTTTTTTCTCCATCTGTGTCATACCGTTTGCCTCCTTAGAATGCGACACCGCTGGATTCGATGGTCAGACCAACGCCAGGCCGTACGGAGAATCTGGTGACCGGGTCGTATTTGAATCGAGCGCCGTTGAATTTCTCAAGATAGATGTTATAGACGATACCGATACCTGGAGCGGTCTCCCGAGATGTTCGAAAATGAAGCGTGGTAATCATCCGAAACCGGTTATGGATCTCCTCAGGCCATTCCGTGGGATTCGCGGTGACGAAGATGATCTTTCCGCATCCAGTGAGGCGGTTGAAAAAACTCGTAAGATCGATGAGGTTGTCGTTGTTGAGGCTGTCTTTGAGCAGCGTTGAGAGTGAGTCGATAAAAATGATTTCCGGGTCAAAGAGTTTCCGTCCCGTGATTAATCCTTCTAGGAATGTCTTGCGGGGAAGTGTCTCTGCAAGGGTTACCTCTGTGGAAATGAACAGGAGTTTTCCTGCCATGAGGTATTTTCTGACGTCATAGCCAACCGAGGCTGTTTGCCTCAGGAAACTTTTTATGGTAAACTGCGTAGAGACATACGAGCAGGTGCAATCGTTCTTCAGCAGACTGTAGCAGAACCGCTGGCAGAAAATGCTTTTCCCGGTGCCTTCTTTTCCTTCAATGAAGATTAAGGAACCATTCGGGATGACTTTTCCGAAACGTTCTGCAAATCCATCTTTTTCCCCTTTCCGCTCTAGAATGATGGATTTAACTCCTTCCATTTTACCTCATGTCCTTCTCTTTTTTTTATTTCATAAACGTAAAGTCTTTGCTCACCGCTTGTGGGCCAACGAGACGTAGGATATGATCCCCGCTGAGAAGTGTTGTATTCACATAGAGATTTGTCACTGCCTCAATAGCAAGGACGCTCTCTGCGAAGTAATATTGTGATGGTGCCAGCAGCTCCCCATTGATGAAAACCTGGAACGTCTGATTCGTTGTTGTTAGTTGTGCTCCTCCGATATTTTTCAGATAAAAGATATAATATGACCCTGTCATTGGGATGATGCTTGGATCATTGATGATAGCATACTGCGTGTTGAGTTGATCACTGACCCGTTCGCCTCGATTTGAGAGGCTTGTGGTCACATTCATTGTTACTGCGATGAATACGCCGGACACCATGCCTGCGACGATGACTGCTGCGACAAAGAAGATGACATGTGTCCCGGTTAAACTAAATCCCATTTTTTTTCCCTCATTCGCGAGAGGTATAGTAATCAGCTATACCGTTGTTTGTGATTATTTTGATTCGTACTTCTCCCCCAGCAACTTGGTTCACTACCTGGAAATCCATGGTGGTTTCAGGGTAGAAATAGCTACTAGCTACATTGAAATCGCATAAAGACCCATTGATAAGAATCATAAAGTCTGTGCTATGAAGGGTAATACTCCCGGTGTTCTGCACCATGACAGTATAATCGTAGGTCGTTCCGTTGAGCGTCCGTTGCACCTGCGTGATATTGATCCCTGTATGGAGTTGTTCCTGCATTCTTTCGTTCATCGCCCCGTAGGATGTATTTATCTCTTCAATGGTTGGGAGGAGGTCGCTGACGATAATTTCGACTCCCATGAACAGGGTGAATCCTAGAATAGCAGCTGCTGCTATGAGTGAGAACCCCATCTTTTCTACCCTCTAAGTGAGTTTAATGGATGTGCATCCATCGAATCAGATAACCATTCTGTAATACGAAATAAATCTAATAAAGTTTGTTCTCCGCCAGGTTATTGCTTCAGTTGATGACCCTCGATGCTTTTCAGTATCTTCTCCATATCGCGTTCTATCTTGCTGAGGAACCGGTCGTCCAGTTGCATTCCTTTTATCTTCTGGATGAACAGTAACGATTGGAGATGATCTGTTGCAGGCAGCTGGGGTGGATGGGCCCCTGAGGGTGTTGGTCCTTCTGTTATCCCCTTTGCGTAATTCAGTAAATCAAATCGAACGTCCTCGGAAATCCATCCGATGTCGACATAATATCCTAATGCTTCTGGGAGGTTGTTTTTTCCGATTCGATCAACAAGGTACTGCAACCATTTCATGATGACAACAATGCTTTCAGGATCAGTGGGGACCCTGTAGAGCGGTTGCATGGAACCGTCAAGGATCGCTGTTTGGTCCACCATCCGTATGTCTTTGGTCTTGACAAGTGGTCCGCTGACTCCTTTGATCCCTTCGATTTTATGATCTTCCAGGACTTTCATGCGGATATTGAGTTGTTCAATCGCATCGATTAGTTTTTTCATATCACTGGTTTGCACAGTGATGTCATCTTGGGTTTTCTGCTCGTTTGATGCAGGGTGAATTGCCGGGGCTGGGGTATAGTTCAGCAATGCATTTTGTATTTTCTCCACTAGTTTATTGAGTTGGGTCTTTGTTAATCGTATGTTTTTCTCCTTTATTTTTTCTGAAATCCGGTGGGCTATCTTCTCCGGTAGTATCTTTTGTTGGACGACTGCTGTTAATTCTGCATCTATCTCGATGGTATCCAGTAATCTCTCTGTTTGGGTGTTGTCTCCTTCGCTCATTCACCTGCTCCTTTCTATGAACGGTTTCCCTTTATTTTAAATTTATGAAAAATTCATTAATCATCGTGTCGATGTTCTGTTCTGTCAGTAGCGAGTCTAAGGATCTATTCAGGAGGTCATCCAGCTCTCGTTCTGTTATTTTCTCCATGAGTGTTGGTTGTACAATAGGTTTCATGCTTTGTGTCTCCTGCTGAGAGGGTATCTGCTGGGTTGGAGATGCTGGTGGTGTTGTTGTGAGTTCAGGCTGAGGGGTTGTTTTTATCACATGGAGGTTTGTTTTTTCTAATGTCGATTCCAGGTCTCCTATTCGTGTTTTAACCCCATCAACCTCTTTGATGATGTTTTCTAATGCATCAAGTCTCTTCTTTGTGACTTTCGATAAACCAACAAAGGGGTTCATCTGTTCTGAGACGATTTCATAGAGGCTTACAAGATCGTCGAGATCCTTTGAGAGGCTTTCGACTTTATTTGTTATGTTGGTAATATCTTCCTGATTTTTTTTAATCAAAAAATCAAAGTCTTTCATGTTTTGTAGTATGGTTCGTCTTTGCTCAAGGTCTTCTCGTGCAGCGTCCGCGGTTGCACCCGGTGTTTTTGTAATGACGGTTTTAATGGTATCTGTGTTGGGTTCCGCTTTGTGCGTCTGAGGGTTTTCTGGGGTATCGAATTTAATGATCTTCCGTTCTGGTTCTGGTCGTTTTTCCTTCTGTTCTGCTGGTGGTGCTTGTTGTTTTATTTCAGGGACCTTCGGTGTCTTGGTTTGAGTATCATCTTGAGAAGACGTTGGTTGTTCTTTTTCTAATTTTAGTTTTATCTGTACCCCTCCGTATTTTCCGAACCTCTAATTGAATCCCATGCATATCAACAATAATCGTATATTTATACTTTTATGTCATCAGCTATGAAGAATTTTTTTTTTTCTGATTTGTTCGTAACCCAGGTACATCACAGGCCTGGTTGAAGTGTAACATGTAACAACGAAAGGAAAAAGAGAGAGTCACCGATTGATTTTATTTCATTGTTTTTCTCTGGTGAAGCGGAGTTATTTTAGGAAATAACCTTCTGATTCCTTGCATTTTTGTAAAAGCAAAATGTTTTAAAAGAATCGGGTGATAGAGACATGTAGGAAAAACATAAGAGGCATGAATTCTTTCCAAGGGTTAGGAGATGACAATACTACAGAACATGGATAATGTGGAGAAACCTGAGATGAATCAGGATTTAATTTTGACTCTCAATCTTAATGAAGAGGTCATTCAGTTTAATAAAGAAAGCGAACGGTTTACCGGCTATGTTCGAGATGAGATTTTACATAAAAATTTCAATGAAATCTTAGTCCCAGGTGATTCTGTTAAACAGTGGAAAGGTTTGCTTGATTCCATCCGTCAGGCCATCTGGATCGATAATGTTATCCTTCCCCTGAAAACCCGGAATAATAAGGCGACTCTGGTCTCCTGGACAGGATTTCTTGTAAAAGATGAGACCGGCGCGGGTAAGAATATCTGCATCTTTGGAAAACCTCTGAAAAAAGACCTACCTGCATCACAGCCATCAGAACCTCCTGTAGTTCCTTATGTTCAATCAGTTCAACCAGAAAAAAAACCTATGGTCGAATCACTCGTATCTCAGGGGCTTGCACAGAAAACCGTACCTGCTGTATCCTCTATTCCTTCAACGAAGCAGATGGCAGAGGAGCTCAAGATCAGCCCCCTGGCAGATGCGTCTGATACTAATCCTAAAGAATCATCGGCCGGTCTATCGGAAAAAGGATCTAAGGGCGAATCATTAGTGCAAAACCCTGTCTTGGAGGTACAACAACCACCTGCTCCACAATCCGTTCAGCAGTCATCAGAAAAAAAAGAATCAGAAGCGATTATAAAACATCGGGTTAAAAAGATCATGTTTGCCAGTAAAAAAGCAGCTGAACAAGAACCGTCTAGCAGATATTTACGGGAACAAGTCTTAACACCGTTGGATACTCTGGGCAAGCGGTTTGAAACCACGTCACAGAAAATGGATACCATGAATGAAACCCTTACCGAACTTTCACAAAAATATGAGCAGATAACCGATCGTGTGACTGAACTTGAAAAGAAAGACAAACGCTGGCAAAAGAAACAAAAGATACTGCAGGAACCTGAAGTAATCCCTGAGAAAACAGTCCTGGAACCTGTCGACCAACAGAAAGACACACGCGTTACAAGCAAGGTTTCTGAAGACGAACCGCCAGAAGATGAGGAGTTTTCATTTTTCTCAGATCCCTTTGGCTTGAAAAGACAGCGTAGGGAACTACTCAGTAAGCAAGAACAACTCGAAACCCGTTCAAAACACTTAGATGCCATTCAAGCTCAGCTCAAGAAAGAACGTACTATTTTTAACGCTCGGGTTGAGGAGTTCAGCAAATGGCGAGAGAAATTAATGCTTTTGGAATCAGCCATTGAGAAAAGGCGGCAGGAATTAATAAAACAGGAGGATAGTGACCTCCTTCAAAAAATCAATCAACCCATGGCTCAAGAGACTCGTCGCCTCGTTCAAGAACCCGTTGAGGACAGAGAACCATTTTCCGCTCAACAGTCAGACGAATCCCTTGAGAAGATTTCTCAGTCCGCGGTCATCATTCAACGAGGGATATTAAAACAGATGAATGTCCCGTTCATGGATATGCTGGGGTATCCTCGGGATGAACTTATGGAAAAAAGTTTTTTTGACTTCATCGCCCTTGAAGGTCTTGCAGATGTGGAAAAATATTACCTTGATCGATTGAAAGGCGATGCTGTTTCTATGTATACGACGGTGTTTTCAACAAAGGAAAATATCAAGATTCCTGTAGAAGTTACTGTCAAACAAACAGTCTATAATGGAGAAAAAGCAGAGATTCTTATCATTACCTGCCGTAGTAAATAGAACAGAAGAGATGTATCATTAGTGATATAAAAAAAGGAAAAAGGGAGAGGGTTTGGTCTCTCAGGGTTTTATTAGAGGTTGCAGACTCGGTATTTGAACGCCATTGGCGCTTGAGCGACAAAGATACCGGATCCACCGAAATCAGGTACGAGTTCCCCTTCGAGGACCTCACCTGGTAACAAACCACTTGTTTCAGATAGCACCGCTGTCAGATTCACTAGAAGAATTGCTTGATCTGTTGCGCTCATCCCATTCGTATTCATTATCGAGTTATCGCGGTCATGAATCGCGATGACACCATAGTTTGTGGCGTTTAAGAGACTGAGATCAAGAGTGTGAAATATACCACTTGCACCAACGACTGAGGTTTTTGATGAGAGATTCAGGCTTAATACCGAGAAGTTGTTTAATCGCAGGTACAACAGTGTTTTGTTCAGATCAATGTCTAATGATCCTGCTCGTGGTGCAATCGAGATTGCGAGATAGTCAATTTTTGATTTTAGTTCATTCGTATAACCTGTGACACCAATGACTCGCAGACCGCTTGAGACATCTCGTATTGTTTGTTTTCCAACTGCATATGCACGCTGTTGGAGGTTTTCTGCAGTTTGAATAATGACACTAGCTGCGACTGCTGCAACCAGAATCATGGCAATAAAGACGATAAGAGTCCCAATACCAACTGCTGCTTCTTCGTCTTGATGGATTGGTTTTTTTTCAAGTCGGTGTTTGTTCCCTGGTTTAATTGCTATGATTGTATCAATTCTGAGACATCCTAACCCTTGTGAGGAATCTACGAGAATAAATCCGTCTTTATAATCGACGTCTTCAAGGACACCGGATACGACATTTGCTCGTTCTTCGCCAGGTTCTTTGGTTACGATTTTGCAGTATCTTCCCACCAGCTTTTCCATATAGCGTTTGGTCATTTCTTTCACCTTCCTTACCTGCCATTCATAATCATGGCAGTCTCACGCATGTAACATGTTCGCAAATAACACTATATAAAGATTCGGCGGTCAATACCCAAAATGTAAAAATCACACAAACACGATTTTACCATTTCCTCCTTATAGATTAGTGATAAAAGACTTGATAAATACAAGGAAAAACCAAAAAAACCTCTTTTTATTATCTTTTCACCCTGTTTCCTCCCTACGTTTTAGAACAGATAACAATTGTATAACAAGATTTATATATTTTTCAGACGAAGCGTTGTATGGAGAAAACCAGTGGTTCTATGAATGATCATGCGAAACTCGGGGTCATCGCCGGTATGATGCTTATCGGTTTCGTCTTAATTGGTGCAGTCTCAGCATCAGTTCTCATAACTGAAACAGAGACCACCACCGAAGTTGATCTCGATACCATGACCAATGAAGTAGTTGATGAAATTTGCAGTTACTTACAAATAAAACAAATCATTGGCAAATACCAAACAATTCAAGAAGAGCAAAGAATCAAAAAAATCGCAATTCTCATCAAACCATTCGTCTCTCAAAACATCGACTTATCACATATGACGATTGAACTCTGTGATGGTGAACAATATTCAATTCTCTTTTATAGTGGGCTATCTGATTCAATTCGACATTCATCGCTTTTTGAGCATTCTGTTTGGACCAGTGCAGAATCTGGTACATTTAGCCTTCTATCGACAATAGATGATGATGACTCAATAAAGATTTTCCATCTTATTAATAAAAATACGGATATGGCGTTTATCACCATTGAATTGTCTGATGATATCGCCATGAGATATGACGATTTCCTTACCATAACAATTCGTCCATCACCTGGAACTAGTAGGACTGTTATCCTAGAAGCCCCCCTCCCCATTAAAAACGTTGTAAGCCTCTATGAATGATACCGGGCTAATCTTATTTAGATTCATCGTCTTTTAATTTCTTCGTTTTAAGATGATCTTCTGCGGTATGATCCAGACATTTTTCGATTTCATTGCAGATACGCAGTTTCTCTTTCCAGGTGATATCATCATGATGGGGTTCATCATTTTTATTAATCTGGTTGACATCCCCCGCTAGTATCTTTTTCTCATCCTCAATAGGTGCTGCAACCTGCTTTTTAACAGGATCCTGGCTGGGTTTTGTCTCTATCAGGGTGTTGGTGTTAAGATCACCTATCACGTCGTTTTCAGATAGTTTTATTGTCATGGGCTCTCTGTCAACATGGCTTATCCTGAGTGCTTCTTGTAGTTTGGTCAACTCCGTAGTTTTTATATCCAACTCTTGTTTTATATTACCAAAGTCTTTTACCGTTGACGTAAGCTGGGTATGCTGTGTCTGTAGCTCATTTTTTAACTGACCGATGGTACTGCATTTCTCATCTAATTCATCGAGACGTTTCTTAAGGGTTCTCTTTATCCGATCTGCTTCAAATATTCTTTGTTCTTGGTCTTTTTTTAAGGACTCAACCTCTGCCCGTTGGTTTTGTTCAATCTCATGGCTCTTTTCCACTTGCGTTTGGAGATCAGCAATTAACTCCTGATCCCTCCTCATACTATCAATAACTTTCTGTAATTCGTTTTCTTTCCATGTTAATTCATTTTCAAGGGAATGTATCTTGTTTATCTGTTTCTCGCTTAATTCTCTATTGAATGATAATTCCTCTTCTTTCTTGAGTAGTTCCAGTCCTTTTTCTTCTATGGAACGCTGGTGTTTTTCAAGAGTACTGAGAAGTTCGTCTTTCTGTACTGTTTTTTCAAGAAGAATCGTCTGATTCTCAGTCAATTGTCTTTTCATATCATTTATGATACAATTTTTTCCAATAATCTCGGTGTGTAAAGAGTCAACACTGTCCTGCTTTTCTTTGAGTTCCTCAGAAAGTATATGGAGCTCTGTTTGTCGTTTTGTCAACTCCCGCTGAAATGTTTCAGACATCTGTGATTTTTCCAATAACACCAATTGTTTCTCGCTAAGCTGTCTTTCCAAGTCTGAAATAATTCTACTACGTATCTCTATTTCTTTCTGAAGTGCTTCTGCATCCTCACGTAGCTCCTTGTCATGTATCGAGAAGTCTAACGTTTTCTTCTCGAGTTCCCGATGGACATCCTTAAGGATATTTTCTTTCTGTTCTAGGTTCAACTCAAGTTCCCTGACTTGTTCCTTCGTATCTCGGAGTTCAATATTTTTTAAAACAAAATCGACCCATTTTTTCTCAGAATCTCTATTGAGACGCTCAAGTTCGTTTCCTTGTTCAGACAACTCTTGTCTCAGATGGAGAAGTTCGTTTTTCTTTTCCTGAACCTCCGTAATTGTCTTTTGCAAATCATCTTGCAGCTCAACAATGAGCCCCTCTTTTTGTTGTACCAACGTGTTAATGGAAGTTAATTCTACAAGCTTCTTATTGAACTGTGATTGTATCTCAGCAAGTTCAAGCTCTTTACTCTTGACCTGTTGTTGGAAGAGTTCTAATTCTTTCTGTTGTGACTGTCTTTCTGTCGCCTTGTGTTCCAATTCTGTTTCAAGATGTTCAACCATCTGTGTTTTTTCAACAAGGTGAGTCTGTTCATTTTCAAGCTGTTGTTCCAAGCTTTCTATGATCTTGTTACGTGAATCGATTTCACCACGTATCATATCAAGTTCGATACATGCTTCTTGAAGACGTAATCCCTGTGTGTGAAGCTCATTTTCCTTCTGCAGCAACTGCTGTTCTTTTTGATCTAATTTCTCACCAGTCTTTGTTAAAAGTTCCTGATGCTGGGATAGATCATCCTGTAACTTCTCCACAACGGTGTTATTCTCTAGAAAGATAGTCTGATTTTCAGTAAGCATTTTTGTCATATTTTCTATGATTTTATTTCTCGAACTAATATCGGTACGGAGACTTGCGAGTTCATCCTGCGTTTGCTGTAGCTGCTGTTTCTGTTTCACGATTTCATCATTTTTTTCTTTCACATGGTCTTCTAAGTTTTCTACAAGCAGAGATTTTTCCATAAAAGAGAGTTGCTGATCCTCCATCTGTTTTTCAATTGTTTGAATCAGCCTATTTCGTGCAAGAATTTCCCCTTGTAACTCTTTAACTTCCTGAACCTTTCCCTGTAATTCTTTTTCCAAGGTTCCCAGCACTTTGTTTTTTCCCTGTACTTCTTCTTTTATCTTTGTTAGTTGACGATTGTTCTGTTCCAATTCTCTACTGAGTTGCTCAGCAAAATGATTATTCTCCACGATCCATGCTTGTTTCTCTAACAATTGATTTTCGATATCTTGAATAATTTTATCCCGTTCTTCGATTTCTCTCTGTAAAGAGTGTAGTTCTTGTTTTTTTTCATCAAATTGCGTTTTCATTGACCATAGAGACTGATCTCGGGTCATTATTTCCTTTTGTAATCTTTTCGCATCCTCTGATTTTTCAACCAGCTGTGTTTGTTGTGCTAACATCTGATGTTCGAGGTCGTCAAGAAGATGATTCCTGATTTCAAATTCGTTACGCAATGTCTCCTCTTCTTCATTTTTACAGAAAGGTTTTTCTTTTTTTTCAGTCAATTCTAACCTACGTCGCGTAAGTTTTTCATCAGTTATTTTATCAAAAAACAAATCGATAGTCTCATGAATGTGTGACATCCGGTCTTGCGAGGATGGTGAATTTTTACCAACAGTAACTCCTTCAGAATTATCTTTGATTTGCATACTTTTCTTTCTCATCTGAGCCTGTTCGTTGCCCCTGCTCATATCAAATCCTATACACAGCTTCTTTTTTGTTTTTATAGAAGGTTCCTCTCTGTTACCCTGATTCACAGGAGAATCGGTATGTTCTTTTTTCTCTCTTTTCACAGAAATCATACAGTACAGTCCTCACAATCCTGCAGGTCGCATCTACCCTCCGGCATGGGTAATGGGTGTTTTTGTTCATTAACATTTCGGAGTTCCTATAATGAGTTTATAGCAGGTGATAAAAGAGGAAAAAGGAATAGGAGATAAAAACAGATTTTTATTATCATTATCTTTATTCTGTATCCTGTCATTGCTACGAAGGTTTTATAAAACGACGACTATATCCTGGCAGACATCATGCCAGACAAAAGGAATGCTTTTGAACAAACATCGGTTGAACCCCCGTTTGATTTAGAGTTATTGCAACGTGAGGTTGGTCAACGGTTTCCTTTCTATGATATGAAATCAAACATTAACACAGTTGCGTTTTTCTGCCGTATCGATGAAGAAACCCTTGAGGAGAAATTCGAATCACTTCGTCTAACGTTGCTAGAGAAACGTTATATCCCTATGATTAAACATGAACGGGGAGAATATATCATTTACATTGTAAAGAAACCCCAAGGAAAAAAACAGAAACCAATATGGGTTAATTTTGTCCTCCTTATCGCAACCGTGTTTACTACGACACTTGCAGGTTCATTACAATGGGTCGATATTGATCAGGTCGACTGGATCAACATGATTTCTCCTGGCTACCTCTGGCAAGGATTCCTCTTTTTTTCCATCCCCTTACTGCTGATTCTTGGTGTCCATGAAATGGGGCATTACTATGCGTCCAAGAAACATCATGTTGATGCATCGTTACCCTATTTTATTCCACTTCCACCACCGTTTCTTCTTGGAACCTTCGGAGCCTTGATCTCCACCAGAGAACCAATCCCTGATCGGAAAGCGTTGATTGATATTGGTTCTGCCGGTCCTTTGTGTGGTTTTCTTGTCGCAATCCCTGTGTCGTTGGTAGGGTTCTATTTGATGCAGCAAAACCCGATTCCTATGCCAACGAACGGAGCCAGCATCATTCTGCTCCCACCCTTGCTGTTGCAATGGATGCAAAGCCTTTTTGCTATTCCTGATAATTTTGTGATTCATCCGACGTTGTTTGCTGGATGGGTTGGGATCTTTCTTACAGCCGTAAACTTGCTGCCCACCGGTCAGCTTGACGGTGGTCATGTCGCACGAGCGGTTTTAAAGGAGAAACATAAATACATAAGCTGGGTGGTCATTTTTGTACTTGCTGGCTTGAGTTTTTTCTACTCAGGCTGGCTGATGTTTGCTATCATCATCTTGCTTTTCATTGGTACTCAGCATCAACCACCACTCAATGAAATCACACGGTTAGATACAAAAAGAAAACTCCTTGGCCTACTGATTCTGATTATTTTTATCCTCTCATTCGCACCAATACCGTTCTCCGCGTAGGTTTTTCTTCTTAAGGACTGTAGCAGTAGAGATGAATCGTAATGGTTTAATACCTAAAAATGAATCCTTATTTGACGTGAATCGCATGAAGACATATATCCAGATTATGTTCAACAGTGAAGGTGCTGCTCCCTCAGACATAAAAAACCAGTTGCTCAACATGGGTTTCCAGGCGACAAAGGGAAATTATGATTTTGTTTTTGACTGGGGAAAAGAAAAGGCAGAGATTAATGAACTTGTCTTTTTTGCAGATAAGGTCCATGCAGCGTTGAAGAACTGCAAGGTTCTTTTTAACATCGAGACGATCTAACAGACTTGCTGCTTATTTTTGTTTTATTTTCCCTAATGTCTTACTCAGGACACCCATCAGTGTGTGATACTCCCATTTTGATGGTATGGCACGCCCCATGATGCGTTTAAACATGATTTTTGTGTGTTCTTTCTTATGGTTGGGATAGTTGATGTCATCCAGCAGTTTGTCGAAGTATTCGTATAATTTTTTTTTCTCAAGGGCCTCTATAGGACGACGTCGTTTGGGGATGGACGCTTTCTGAAGATACAAGGAATACAGAACGATGGTAACAGCATGTGAAAGGTTCAATGAGAGGTATGATTCACTCGTTGGTATCTTTACCATGATGTCGCAGGCAGCAATCTCCTCATTGTACAATCCGTAGTCTTCCCTTCCGAACACCAGCCCGACCTTACCTTTTACATCAACGATTTTTTCTGAGAATTCCTCAAGGATGACTGGATTTCTCAGATGTCGTTTGTCCGTCTTTGATTCTATTGATGACGTCGCAACCAGGAAATCAAGGTTCTTTGCTGTATCACTAAAGCAGTCGAATGTTCGTGCGTTGTCAAGGATTTTTGTCGCATGCATGGCACGAGCGTAGCAGGCGTTGTCCAGTTCACAGGGATTGATAAGATACAGATTCTGAACATCGAAATTCATCATCGCTCTAGCAACAGCTCCGATATTGCCACTGTTTTTCGGTTCGACCAGGACTACATAAAAAAGGGAAAAAGGGTTTTTCTCGGCCATGGGTGGTGGCTTACCTGATGTCGAATTCGTCTTCTTTCTCTGCCAGCATGCGTTGATATTTTGAGGGAAGATGTTTTACTGTGGATTCTAATTTACTTCGCATCTTTAATAACTCAGAGCGTTTGTCTGTCTTTAACTCATTTAACACCAATTTACGTTTTGTGAAGTAGCTGTAAAGATAGTACACTCCGATGCCAAGGATAATTAATCCCGCGATAAGGATATAATCATTCCAGATACCCAGAGGGTCTTTTATGAAATGTAACGGTGAGTTAAGAGGCTCTGCGATATCGATGAAGAAGAGGTACACGACGCCCATAAAGATGAATATCACGGCTGGTATGATGATAAGGATGCTTAACGCAAGGACATATTCCCGTAAAAAACCTGTTATTCTTCCGCTCATTTTTTCTACACCTCAATATGATTTTGCATATCTCATCCATGTCTTCGCAGGTGAGCCACACACCGGACAGTGTTCCTGGCAACCTGCGTTTTCAATCGGTTCCCCTAATGTATTCCCCTCTAAAACATTTTCTATTTCTAACGCGCAGTCTTTGTTACCGCACCAGGGTAATGCGACGATACCTTGTTTCTGTGCAGCCTCTTCGACCGTCAAGACGCAATGCATATGGTCTTTGAGGAGTTTCTCCGCATTTGTATACAGTGTTTTTTCCAACAGGCGTAGTTCAGTGTGTATCGCTTTTTCTGCATCGTTCAAAGAAAGAGGTTTCTTGCCACTCGTATCTCGTCGTACCATGGTAAGTTCATTTTTTTCAAGATCCTTCGGACCAATTTCTATTCTCAGAGGAACTCCTTTGAGCTCCCAGTCGTAGTATTTGTTGCCTGGTGTTATCTCACGGTCATCAAGATGGGCTCGGATCCCTTCCGCCAGAAGTTTTTCATACAGGGTGTTGCATGCTTGCAGGACACCCTGTTCTTTTCCTTTAAAGATGATAGGGATGATTACGACTTGAATAGGGGCAACCTCGGGAGGCATGATGAGTCCTTTGTTGTCCCCATGGACTCCGATGAGTGCACCAAGCAACCGTTCGCTCATCCCGTAAGTCGTCTGATGGCAGAACGCATGGGTTCCTTTTTCGGTCTCATAGGAGATTTCGTAGGGTTTTGCGAAATTATCACGGTATTGATGAATCGAACCAATCTGCAGGGTTCTTCCTGAGGGCATGAGAACGTCGATACTGATGGTATAATAGGCTCCTGCGAATTTATCCCATTCCGGTCGTTTGTTAAAAACAAATGGTAAACAGAGTTTGTTTAAGAGACGCTGTGCAATTTCTTTGTCTTCTTTTATCTGTTGTTCCGCGTCATCGAAATCAGCATGACAGGTGTGTGCCTCGAAGAAATGGATTTCTCGTACGCGGATGAACGCTCTCGTCTGTTTTGTTTCATATCGGAATGTATTGACGATTTGGTAGGTTTTCAATGGTAAATCCGTATGCGACCTGATCCACAGGGAAAAGATAGGATACATCGCGGTTTCTGAAGTGGGTCGGAGCAACCAGCGTTCCTCTAATATGTTGAGACCTGCATGGGTAACCCAGAAGACTTCTTTTCCAAAGCCTTCAATATGTTCCTCTTCCTTTTTGAATAAAGACTCAGGGATTAAGAGGGGGAAGCAGACTTCTTGGTGGTCGGTTTTCGTCATTTCGTCCCTGATGAGCCGGTCGACATTGTTCATAAGCTTCCAGCCATAGGGCCTCCAGATGTTCATTCCTTTGATCGGATATCGTTTATCACAAAGATCGGCAAGTTCGACGATCTCGTTATACCACTCGTTGAAATCTTGGCTTTTTTTTACTTTTGTCTCGGGCATAGCCTTTCCACTGTTTCAACCAAAAAGAGGTATCTTGTTTTTAAAGATACTGGTTAGTTCTATTGGCCTCTACCTTCTTTTGCTTTTACTCGTAGTTCTGTTGATCTGCATCTGCGGCATCGACCTGCTTTTATCGCGTTTGATGCACCACATTTCATGCAGATTTTCTTGATTAACAACCGACTTTCAGCTTCTGGGAATCGTGTCATCTGTTATCGCCTTGGTGTATCGAGAATAAACATATTATATTTAAATATGATGCCCTACTGTTACATTCATCCCTCTGATGAAAATAACACTACATAACAGGATTTGACTATGAAACGAAGGAAACAGCCGTTCAAGAGTATTGTTTTTGCCTTTTTTATCTTCTTTTTCATCTGGGTTTTTCTTCAGTTCCTTGCGCCATTCATGATTCCCCCTGGGACAGCTACTAATCTCTCAGGTTCTGTAGGGGTCTCTGATAATGACGCTGTGTTTCGTAACATGTCGTTTCCCTGGGCTACCTTGTATTCCCTTGGTGATCGGTTGTGTCATCAGAAACCAGAGCGATCCTGGTTGTTAAATCAAAATGAGATGCCGTTTTGTGTGCGGTGTACCGCTATCTGGATAGGTCTGGCTGTCGGGTTGTTGTTCATGGTGGTCTATACACTTGAGTTAAACGAGAGGTTCTTCTTTGTTATCCTGCTGTCGTTGATACCTTTGGGTGTTGATGGGGTCGGTCAGGTTCTTGGCTTCTGGGAAAGTACTAATGTTGTTCGTTTTCTTACGGGTCTGCCTGCTGGGCTCATTTGTGGTATCGCTTTAGGGATTATCATTGATGAGCTGCGTTCGTTTCCTTTTTTCCAGCGTTTTGAACGTTTTCAAAAACCTAGGATGTAGTTTTTGTGTTATTATTCTCCATTAGACTATTGTGTTTTAATTGTATCACTGGAAGTCTTTTCGCCCCATCACTAGGAAGATGAGGCCGATAAGGGATAAGATACTGCCAATTAGGGCAGGACCAATGGTAAAAAGCCCAAGAATGCCACCGATAACAGCAAGCCCCCATGCTTTTCGTTTGACTGCAACGATGCCTCCGGCAAGGGTAAGCACTGAAAGGATGCAACCGATGATTCCGCAGGTCGTTAGAAACGATTGGAGTTGTTCTGCGGTGATTGGTGTTTCCGGCGGTAAGACGTTTTCTATCATGTTGATGTCCATTGCTAAGGCTGAGGACCAGGTAAAGATGCCAAGTAATCCTACGATGATGAGAAAAATACCAGCAATCAGTGGCATGTTGCTTGGTTTTTTTTGTTCTTGGTTTTGCTCTGGATAGTAATCATCTATGGATGTTTCATCTGGGGTTGACATCTCCATCTCAGGTACCTCTTTTTATTTTCGTAATAATTACTTGCTTTTTATGTCTATTTCTTTTTGTGTCCGTTTTCGGCGTTGGGTTTCTTGTAAAATCCGTGGCATGATTTTTTTAAGTGCGTACCAGAACACGATAAGGCCGTAGAGCGCCAAGGTTATCTGGAGATAGCCTACTGAAAAGAGGTTTGTGAACCCGATGACGGTGGTTATCACAAGATGAAGGAGTATTGAAATGCTGAGGTATTTGGCTAGTTTGTTGACATACACCCCGTATCCGATGAGTATGCCTGTTGCTGCGTGGAAGAGGGTGATTCCGAATGATCCGGTCATTGCTGCGGTCATGCTGAAGATATCTTGGAAGTTTCCAAAGAAAATGGCGACTGGCGTAAACACAGATCCAAATCCAAGGCCAAGGGAGAATCCGTAGATTGTTGTTTCTTGTTTCTCCTGGAACCTGCCCAGGTTGAGTATTATCGTTTTAAACAGTTGTTCCAGGATTGGGAATAGGATAATATACACAAGAAGGCCTATGTTTCGAGTGAATAGTTCGATGACGGCGGAGGCAATTCCTATGATAATCCCAACGATGAAGGTGAGGTAAATGAGTTTGTCTTTGTAATGTCCTTCATAACCTTTTAAACCGATATAAAGGACGATTAAGGCTGGGATGATGCCGATGAAAAGGCTGGTTTGGGGGATGAAGCTGTCCATGGTGTTCTGCGGGTTTATACCAAAGTGATTTATTAAGCATTGCCACCGTTGGTTAAATTATATATATTATAAGTATTCTAAATGTATATATATTTAAATATACTTTTTTTGTGCTAGGATACAAGTTACTTCTGAATAAATGAAAAAAAGGACGCCGAGGAGGAGATTTGAACTCCTGCGGAGCTAACGCCCCACGAGCTTTCCAGGCTCGCGCCGTACCGGTCTGAGCCACCTCGGCATAAACACGACCGCAATACCATTCCTCTTTATGTCTTTTTCCAGATGGATGGATACGTCCCTTTGTTCATCAACACCCGTTCCAGGGACGCACAGATCCCTGTATCCTTCTCAATGACCTGTAAAGATGGGACCAGCATCTTCACCAACGCAACCCCTTCGCCTTTCAACGTCAACACCGCTGCCAGCTCCCCAGTCTGTATCTCATCATCTATCTCCACAACACCGGGGATCGCAAGACTGGCGCCGTGACACAGGGCGTCGACTGCAGAATCACGCACCACAATCTTTGGCACGACGTCAAGAAGCCGTTCCATCGATTGAATCGTCTGACGCAACCCAGACTCATCACCATCCTCTCTCCAAAAGATAAACGCATCCTTGACATCCTGCAAGCTCACCGCTGAAGCCTCTGTGATAGTGCCGACCCGCGTACGACGCAGTTCAGCAAGCTGCGCACCACATCCAAGTTTCTTACCGATATCGACGCACAACGTCCGGATGTAGGTTCCCGCCTCGCAGCCGACACGGAACAGCACCTCTGTTCCTTGGATCTCCAGAATATCAAGATAGTACACCTCCCGTGTTCGCCGGACTCGTTTGACCGCGGATCGCAGTGGTGGCATCTGAGAGATCTCTCCAACGAAACTTGCGCAGACATCCCTGATTTTCTTCTCATCAACCTGTCTGTGTAGTTTCATCAGTGCGATATATTCCTTTCCAGCAACGAGAAGAACCTGTAGCGCCCGAGCAGCATCGCCCAGAGCAACCGGAAGCACACCAGTCACTGCGGGATCTAGAGTTCCCCCATGCCCTGCTTTTTCGATTTCAAGGACCTCTTTTACCCAGGCAACCACCTGATGCGACGTGGGGCCAGAGGGTTTATCAAGATTAATAAAACCATTCTGTAACAATTCCCGTATGGACCGTTCAGAGGGGGCTTTCCCATAATGACTATTTGTCTTGGCAGAGGCTTTTATCAACCGTTTCCGCTGTTTCAACGACGGTAGCATGTTTGTTTTCTCAGGCATTTCATCTCTCAGAATAACAGAAGGATATAAAAACTCGTTTATCCCCCAATATGCTTCACAATAATTCCCGTTATTTCCTCAGGGGTCTTCTCTGCGGTGTCAATGATCACATCATAAATGGAGGTATCACTGATATCAATACCATAATATTTTTTATAGCGGGCTGCTTCACTTTTCTCTCTGGTGAGGATCTCCTTTTTTCGTTTCTGGACTTCCCCTTGCTCCCGTTTGACGATACGACCTGCCCGTATGTCGATATCAGCTTTCAACAAGACTTTGACTGCTGGGATCTGATTCCGATATGCAAGCCAACCGGAGATGCGTCCTTCCACGATGACATTGCCCTGTTTCAGAACATCAAGTTGGTACTGATCAAGCTCCTCGTCGATCTCCCGATGGGACTCGCAGTACCTGCCGAATTCTTCGAGACTCATGTGATGTTTCTTGGCAAGCTGTCGGAAGATCTCACCAGAATATACATACCGAAGCTGTAGGTGTTTTTTTAAAAGCTCTGCGACCGTTGTTTTTCCTGTTCCCGGAAGACCACTGATCGTGATCGTCGTCATACTGCCTCTATTTCGCCGATGGTCTGATGCTTTTCCGGAGGTTCTGCCACCAGTTTGTCCAACTAAGCCATTTCAACCCCTGTCGGATCAACTGACCTGCTAAAAACGAAAAAAGCATGTATAGGAAAAACCAGTTCGACATCAGAAAACCATCTCGTCCGAACAAAGACACACCATTACCCCATGGGACCGTGAAATACGAATAATACACAATATTTCCTAAAAAGTAGGTAAGCCAGATGAAAATTGGGGCGATGAAGATAAAAAGGAAAAACATCGATTTCATCATCCCGCCAGAGGATTGTGTCGTCATCTTCATGATTTGAGGCTGCATCTTCATAAGTTTCTGCAGTCGGTTCTGATTACCCTCCTTTCGGGCTTTTGTAATCTCCTTGTTGAATGCCTTGCTTGCTTCCTGGGCTTGACCCATTGCTTTCCAGTTCGTAAACAAATGAGTAAAGAACGATGAAAGAAATACAACCACGATTCCAGCAAGCACGATGGTGACTAGGGGGTTTGCTCCTCCAAAGCCGATAAGCGGTGCAAAGACAGAATTAAGCGAAAGGGCCACAGTGCTTCTGATGTTCTCATTGCCAAAGATCAAAATCATGACAAAGAGAAGAACCATGAGAAGAAGCATCTGGCCGGTTTGAGCAAGATCATCCAGTTTCCTCATCGTATCACAGGCTCCGCTTCTTTAACCGCCGCATCAAGGGCGTTATCATGATTAAAGACGATTTTCACGGTCGCTCCCGTAAGAGTGGCATAGGACATAGCAGCAGCTCGGTTCATCATCTGATGCTCCGCTATCTTCTCAACAGAATCAGGGTCCCGGTTCCGTGTCGTATCCTTCGCCCGTCTATTATAGATCTCTTGCGGGTCTGCTTCAACAATGACAAAGGCGGTCGGGTTGAGTTTCTTTAACACCCATTCCGGTAGGCCAGGCATGTATCCTTTTGGTGTTTTCACAGTGCAATGGGTATCGACGATGACGTTTTTCATCTTCCCAACCTTCTCAGCAGTTTTTATCTGAAGTTCTTTCTGCTGCTCAAGGCTCAGTTTCCTCATCTCGTCACGGTCTTTGACCAGTTTCATCTCTTTGGCGATATCGATCATGACAGACCCGAAGGTGACAAAAGTAATATCAAGTCCTTCTGCTGCTTTCTGCATCACAGTAGTCTTCCCCACCCCGGGTATCCCGGTAACAACAATGACTCCCATGGTCTCCCTCACTATTCAGCTCCGAAGAAACCCCGCAGTATCGGATGCATCTCCATCGCTTGCTCTTTTGCAATCTGTTCATACAGTTGAATCATGATACCAACGGTTAACAAGACTCCTGTTCCACTTGCGTTACCCACAGTGCCGATCGCATCAGCTCCTGCTGCTAGTGCGCCCACAGCAGCACCACCAATGACGGTCACGACAGGGATGTATCGTTCAAGGACTCTCCCTAATACCCGTGGATCTCGACGGAACCCAGGCATAACCATACCTGATTTCTGGATTTGTCTGGCGACAGCAGTCGGACCCATATCTGTCGTTTCAATCCAGAATTTCGCAAACAAAATAGAACCAAAGATCATGATCGTGAGGTAAATAAGGGTTTTCAGCGCGAATTGCCATGGCGCATGACCACCAAATCCACCACTTAGCATAGGAATAAGCCAACTGTTCACCCCATTCAGGTTTGACAGATACCACGCTCCTCCTGCATACGGCATGGTCGAACCACCTGAGGTGTCATACGCCCCTATCCACCATTGGCCGCCAATGCCAGGTAAGCCCTTGAGGCCTGGGTGGGTATAGAATAACAAGGCGAACATGTTGATGTTTGCAAGAAGTGCTGACATCAGAATGACGGGGATGTTCGATGCATAGATGAGTCGAATCGGATACCGACCACGAGCGCCTCGTACCTTCGCATGGGCAAGTGGTAACTCAATACGTGACGATTCCGTAAACGTCACAATAAAGAAGACCACGATAGTCCCTATAAGAGGAACGAGTGCGTTTTGGAATCCCCCATGACCGATGAACAGCATCTGGAACCCACCTTCCACCATCTCCCCAAGGCTCATCTGGGAGGCAAGATAATACGTCCCCGGGATGGTCCCTGCAGGGGGATTTGAGATGCTGATTGGTTGGGCTGACGTCCCTGGTAACCAGTTGAAGAGCCCGGTGAAAATCGACTGGGAGACACCAGCTGCGATGAATAGTGAGATACCAGAACCAATTCCCCATTTTGAGATGAGCTCGTCCATGAGGAACACAAGATATGCTCCTATGAACAACTGTAAAATGATAATGAGATTGGCCATCATCGTTCCACCGACGAGCGCTTTTAACCCGTCACTGGGGCTGAGATACCCATAGACCTGGGGTACTGCCTCGATGAAGATCATGGCGATGACAAGGACTTTCTGTGTCCCCTGGTAAATTGACTTATCCTCTTTTTTTGTCAAATCTAGTTTAATGATTTTTGCTCCAACGAAGAGCTGCAGAATAATCGAAGCGGTGACAATCGGTCCGATACCAAGGTGCATAATGGAACCAGACGCCCCGGCCATGATCGCTCGGTAGCTGGCGAACATATCAAGGATAGACCCGCTCACTCCATAGATCATGATGTTTGTGAGAATGAAATAGAGAATCAGACACAGGACGGTCCAGAAGATCTTCGACCGGAAGTTCACATGGACCTCTGGTTTTTGCACTGCAGGCCAGCGTTCGATAATCGGTTTTAAGGCATATAAACGGCTCTTCTTCTCTTCTGCCATGGTCAAAACCCTTATTCTTCTATTTTTACTTCGCCACCGTGCTCCGCTATCTTATCGATTGCTTTCTGAGAGGCAGATTTCACAGTGATTTTATATCCGTGTTCAACGATTCCTCCACCAAGGAGTTTATCATATCCTTCTTTTGTAAGGTCGATTTCCTTCTTTCCGTGGAACTTTTCATCTAACTGACCAACGTTGATGATTCGGTCATCCTTAAGGAGACTTGGGTCTCGTTTGAACCCATGAACACCGAAATGATCAGGCATGTATTTCAGCATATATGAAAACTTATGTTTATGCAGTCCAGCGTTTCCTCTGCCACCACGTAACCCTGAGCCTCGCCCACCTTTCTTTCCTTTTCCATGGGTCATGGATCCTCTGAATTTCTTCGTCTTTGTTCGTGCCACATTCATCACGTTCCAATTTCTTCTTTGTATTTTTTAAGTCGAAAGCACATAAAGTACTATATTATTATCTTTTCGGATGTGGTTCAAAGGGAGGACCGGCCTTTGTTTCTGTCGTTTTTCGTCTGTCTCCCTGTGTAACATCCGGTTCTTATTCATGTGCGATACTGTTGATTATTTTCCTTTTGTGTTAGGGGGCAATAGTGAAAGAGTTTTTAAAGCATTCTAGTTTTTGTTTTTCTGTGAAAGCAGGTATTTGTTGTTCTTGTCAAGATCGATGAACAGATCAGCAACCTCTATGAGTTTATGGGAGGTGGTCCGTCCAAACGCCATGACCTCTGTTCTGCATCCAAGGCTTTTTGCATGTTCAAGGAGATCGGAGAAATCACCATCTCCACTGATAAGGATGATTGTATCAAGCTTTGGAGCAAGACGCATGACATCCATGGCGATTCCGACATCCCAGTCACCTTTCTTTGCACCACCATAGAAAACCTGTAAATCCTTCGACCGTACTTCGAAACCAATTTCCTCAAGAACGCTGTAGAATGTTTGTTCATCTTTGACGTCAGCTTTAATGACGTATGAGATAGCACGAACGAGTTGCCGATCCGCCATCGCTTCCTTCAATAGTGTTTTGAAGTTGACTTTCTTGTTGTAGAGGTTTTTTGCAGAATAATACATGTTTTGGACATCAACGAATACACCGATTCTTTGGTCTTTGTTTCTTCCTTGGGACATGCTTCTACAGCCTGTTGTTTCTACGATGTGAACCTTGTTTTCTTTTATTAGGATTGTGGTGGGAGTAACAGGCGTGTTCTATGGCGTTTGATGTGTCGTAATCCGCAGAAGGCTGACCTTGTAGGAGACGACCTGTTTGTAATGAAAATCAAAGATCCATTTGATGGGAAACTCATAGTCTTTCTGAAACGTGATTTCTCCTTTTAATGCGGTAATCATTTTTTCAAAAAAAGGGACAGTTTTTTTTAGGTGGAACGAGTAGAGTACCGATGCAATCTCAAAACCTTTTTCTATGAATTTTCTGTCCGCCTTTAGGTTTGCTTTCTGCGCCCCGAACGGAGGGTTCATAAGCACGGTGTCACAGGATGTCTTAATCTGGGTGATGTCTTGAATATAAAATTCAATGGGGTAGTTGTTCTTGGCGGCGTATTCTTTTGCACGGGAGATGACCGCAGAGTCGACGTCGTATCCCTGTACTTGTTGTGCTCCCATCAGGTATGCTCCTACTGCGAAGATCCCGGTGCCGCATCCTAAATCCACGACTGTTTTTTCATGGATATCCCCCCAGGAATAGGCGGTGAAAAGGACGTCTGCTGCGATCGTCGCAGGGGTCATATACTGCTCAAGATGGACAAGAGGCTTTTCTGGTCGAGGGATGCGCTGGAGGATGATTTCTAGTTGCCGTTGTTTCATACGAAGATGGTGAAGAGTGGTTTGTTTACTAATAGTTTTGTATCCAAAAATTTTATTTGCCCATGGTGGTTCTAGGGTGTTCTCTGGGCTCGTAGATCAGCGGAAGATCGCCCCCTTGGCATGGGGGAGGCCTCGGGTTCAAATCCCGACGAGTCCACTTGTAAAGTAATTCTTTTTATATAAGTTTTCTCCTAGAAATATCGATAAGTATCACCATAATAATTTTCTATTTTTAAGGAGAAAATAAAATTTTAATGAGTATTTTTAATAATTTCATCCAAATACAAAAAGTATAAATATAAGAGAAGCTGTTGGTGGGTACCTATTATATATAGGTCATCCTCAAATGATACGAACTAAAGTAATTAATGATTCCACGGATCTGGTTTCCATCATACGGGCATTTGATTCTCCCACAAAAAAAGAAGTTTTTATGGAGATTTCAAAAGATTGGATCCCATGCAGCCTTATTCTTGATAAATTTGGTGAGGACGGACAAGAGGCTTTAGAGTTCTTTGACAAAATGAAACTTGCTGAAACGAAATGGACGACACCTGAGGACGGGATTGACGGCAAGCCTCAGAAGATGTACCGGTCTTTTTATTCGCTGTTTAACATCAACATCTCCTGCCCTGTCAACGAGATCAGTGAGATTTTCAATGTCTCATCGTTAAATGATTTCCAGTTCAAGAAACTCGAAGAAGACATTTACGAATTCATTGGAGACACTGGCACGTTCGCAAACAAGGTCTCTGAGAAATTCGGTATCTCCAACACCGCACTCAAAGCGTTGGTAAAACGATCAAACAAATTCCAGTACACCGGGTTAAAAATCACTCGGACCCAACCGAAGCCTCAGAGCACATAATTTTTTTTCACAATCGTTTTAAGCTGCTGACTTATTCCGCTCATAATGGAGTACACCGTTATTCTTCAAGCCTTCTGGATAGTCATCCCGATTTATGTTGCCAATGCAAGTGCGGTGATTGTTGGTGGGGGAACCCCGATTGATTTTGGGAAATCTTGGAAAGATGGACGACGGATCCTTGGTGATGGGAAAACCTGGCGGGGATTGTTGTCAGGGACTTTTCTTGGGATGACTGTTGGTTTTGGACTTGCGGTTGGTGCAACGTATCTCTCCGGGAGTGACTATGCGTTTCTTGGTTTGACGAACTTTGAAGGATTCCCGTTCATGATTCCGATTCTTTTTTCCCTTTGTTTTGGTGCATTGCTTGGGGACGTTATCGAAAGCTTCTTCAAACGACGTATCGGAAAAGACCGTGGTCAGGACTGGGTCCCGTTCGATCAACTTGACTTCCTGATTGGGGCACTTGGGTTGAGCTTGTTGATAAGCGAAGTGCTTTTTCTGCTCCAGGGAACATCCGAACAGTGGTTTTTCGAAAACCTTGGTTTTTGGCATATCGTCATCCTTCTTGTCGTGACCCCTTTTATTCATATCACTGCAAATATTCTTTTCAGGAAGGCAAAGCATAGGCATACAAAAAATATTAAAGTTTGATGAGATTCTTCTTTTGTATGGCTTGGTGGGAGTATGGACGAACACGAAACGTCTTTACAAAAGAAGTCTCAGAAAACCACAACTGTGACTATGAATAAGGCGTTGAGACAATGGGTGTCTGCTGAGGAACAAGCTGACATCTCAAAGACGATCCAGGAGCGTTTAAAGGATAAGAAACCAAAGGGAAAATGCGAGATTTGTCGGGTGCATCCAGCGAAATCCGTCTGTATCAAATGTGGTAACTCTGTGTGCAGTTCATGTTATTTTACACTTGTTGGTCTGTGTCAGAATTGCTTGTCGAAGGATACGATCGAACGATGGAAAAATAAGAAGACAGACTGGAAGAAGATCCTTGATGTTGATTGGGTCGATTAAAGCTTCTGTTCCCGCTTGAGCCGTTCGCCTTCTAGTGATAATGCAAGCATAGCCCGTGCTGCCCTCCATGATGACGGGTAGATGGGGACCCCTACTGCTTTGAGGTCTAAGACAAGGTCTTCGAATTCTTTTCCTCCGACCCAGCAGCCGAGGATTGGTTTTGCGTACTCATGATGGAGTTTCTGCTGATGGATCATCTTGAGGATTGCCCCTGCATATTCCCGTGGCCGTGCGTACCCGGCGTGAACCGATGCGACGATGATGCCGTCAATGTTTTCGTCTTGCAACAGCGCGCGGGTCGAGGCCCAGTATCGGTAAAATCCGGCATCCGCGACGAGGTCAACAGGGTTGTTTGGTTTGACGAGACCTGGGACGATTTTCTCGATTTCGTGAAAGGTTTTTTGAGACAGTTTTGGGACGGTCAGGCCGTTTGATTCACAGGCGTCGGTCAAAAGGATCCCCAGTCCTCCCCCGTTGGTGATGATCCCTATTCTGTTGCCTCGTGCTGCGGGTTGTCCTGCAAGGGCTCTGGCCATATCGAAGAGTTCTACTAAGTCTCGGCAGCGGATCCCACCTGCTTGTTTGATCGCTGCACTGTAGAGCGCATCGCTTCCTGCCATCGATCCGGTATGGGATGCGGTCGCTCGGGCACCAGCCGCGCTTCTACCTGCTTTGACCACGAGGATGGGTTTGTCGCAGGCTTTGATGCTGTTCATGAAGTCTCTCCCGTGTCTGATCCCTTCTATATAGAGTCCGATGACTTTTGTTTCTGGGTCTGCGCTGAAGTAGTCTACGAGGTCGTCGTCATCGATGTCGAGCTTGTTTCCCACCCCGATGATTTTTGACAGTCCGACGAATTCATTGTTTGCAAGGTAGATCATCCCCATGCCCAGGGCTCCGCTTTGGCTGATGAGTGCGAGGTTTCCTTTTCGGGGCATACCGAAGACAAAGGAGACGTCCAGGTTGTCCGATGCGTTTTTGTAGCCCATGGTGTTTGGCCCAAGGATTCTGATTCCTGTTCCGTGTATCAGCTTTTGTATCGCTTCTTCTGCCTCGTGGTTACCGATTTCGGAGAATCCTGAGGTGATGATGATGACCCATTTGATGTTTTTTTCGATACAGTCTTTGACGATTTGCAAGACTCGTGGCTCGGGTACTGCAATCATTGCCAGGTCGACGGGTCCTGGGATGTCTGTCAGTTTCTTGTAACATTTCAGGCCAAGGATTTCGTCTTCATTTGGGTTGACCGGGTAGAGTTTACAGGGATAATCTGAGATGAGGATGTTTTTTAATGAGGCATGTCCGATTTTTGTCGGGTTTTTTGAAGCTCCAACGACCGCGATGCTTTTTGGTTTGAAGAATGTCTCTAGTGATTGTTTCATACCATCTTCCTCTTTTTTTTGTAGACATTTCCTTTTGTTACTTAAATATACTGAAACATCTTATATATTTTTTTGAATATCCTTTTATATATATTTTTTCATGATCTGTATGACCTCGGCACTCGTCTGCGCCCCTCGATACTCCTCCAAAGGCTCCTGATTCAACTCCAAGAACCGATGACCCCAGGTATAAATCCGAAGGATCTCGGTAGCCTGCGCAACCTCACCGAGAATATACAAGGCGGCAGCAAACGCCTCAAGAGTGCTTAATTGATAGGGTTTCCCATAATTCACCGGGTTGGCAGCAACCACAAACGGCAGCGCACGAGACACCATCGTCGTCTCAAGCACCTGGAACGTCTGTTCCGCAGTCTTCCAGGAACAATCCAACGCAACCAACCCATAATGTTCGGCTACGGGGAGATCTTCCCGCGAAAGACTCTTCTCTGCAAACGGGTTCAATAACACCGCATGAGACGGCAGCCGACGTCTGCTCTTCTGAAGAACCGCATACCCGAACCTATGCAGTTTCTTTGCAGTACACTTCTTCGGGTCATCCTCGTTAGCATGATACACCACAAGAGTAATCGACTGCGTCATGGCACAATCCTCACATCAAGAACCACATGATGAATACCGGGAGCATAGGATTTCACAAGCTCAGTATGTACCAACTCGACAGATCGATGATACTGCATCGCAACATTCTCTATCTGAGCCAGCGGCTGCTGGGGGATTAACTCAACAGGCACGCGTGCATGATAATGAAGCATCCCCGTCTGATTACGCAGACAGGACAACGCGACCGACACGAACACCTCCGGAGTATGCAGATACCCAAGGATCACCCGATCCGCACAATCCTTCGGAGCAACACGTCGATTATCACCAAGCAAAGGCTCGACAATGCTACTGACATGGTTTAACACCACGTTCTCACAGAGATAACGAAACGCAACCGGGTTTATCTCACAAGCAAAAATCCTCTCTGGTTTACTATGCACCGCAAGAGGCAGGGTAAAATACCCGATACCAGCGAACAAGTCAACAACGATTTCATTAGTCTGTGAGATCGTCGACATTCGTTGCCGCTCCTTCAGGTTCCCTGATGAGAACATAATCTTCTGAGGATCAAGTTTATAGCGAATCCCGTTCTCACGATGAATCGTCTCTGTGTCTGAGGAACCAAAAATCACTTCCACCTGTGGCTCCCGGTACACCCCTGAAATACCACCCTGGTCAAGTAACGTAGAGCGACACCCAAGCACCTCAGCATAGACCTTAGCGATCATCTCCTGATACTGCTGCAACCCCTCAGGTAATCGGAGTATCACCACAAAACCTATCTTTTCCCATTTTTCCGGAAGCTTCTGCAGTAATCCTGCTGGAAGATCAGCTGATAAACGATCAGTTATTCTCTCAAAGGGTGTCGATCGCATCTTCGTTTCATAGATTGTGTATCCCTATAAAACTTCATGCATCAACGCTCCAACAACTCTATGTACTGCAAACTCTATTCGCAGGGTGGATGGCGGAGTTATTTCCTTACGTACCACGAAAAAACCAAAAAGAAATCATACAGGATATCACCAACGCAGTGACCAAACGACAACAGTTTATCTTCGAATCAGGGACCGGGTCAGGCAAAACCATCTGTGTCCTTGCAGCAGTGCTAGCCTATGCATTGGAACACAACAAAAAGATCATCTACACGACACGAACAAATGCCCAACAACAACAGGTCATCCATGAACTCCGTGCGATAAAAAAGAAAACAAACGACACTCGCATCTACGGCGTCGGGATGCAAGGACGAGGAAACATGTGCCTGCTTGCCCGGGACGACCCTGAGGTTCAGAACGGGAACGCTGAGGAGCTCGCACGGTTCTGTTCCCACCAAAAAAAACTCGCAGTCTCGGAGAAAAAAAAAGGATGTCGATACTACAGAAACTACCTTGGTGACAAAGACCACGTTCAAACCCTCATGGAACAAGCCCAAAGAACCCTTCCAACTGCAGAAGAGTTCATCGAAACCTGTGAAAAGAAAGGAATCTGCCCCTACGAGGTCAATAAACTCCTTGTTCATGATGCATGTGTCGTTGTCGTGCCGTACGTCTATGTGTTTGACAAATCAATCCGCATCAAACTCTTCGACTGGCTTGCGATTGCAGAGGACGATGTGGTTCTTATCATCGACGAGGCACATAACCTTCCAGATTATCTTAGAGAATTATTCTCAGCAGAGCTCAGCACCTGGATGCTGACCAGCTGCCTCATGGAGGCAGAACAGTTCGGAAACCCGTCTCTCGCAGATGGGCGCATCTCGGTCAGTGCGTTCTGCAAAGAACTCCTCGATGTGGTAACCGTCCTGCGTGACACCTATGTGTATGGCATGCTTGAGGGAGGCATCAGAAAAATCAACCCTGATAAAAACGATGCCCTCATCCCTTCCCACGAGCTTGATGTGGAACTCCTCTCACGGTTGAAGATCACCAGTCGAACACTCAAAGACATCATCGCAGACCTTCGCGCCTATGGCGAGAAAATCCAAGAATACAAACAAAAAGATGGAAGGCTCCCCCGGTCCTATCTTCACAGCCTTGGTGTGTTCCTAGGGTTCTGGACAACAGTGGAAATGGACCAATACATAAAACTCGTCGTTGACAGTGGCCAGGGGAAAAACCCGCATGTTGAAGCCTATTGCCTTGACCCCTCCATTGGCACCAGCGTCCTGCGAGACGTCCACTGCAGCATTCATATGTCTGGGACCCTGGAGCCTTTAGATGAATATCGGGACTCACTCGGTCTTCCTCTGGAGACGCGACTTGCTGTGTATCCCTCTCCCTTCCCACCAGAGAATCGCCAAATCTATTTTGTGCGGGATGTCACCACGCGATATGACGAGCTGATGAAGGATAAAACAATACTTCCGCAGATGTGGCGATACGTCAGCGGCATCTGCAACAGGTTCGACAAAAACACGATCGTTTTTTTCCCAAGCTATAACACCCTGTCGATGTTTCGAAACAACGGCTGCTTTGCCGAGATACACCGTTGCCTGTATGTCGAAGAGCAGAACATGTCGCAATCCCAACTTATGGAGTTGGTGTCAGATTTCAAATCCTGCGGCGATGGGAATGGGAACAGTGCAGCGCTTTTCTCTGTGATGGGCGGACGCATCAGCGAGGGAATGGATTTCCCTGCGGAGCAACTTGAGATAGCTGTTATCATCGGCATCCCCTATCCGAAACCCACTGCACGTCAGCGAGGCCTGCAGGAATATTACGATCAGAAATTCAATAAAGGCTGGGAATACGCAGCACAAGCACCAGCCGCACGAAAGATGCTTCAGGCGATTGGTCGTCTTATTCGCAATGAAGACGATCGAGGAGTCGCAATCATCCTTGACAAACGAGCACCACGATTCCACCAATATATTAAAGAGATGAGAGAATCAAAAGACCTGCTTCGAGATATCGATTTTTTCATGAACCATTAGTTTTTTTTTTTTATCGTGGGAGAAGGTCAGGGATCCCGTCGATGATCGGATAGCTAACCTGACAGCGGGTGCACGTAAATGAACCGGAGACGATTTCCTCGTTCTCCTCCTTTTCCAACTCAAGTGTTAGCTCACCTTTGCAGGTCGGACAGCAGAGTATTTTTATAAGTTCTTTCTTCATGTTCTTTTTCCTTCTTTAGATTCTCCTAAAAAGATCGCTCGTTTTTTTCCCACATCAGCATCATAGATAAACGTCCATTCCTCATCAGTCTGTTTCTTTGCATCCTGTATCATCTGCAGGTAGTTTTTCACCTGGGAATCCATCAAATCCGCCTGATGAAGGATACAGGCCTCCACAAGTTTGGGCAGCTGGGGGGAACCCCATTCGTATTTCCCATGATGGCTTAAAATCAGATGGACAATCTGTTGTTCCAAGACCACGGGGAACTCATTTCCACTTTCTCTGAGTTTTTTTATTTTCTCCCGGATCCATTGTTCGCCGATCACGATATGACCGATGAAGTTTCCCTCATCGCTGATGTCTATTGCAGCAGCATAGATGTATTCTTTTAACTTGCCGATGTCATGAAGTAACGCACCACACAGAAGCAGATCCTTGTTAACCTGAGGGTACATCTCAGAGATGTTCTGGCAGAGACGCACGACCCCCACGGTGTGCTCCAGGTTTCCCCCGACATAGTTATGATGATGCGTGATCGCTGAGGGGGAATGCAGATACATCCGGACGAATTCAGAATCGTCGAAAAAGGATGCAAGCAAGGCTTTTACTGGTTGGTTCTGAAGGTGTTTCATTTGATTTTTTATATAGTCATACAGCTCGTTGATCCGTTCCTCGGGTAATGCCGGGAGGAAGTCTGTGACGTCGTATTCGTTCGGTGCGCATTTCCGTACACCACCCGTGTTCTCGTTGACCGATATCTGCAGTCGATCCTCATAATTTTCGACCATACCGGTTCTGACTTGAACGACGTCTCCGGTGTTGAAGCTCTCATATAGTCGTTTGACCCGGTCCTTGTTATCGCCACCCCAGTACTTGACGCTGATTTCACCGGTTTTATCTGTTGCTATGAACTCAAAAAACATGCCTCTTTTATAGGGTCGTTGTGCTTTTTTTATTTTCACGGCAAAGAAATCATTGACCGCGTCTCCATCCCGCAGGTTTTCAATGTATTGGTCTTTTTTCCTCTTTCCCGTATCGGTTTTAATAATCGTTTGTTCATCTTTTTTCTTTTCGTATTGGTAGATATCCGCCATTATGGTAACCTCCCATGACTTGACAGTTGATATCGTTTAGAGTTTATAGGTTTTTCCCTCCTGAACCCGGGTTGTCTTGGTTTTGAGTTTTGTGAATAACTCCGGGTGTTCTGTATGGATCGGGTAGAGTTTCTTCGGCTTGATAGTGGTGATGAGTCCTTTGAGGTCGTCACCGTTGATGTGCCCAGAGCAGTGGGATTGGAAAAACTCGATGTCGAAATGGTCAAGCCAGTTCTTCATCCGCTCATAGGAAATCTCCATTTCCTCGTTAAAGGGTTCTGAGAGGGAGTGGATGTAGAGGCTGTTTTTCGGTTTCAGATCAATGAGGTCTGAGAAGTACCAGAAGTTCAGGACAACCATGTATTTTGAGGGATTCTTTATGATGTCTGCCGCTTTGAGGATGTTTGGGTACCGTAGCCTCTTTTTTATATATGCGTCTGCATAGTCTTCGTCAACATAGGTTCCGGTCAATCGTTTTGGTTTAAGTACCGTAAGATGGGGGTCGGTAACAGCTGGGACTTTTAGTTTTGTATCATTATGGTATTGCTCTAGGAAACACGCGTGTTTGAAGTTGATGACCAAGGTCTTTCCGAGATCCTTTGCTATTCTGTAAAACGTGGTGAATCGGTCGACATCCTTGAAATTGAAATCGACAAAGGAGAGGTTTTTGCACTGTTGTATTTTCTTTTTTGAATCCTGATAGATTTTTTGTTCCGATTCAGTGGTTTTCTTTCTGTCGATTCTGGTGCCTTCGGTAATCATGGCAATTGGTCGTGATTGTATCGCAGCTGAGACAAAATCATTGGTCATAGTGGCGTGCAATCCATGCATCCGCAGATCTCCAGTATAAATAAGAGGTCCTTCGGAGGTATAGATGATAAATCCATATGCCCCGGGGACCGAATGATCGACGTGAACGGGTTCGATCTCAAGAGAATCGATTTTTACTTTTTTCCCCGTGGTAAATGTATGGAATTTTCGTATCACTGGTGGTATCTTATAGTTCGAACGATACAATGGTCTGAGGCGGAAATCGACAACCTCGTTTTCAAGGTCTCGCGTGCTTTGCTCAGCGACGGCATCAAGGATTCTTTTACAGGTCTGCCCACAGTACACGGGGATGTCTTGGTGGAGAAATGAGATATAGTTCGCATGGTCCGCATGCGCGTGGGATAAGACAACCCCTGAGACGACAGGGTCCTCTGGTTTTCGTCCCAGATGTTTGAGAAGATCGGTTCGATAGATCCCAGGGATATCAGGCAGTAGCCCCATCTCCAGGAAATCTCCGATCCCGTTGGCTGTCCGTGGGTTCAGGAACTCCTCGAAATATCTCCCCCTCCGGGAGAAACTCATGCCGAAATCAAGGAAGATCTTTGTTCCATGGTCATCGAGTAGGATCTTGTTCCCACCGATTTCATCTACACCACCATAGAAGGTAAGACTAACCATGCGCCGCTCCCTGTTTTTCCTGCTCATACATAGATGGTACTCTACATAAATATTTGTACAAAAGAGACGAAAAGAAGGAAAAAAGGGAGTGGCTTATTCAATGCTGACTTTGAATCCACCGTTATCCTTTTTCTTCTCTTTTTTATCAAGGACTATATCAAGGATTCCGTTCTTATAGGTGGCTTTTGTGGATTTTGTTTTCACATTGCAGGGGAGGTCGATACGTTTGTGGTATTTACGTTTCGGTGAGTCGACCTTGATTTCCAATGTATCCTCTGTTGCGACGAGGTCGATATCGTCTTTTTCCACACCAGGGATTTCAACGGTGATGGCAACATCGTTTTCCCCTTCGATGATGTCGGTGAGCGGTTCGAGTTCCTCAGAGATGGTGGGGACGCCTTCTGGGGATCGAATCGACCGGTTTCCGAAATCCTCGATCTGTGGTTTGCCATCAGGTCCAATGTCTATCTTAAAGCCATGGACAATCGGTTTTCCTGGCTGGGCATTGGTAAACATTTTCATCATTTCTTCTGCCATTTTCTTGATGTCATCCATGATTCTGTCATCATTGAAGATATCCCGTATCCGATTATCGTTGAACATATCTCGGAAGAAATCATCGTCTCCTCGGAAGGGATCATACGGGTTTCGTTTTTTTCTTTGGTCATCTTCCTCATCAAAAGGATTCATGTTTTACTACCCCCTTTTTTCGGTTCTTTTCGATATACTACTTAGTAGAACTCCTATTTATACTTTTCGCCCTAGTTTTCAAGTTCCCGTGCAAGCTCCTCCAGGAGAAGTCTGGCTCGTCTGCTTAATTTCTTTGGGGTTGCTATTTCAACAAGGACGTACAGATCACCGTATCCAGATCCCTGTATCCTTGGCATCCCACAGCTTTTGATCTTAAAGAGGGTCCCGGTCTGGGTACCTTCCGGAATCTTCAGTTTCTCTCTTTCAGAGAGTGTCTCGACAAACACGGTGGTCCCAAGGCTTGCCTGCGGGAATGTAATCGAAAGTCTTCTGTAGAGGTCTGCTCCTCGTCGTTCGAAGACCGGATGGGGTTTCATATGGACGACTACGTAGAGGTCCCCGCTCTGGGTTGCACCACTTGGATGCTCCCCTTGCCCTGCAAGTCGCAAATGAGCTCCGTCATCGATGCCTTTGGGGATGCGAACCTCAATTTTCCGAGTTTTTTGCTGACTCCCTCGACCCCGGCACGAGGGACAGGGATCTTCGATATAGGTTCCCTTCCCATGACATTTACTGCATTCACTAATCTGGGTGAACATCCCAAACGCGGTCCGTCGGGAGGATTGCATCTGTCCTGTTCCCCCGCAGGTGCTGCACCGTTTCGGGCTGCTACCTGGTCGTGCCCCGCTTCCCCTGCAGGTGTCGCACAGTTCTGTGCGTGGGACCTCTAGCTCTGTCTCTATCCCCCGGTAGGCGTCCTCAAGACGTATCTCGATGTCGTAGCGGATGTCACTTCCTCGTTGTGCACGGGGTCGGTGGGTAAAACCGTTTCTTCTGCCAAAGAACTGCTCGAAGATATCATTTATGTCAAATCCCATCCCTCGGAAGATATCACCAAAATCTGTGGTCCGGAAAATGTCCTCTGTGGTGTACTGCTGGTCAATGCCTGCGTGTCCGTACTGGTCGTACATCTTGCGTTTTTCGTCATCATAAAGCACCGCATAGGCTTCTGAGATCTCCTTGAATTTCTCTTCCGCGTCTTTTTCTTTGTTTTTATCGGGATGGTATTTCAAAGCAAGCTTCCGGTACGCCTTTTTTATATCATCTTTTGTTGCGGAGTGATCAAGACCAAGGATCTCATAGTAATCTTTCTTTTCCATAGAACTAGCGACTGTACATTCAAAAGGGGTATTTCTTTTTTATTATCCACGACGGTTTCCTCAGAGGAAAACCCGCACGAGTTGAAGCAGGATGTCCCCAAGGATAAAGGTGACCAGGAAACCAGCGAGCAGCGGGATCATGAACGGGATCTTCGGGGTGACCCAGATGTCCTTGATGCCGAGTTTTTCGAACTCTGCAAGCTCTTCGTCGATGTCGAAGTTCTTAGGCATGTACACCAGTTTTCGTTTGCCGTCTTTTATTTTTTCCATAGGCCAGACAAATGTTTTTTTCGCTTGTTCGATAGTGATGACGTATCCGAGAAGGCAATGGGGGAAACGAAGGTTTCGTTTGGTCATATTGTAGACAAGGAGGCTGAAGGGGATGAATAGAAAGAGGATGGTTGCGTTTGCAAAGATGCTCCAAGAGCCCGGGAGGAACGATTCCCAGAGCGGGAAGGCTCCGATGAGTGGTTGGAGGGGGACTAGGATCGCTAGTGCCATGAGTGCTTTTGCATCGGCCCCCCCAAAGAGCAGTCGCATCTGGAAGAACAGATACATCAGGCCGATCATGATCGGTACGAAGACAAGGTACCAGATGTTTGGGAATCCTCCATCAAGATATTGGATGATGAGAAGGATGAGTCCTACAACTGCCATGATCATCCAGAGGAAGTTTGCTGCTCTTCTGGTCTTGATGTCGGTGTAGGACGCATACGCGAGAAGAATCGTTCCTGTTATCAGCCGGATACTGTCTAAGAGTGCAATATCGACCATCATGAAAAATAGTAATAGAAAAGACCATATTAAGGTAATTGATTTATGCCCTAGATTCATGGGGTTTGATTGATGTTTGAGGATATTAAGGGATCTGGACTGTTGATTCATCATTGGGACACGGATGGGATCTGCTCAGCACGGCTTCTTCTTGAAAAACTACCAAAGATGGTGGTAAATAGGACACCGGTGCTGGGGAACTATTTCCTCACCGATGAGGAGATGAGCGCGTATGGCTCCTATGATTTCATCATCATCGTGGATATGGCCTTACCACAGGAGCAGATCCTTCGGTTGGCAAAGAAAGCAAAGGTTTTCATCTTTGATCATCATCTGCAACCGTTGATTCAGGACGTGGTGCATCACAACCCGATTGCGAAGGGTGAAGATCCCGCGGTGTATCCCTCTGCAAGCTGGATCGTCAATGAGTTCCTTGGTAATTCCTTGAACGTCTTTGCGTTGCTTGGTGTTGTCGGTGATCATGAGAAACGCATTCAAACAAACAAGGTGTTCTCCGAGAAAATCACTGATTTTTGTACAAAGGAACAGTTCTCATTTGATGATCTTCTCATGATGGTGGCGTTGCTTGATTCAAGCTACAAGGTTGGTGATAAAAAAGCTGTCGAGGAAGCACCTCATTTGCTTATTAAATATAATGATGCTCGAAAGATTTTGCAGAATATGCAATGGAATAAGAATCTGGTCTTGCTTGAGAACGAGATAGGAAAATATGTTGATGCTGTCGGTGAAGAAAAAGGTCATGTTCTTCTAAAGAGGATTCATACGAAGTATAACATCATTTCAACGGTCACCCGCAGGATAGCCTGGAAGTCTGGGAGAGATACGATTGTGATCAATACTGGTTTTTTCAAGGATATGGATCAGGTGTATGTCCGTAGTGGGAAGAATCTGCAGCCGTTGATCCAACAAGGCAGGATTCTTGGGTATCGCTGCGGTGGAAAAACAGAGGTACTTGGTGCGGTCGTCCCAAAAGACAAAACAGAGTCGTTCGTTAAGGAAATTATCCGTTTTCTCTCAGGTAAATTGGAATGTAAAAATCAGTAAAACTTCTTAAACGTTTATCATCCATGACCCAAGCAACGTGTTTGTGGAGATAAATCGCAGTGATACTTGGACCATGCCAGCCATACCAGGATGTGCGCTAAAATCTAGTTCGATGTAGTCACCAGCAGATATGTCGACGGTCGCTCCGCTGGTCGATTTTACTGCATCTAATGGATTACTTGTTGAATCATAAACCCTCCAGTCCACGGATGCGTTATCCGTGAGAACATCGATGTCTCGCCAATGCAGGTTTGCATTCGCAGAGGTAATCGTGATTCTATTTGTTGAAGAGTCGATGATACATCCGATGTTAGCAGTCTGGTCTTTTGTCCCTCCGATCATGCCACTGACATAGACATAAACAGTTGCTGCGATCGCAACTGTGATAGCTACCATGAGGATAACACCAATAACAGCAGATACAGCATGTTTATTTTTTCTTTCAAAGGTCTTATTTTTTCTCATATTGTTCGTTCTCGTTTTTTTCGTAAGTAATTTTGGTTAAACTGAATATGATAGTTAATATAAATTTTTTACGAAAAAATAGAATCAATCGTAGCGAATTTCATAATAATTAAAATTGTTTACACGTTTTCAAAGATATACGTCCCGTAGAGGGAGTTGGTCGGGATATAGGTGAATGTCACGGTAACTTTACCTTTTAAAATCTGATCTGTAATCAAATCTATTCGATCTCCTGCGCTAATGAGACCAGTTTTTGGGGTAATAAGTGATGCAGATGTTGTTTCATTTGTAAAGATAATATAAATATCATCCCATTTCGCATCGATATCTGCTGTTGCAATAATTATTGATTTATCGGTATCTAATTTTGTAAATTCTATTGATGGTGCCTCTTTTTTCTGCTCGCCGATTAAGCCTGTAAAATACGCATATGCTGCAGCAGCCATTGCAACGGTAATTGCGACCATGATGATGACGCCTATGACCGCTGATACTGAATTTTTATTAAAGCTTCTTTGAGATGTTTTCATATCTCTATCATCTCCGGTTGCTTTCTTGTTATGTTGTTATTATTTTAATATTAAAGAATAAAAATTTTTTTTAAAAATGAAAAAATAAAAAATAAAAGAAAGGAAAGAGGTTTGGTGATTAGACGTTTACTGTCCAGGTGCCGAGTAAAGAGTTTGTTGGGGTGTATTTCAATGTTACTTGACAATTCCCGGATGTTGTGAGATAATTGAGTTTTATATAATCACCAGCAGATACGTAAACGGTGTCTCCAAGTGCCAATAATGCAGCATCATTGGCAGCGAGTATAGTTCCATCTGCTCGAGTAACATTCCAAGCAAAACCCGAAGACCTTGAAATTACTATATCTTTCCATTTTATATTTGCATCTGCCGTTGCTACTGTTACTCTATCGGTTGTAGAATCCGTCGTACATGCGACATTCGGTGTCTGGTTCTTCGTTCCACCGATCATTCCACTGACATAGACGTAAACCGTTGCGGCAATAGCGACTGTAATGGCGACCATTAAAATGACACCAATAACAGCGGATACTG
>CAYXPY010000011.1:0-59285 GCA_964467345.1 uncultured Thermoplasmatales archaeon | reverse complement strand
TTTGGGGCCCCTTGAACACGGGAAGCCCCGGCATTTATGCCGGGGAGGATGTCACTGAAATACAAAACCAGTGTCAATGATCATTAAATTGACATAAAAGAGGGATTGGAAATGGAGGAAATAGAATCGTATGGTATTTTGGATATGAGGGAAGTTGATCCAATGCTTGAAAAGCACAGAAAGGACGTGTTGGAAAAGTATTTGGAGTATGAAATTGTTTCATTGTATAATACCAGAAATCAGGGAAAAACTCTTGATGATGTGATTGAACAGATGAAAACCATTCTCTGGTATGTAAAAAACGAGAGAATGCAGCAGATTAACAATGAATTTGGTGTATAACCTTACTTCTTTTTTGTTCCAAGAATCTCATCAATAAATTCGTATTTTATCAATGCTTTCCCCATGGTGATTTTCCCATTATCAAGCCTGAAAAATATCTCATCATTTGGTTTAATTTTAAGGAGATCGAGGACTTCTTGAGGAAGGGTTACTCTGTTCCTGCTGTCTAGAGGTCGTGGTTTACCTAGTAATTTGCCCATTAAGATTTGGATAATGCAGTTACGGTATATAGTTTTATTGGGTTAATGGGTAAATGGGAAAAGTTTATATGCCCATTTAATATCTCATATATGATGAAAAATATTTGATATAATTTCATCAGGGAGGACAAAAGGATACCATTATGGAGTATAGGAAAATTGTTGATAAATGAATTTTTTAAGGACATATGTAGAAAAAATAGAATTGAACGAGCAAGACGGAAGGAAACCCTATCTTGCATGGTAAATAAATAGTAAAAAAAAAAAATTGATAAAAAAAGGAGTTGAAAAAATGAAGAAAACAATAACTGTACTATTTGGAATGTCAATTATTATATGGTTAATAACCATCGCAGGGGCAACACCTGTGTTAGATAGTCTATATGCTCGACAAACATTTGATTTTTCGGAAATTATTCTAAATGAAGAGGATGTCGAAGAGGTAGAAACAGAAATGGAATTATACCAATTAGAAGAGATGTCACTTAAAATTATTGATGACGAACTAATCATTTGCAGTACATATACTACAGAAAGTCAAGGGATGTATATTGAAATAGAGACATACCACCCCCTCATTGGTTTGTTGCTTCCAGGTGGAAGCGCTAAAATAAAAGCTACAACAACAGGACATGACACGCAAGGAGCTAATATTATACATAACTGCCAATTTGATGGTTCAAGTTCGTGGTTCGCCTCTCCTATACAACCAAGCCCATCTTCGTACAAGTTTACGAAGATAATTTATGGTAGTGGATCTAGGTATGTACTAGTTGAAGGATGGATTACAGATGCTACTGGATGGATAGAAAGTGATCACGATCAAGTCTGGGTATGGGTCAATTTTTAACTATGATAAAATACCCATTCTTTTCTTTTTTAAAAAAAGAAAAAACTATCAATATATAAACTAGAACCATAAAGTATATTTAATCGTACATTAGATGATATTAGGTAGTAATGGAGTAAAAAAGCATGGATTATCATATTACCAGGAAATTAAAAATCGTTTTAATTATTATGTTTGTTCTAATTAACTTAATGTTTTCAATTGTATTTGGAATTAGTAGCAATGCAAAAAAAATCGTATACGTAGATGATGATGCAAATCCTAGTTGGTATGATGAAACACATGTAAAAACAATACGAGAAGGAATTAATAACGCTACTAATGGTGACACAGTCTATGTTTATAATGGAACATATTATGAAAATATCACTCTAACAAAATCTTTATCTTTGATTGGTGAACAACAACAAACAACTATTATTGATGGATGTCAACTTGGTAACGTTCTTACCATTGTAACCAATAATACCCTTGTAAGTGGATTTACTATTCAAAATACTTCTAATGATATTTGGGAATACTGGGCAATAAAAATTCAAGAGTATGTTCATGAATCTCCCCATCTTAAGAATATAACAATTTCACAATGTATCATCACTGGAAATAAAGGCGGACTTTTATTACGAAATGTCACAGATTGTAGAATACTCAACTGCAGCGTGTATAATAACTCTCGTTCAAGTTTAGTGATTCGTTCTCAATCGGGAAATATTCTTATTGATAACTCTACTTTTTATCTTAATGGTGAAAAGATCGATGATAATGCGTTCTATGCTGGAGGAGTTATAATCAACACATACGATGAATTATGCACAAATCTGACTATGACGAATTGTTTGATTTATAACAACATCGGATGTGGTTTAGAGGTTAGCGGTGTCCATCACATGTCCATAGAACGTTCGAGTATTCAAGAAAATAGTTGGTTCGGCATATATCTTGGTCAAATGGGAGAGAACATTACTATAAAACAATGTAAAGTATGCGATAACAAACGGGGCGGAGGCATATATATAGTTGACGGAGTATTGAAGGGAGGGCTTCTTCGTTCCATTCGTAATATCCTTCTTAATAACAATACCATAGAAAACAATGAAGAGGGAGGAATACTTGTTTATAACTGTATCAATAGTATCTATATCGTTAATAATACCATTATATCAAATAATGGATCTGGTGTCTATTTCGTAACATCACGGAGTAACAAGGTATTCCACAATAATTTCATCAATAATACCTGTCATGCGTTTTTTTCCCATTTTGCTTTTTGGAACAATTGGGGAGGCAATTACTGGGATAATTGGATTGGCGTTGGTCCTAAAATAATAAAAGGTCGACTCAGAGGTCCAATTCTCCCGTGGTATAATTTCGATTGGTATCCCGTTAAAAATCCATATGGTTTTTCTTAGAACAAAATATTCTATTCTAAGAGTAAAAAGTAAGAATTTGGAGATCCAAAAAGAAATTAAATTTCATTTCTATTTTTAATCAAGATAACTCACTGGAAAAGCATTAGTCCTTTTTCATTTTTTTACCTTAACAACTACTGTCTACATTTAAATCAATAATCATACACCCAAATTAAATCAAAACAGACAATATTAGTGCAAAGTCCTTCAAGCATAACACAAACGACGAAAAATCCTTGTTTTCAACATGTTTTTATATACCTTTTTGCACTCTTCAATGATGGTATCAGGGAAATCGATTTCTAAAGAACTGATTCAACAAATACGGGAGGATGTTCTAAAAGGTAAATCGAAATACCAGGTTGCCAGAGAGATGAACCTACATCCAACGACAGTTTACGAATATACAAAGGATCTTCCGAATAAATATCATCGAGAGCCATACATCAGTGGAAAACCCCTTGAATTATTGAAGCAGCTTTTAGAGAAAGGATTTGTATATACAGAAGAGAATAGGAATGCCTTGCGTGCGTTACAACGATATTTTCCTCAGATAAAACGTTCTCAATTCAAGAATAAATCCTGTTATTATTTGGAGGATAAGAATAAGCTAGCTCTCTTGGAGTTGATGAAGCAGAATACATCAAGGATCATATCATATCAGGATATTGCGAAGGCCTGTCAGGTTTTCAATACAAACATTGAAATTCATAAGAAAAGGGCATTCCTTGGTAAAAATCGTTGGAGGAAGTCTAAGAAAATTCAGGAATCAACAAACAGGTATGGTTCTGTTTCTAAGGAGAAACAGACTCATTTAGATGATTTCCTTGGTAGATTTTTGCACTCGGAGGTACTGCAGGCCAGTGGTTCCGAAAGTAAGGAGGGAAACGAAGAAAATATGATGATTTTTTGTCTCGAAAGACAAACGATGGTTCACAATAAGAACAGAGTTTTTTTACCTCCTGGGGAGAGTACGCATCTTTACCTATGCCTTTTCACTTAAAAAAATATCATCCTTCTTTTTTCCTGATGGTTTCAAGTGAAAATGACGTAATCGACTTGAAGATCCGATACTGGAACACGGCCCCACAGAGCACGTTCATATGATACGTGATGAACCGAAACAACAGCACAAACACCCCGAGAAGATACTGATTCGAGGCTCCAAGTACAACACCGTAGAGACCAGCCATCCCTAGCTCGGTCACCCCAGAACTTCCTGGTGTCGTCGGCAACATCACAATGATGAGCAACAATGCCTGCGCCGCATACGACTCCACAAAAAACGGGGGAAGACCAAGACTAAGAAGGATCATCGAAGGGATCATAAAACCAGTACACCACATCAGCACCGTCAGACCACCAGCGGTGAGAAATGATTTCTTCCCCTTGGTCAAAAAAAGAACCATGCTGCTGTGGAAGTTGTCGATTTCCTGACCGATTCGATCCATTACTTTTAAGCTCTGTTCTTTCTTGAACATCCGGCTGACACGCAGGCTAATTCCCATCAGGATATCTTTGGTTCGTTGAGGATATTTCAACGCTAAGGCAAACAAGACAATCCCGGTGAGAAACACAATGATCCCAATCGTCAGACCGTAGCTGATAAGCGTAATGTCGATCCTGTCCTTTAAAACAAAAAAACCGAAAGGAATTAAGATAAGGATAAAAAGTGCATCGATCAGTCGTTCGCCAAAAACCGTCGCGGTTGCTCCACCAGCGCTGAACCCGTCTTTGTTCAGCAAATAGATACGCACCGGCTCTCCACCCGCAAGGGACGGTGTGATACCAGCAAGGAACTGGTTTGTGATGACGATCTTGGTTGATTCCCAGAGACTGATCCGCACCTTGGGATCAACGATCCTGCTCAGAACCTTTATCCGAGCACCCCAGATGAACCAATATAAGATATTCAGTCCGATTGCGCAACTAAAGAAAAAGAAGAACTCTGTGCGGAACGACACCTGCGACAGGTATTGGATGGTCTGCGCATCAATCGTAAAATACATGATAAGCAAAATGATAAAGACACTCAGGGAGATGCTGAGGAGAATAGAGATTTTCGTTTTGGTTAGTTTCTTTTGTTCGTTTGTCAATGGAACCGGTTATTTCAACGACGCTATAAGTCTCTTGTGGTTGATTTCATAAAAGAAATAAAAAACCTTATGTCCTGCAGCTTCTTACTCCTTTCTCACTGTGAAGCTATGAAAAAACTCCCATTTAGCAAATATCTGCAGACCCTTCGATACGCTGCGACAAACTACCTGTCCAAGGAATGCATCTACCCGTTTTACGCATCCTTTAAAGTCACCCATGTCTGCAGTCTGCGATGCAGCTTCTGTAACGTCTGGAAAGAGAAAACCCCGGATCTTCCAAAAGAAGAGGTGTTCAAGGTCATCGATAATATCGCAAACTCAAGCATCGTCGTCCTCAGCCTTGAAGGAGGTGACCCTCTCGTACGAAAGGACCTTGGGGAGATTTTGCAATACGCTCATCAAAAACCCTTCTACCTCTTTTTCACCACAAACGGTCATCTTCTCGATAAGCGACCCATGAAGGAGTATGGGAAGCATATCGATTATCTGCACATCAGCATCGATGAGGGCCATGACAATCTCGCGTTCTTTGACAGGCTTGAGGAGTTCCAAAGCTACGGACCGGAGATCTGCATTCAAATCGTTGTGACAAGAGATTCACTCTCAGCACTCGAAGAAAAAATAAAGCGCGTCTGCGAGGTCAACGCTCGCACCGTCGTGATGCCGGCATGTCATTTAGACGATACAGATGATTTCTACCCTGATCCGCAGAAGTTTAGAGAAGAACTGCTGCGATTGAAAGTAAAATACCCAAACACCATCACCACGCCGAAAGGCTTCCTCGACAACATCAACAAACCCCATGGGTGTTCCACCTCCTCCGTCATCATTGATTCGGATGGCGGTCTGTTCTACCCCTGTCGGACCGTCGGACAACATCTCTATAACTTCACGGGAGGCTCTTTCATGGAGTTCCTGCAGACACCGGAAGCAAGAGACGCACGGATGGCGATGCAGCACTGTGACCGCAGATGCGGCTGGTATCAGTATTTTGCAACCGACGTGTTTGCCTCACCCCGTTCGCTGTACTCGTCGTTGAGCCCCTACCTTCTCAAATGACCACCGTGATGCTGTGTTGGTAACTCTTATGTATCCATCCATGGTTATCTCCCAAGACGAGATTCGGTTGTCATGAAAATACTCTTCACCACAGAATCATACTACCCGATCATCGATGGTGGGGCGATCGCACAACACCGCATCGTCCATGAGCTCATAAACAAAGGCCATGACGTCCGGGTGATTGCCCCGAGTTTGTCGTTCAAAAACACCGTGGATGCTGATAACGGTTCAACGATCTACCGGCCACGGGCGTTTGTCCTTCCTTTTTATATGAACAATAAATACCATTTCACCCCGTTCCCGTTCTTCTCTGTAAAAACAATCATTGACCAGTTCAAACCAGATGTGATCAATGTCTGCTCCCCATACCCGATCAGCCTTTGTGCGATGATTCTTGCAAAAAAGAAGCACATTCCTCTGGTCGGCTCTATCCATATCCTCCCCGAGAACATCCTAGCCCCGTTCTTCTCATCCCCGTTGTATCCAACGATGGTGAAATACACCTGGTCCTATCTCATTTATTTCTACAACCGCGTCGACTGGGCGACAGTACCAACACAGACCGGTGCAGTGATGTATCAGGAAAAAGGATTGAAGACACCAGTGACCCCCATCTCGAATGGGGTGAACACCGCGATGTTCAAACCAACCAATGACGGGGAGTATCTGCGAGAACGGTTCAATCTCCCGAAAAAACCATTGGTGTTGTACACTGGTCGGATCAACCAGGAGAAAAACGTTGATGTCCTTGTCAAAGCGGTCCCCTCGGTGCTCAAAGAGGTAGATGCACATTTCCTGTTCTGCGGTTCAGGTGGTCAGAAACCAGAGATCATGAAATTAACTAAGGATCTAGGCATCGATGCGCATACGACGTTTATCGATTTTCTGGACTGGGCAGATTACCCGAACATCTACACGCTTGCTGATGTGTTTGTCATGCCTGCAGAATCAGAGCTGCAAAGCATCGTCACCCTTGAGGCGATCGCCTCTGGTGTACCACCGATCGTCGTCAACAAGGGGGCGGTCCCGGAACTGGTCAGTGCAGGCAACGGGTTGGTCTTTGAGCCAAAGGACAGTAACCGGCTAGCAACAAACATCATCACCATCCTTTCTGATAAAACACTACAGGACACCATGAAGCAGAAGTCTCTGCTGCTCAGCGAACAGCATTCGATGAGCTATGTCGGGTCCCAGTACGAGCAGGTCTACGAAAAAACCCTTTCCCTTTCAAAGAAGGAGTAAAGGTTCTATTTTTTCACTATCAGATGCTGAGTAATGAATGACCAGTTGACGCTGTACACCTCAGCCCAGTGTACCTCTTCATTGTCCTGGTTGACGGTCGCATTCCGATAGAGGAGTTGGAACGGCTCTGATAAAAACTTTTGATAGGACTCATTGGTCATATACACGCTCTCCAGCACATGGATATTAACTGAGGTGTACCGCATGACATCGTCGATGAGCACATGCGTTACGAGAGGATGGTTTTCCCCGGCAGTAAAATCAGCGATGCATCCCACCCAGGTGTCGCACGTCCATGTCTCGTTTGTCTGTTCGTAGGTCGCATTGATGCCCTCAGCCCACATCATCTTTGAGAGCCGCAGGTCTGTTGCGACCATCGTCGTATTTTTGTCAATATTATCCTTTATCCACGCGATGGCATTCGCAGTCTCATTTGGGATGCTTTCATCCATCCATTCCAAGGAGGTATACACAGGGTAGACTGCGACTGCGTTTGAAAAAACTAATCCGAAGACGACCAATGCAAACACCACCTGTAGTGATGGGTATGAGAGCGGTTTTTTGAGCGATGAGGTGACATTGCTTTCCCGGTTCCTGAAGACATGCAGGACACCGACTGCAGTGAAGAGACAGGCGGGAACTGTGAGGTATTCAACATGGCGATCGGGAAACAAGGTCGTGTTTATGGTAAGAAGTGAATAGATAAAGGAGCAGAGGATGGCAAGTAGCCAGGCTTGGAAGAACCAGCGATTCTGCACTTTTTTCAGGTATTCGACACCCAAACAGCCAAACCCGATGAACAACAGCATGGGAATCGAATACACAATGGAAAGAGGTCTCATCCTCAGACCGCTCACCGGGAAATTCACAAATAAAAACAGGATTTCCGCGCAGAGGATAAACACGAACCCTGCGGTGAAATACAGTGACGCGCGTTTCCGAGATGATGCAGGGTTAAATGAAAACGTCTTCCGAAGTCTCTGAATCCAGACCGGTGTGTTTTTTTTCAATGATGCAATGCCCAGCAGCAAGCCAAACAAACTCAGATAAAAAAGGCTTATCACGAGGTAGGAGGCTATGGAGAGCCCTTCGCTCATGAACGTGCTAAAGACCGGTGTGGCGATGAAGATCCAATAGCCGAAGGCAAAGGCTGATGCGACCGTGACGTAGAAGACATCCCGACCCATCTGTCTGAGATTCACACGGATGCTTTTTATGACGACAACAAAGAGGATGGTTATGAGGAAGAAATAGGTGGTGAGATGATGGGACATGATAAGGAACATCGTCGAGACGAGCAGGGGGATAAGGTATTTTTTTTCATTCATGTATTTGATGAAGAGATACAGGCAGAGGATCATGAAGAAATGCCCCATGGTCAAGGGTGCCGCATGGCTGGTCTGATACACATGGAAGGGGATTACTGCGAGAAAGAGGGAGGATAAGAGGGCAAGGTCACGTCGTTTGGTCAGCTCATAAATAATGAAGTACAGGAAAAAGACGGTCAGTCCGCCAAAGATCGGTGCGATTTTTGGCATCACCCAGAGGAGGTCGACCCCTGTTATCCAATGACCTGCGGCTGAGAAGATGTACAACACCGGGAAATAGTTATACATTCCACCCCACCCATCATATTCGTTGAAGATCTGTTGGTTTTCCACCATCCGTGACGTCAGCCCGTAGTAAATACCAAAATCACCGCCCCACGCGGCGTTCATCCAGGCTGGGATTGAGCGCACGGCGATAGCAATCCCCGTAATCAGGATGAGCCAGAAGTACCATGATTTAAGAAAATCCCCGTGTTTCATGAAGAATTGCGCCTTCCTCATGGGTAATACTCCTCTGATTTAAAGCTATTATGGTAAAGGTTTATATTCTTTCATTGACGATGGTAAGGATGTTTTCTACTGTTGTTTTCACGTCACATTCCCGTGTAAAACCGGTTCTTTGTTCTGCTCTGGTGACATCGTTTTTCAAATCCACTGTGTCTTGAGTGACGGAATAAAATGTCCCTAGTGCGTTGTGGTATTCTGAGAGGTATTCCTGTTCGATTTGGCCTGGTGTTGGGATGAACAAGGCCTTGGTTCCGACCACTGCAACATCCATCAGCGTGGAATACCCGGACCGTGACACCACCAGTTTTGCCTTGTTAAGGAGTTCCTCTCGTAGTTCTTTTGTGACAAAAGAATAGGTGGTGAGATGTTTCTTTTTTGTAACAGAATATTTCTCTGCCTTCCCCAGGGTCATAACGACGTTTCCCTGTAGCTCCTCTGCCTGTGATGCAAGTTTTTCTTCTAGATAGCTTCGTTGTGGCTCTGGGCCTGATATCGAAATCAGATAATCGATATCCTTCTTCATAGGCTGTCTAGTAAAATCAGACAGGACCCCGACATAATGGATGGTGTCTTCATCGATCCTTTTTAAGTTATGTGATAGATCACCGGAGAGGTTGTTTTCTTTGTAATCCGGGACGATGACGCCTTTGTAGCGTTTGAAGAAGAACATGTTGAATCGCTCCATCGCGTTCTCAAACATCTTTATCTGGAGCGGGTTCATGATCCGCATCTGATGGGAGATGAAAAACGAAGGGGTCGTCTTGCTATACATGTCGTAGCGAGCATCAGAGATGATGCAGTCATACTGTTTTTTGTCAAGGATCTTCTGCAGTTCTGCGAGTCCATCCTCGATTCTTTTGATGAACACCGGCCAGTACACCATGCTTTTTGCCAGGAACTGTCGAGTGTTCTCAGAAAGCAACATCGGATAATCAGGGATGTCGACATAGGTGGCCTGCTCTCCAAGTTCCTTTTTAAGGACTTCAAGGCTTCTTCCGTTTGAAATCACAGTGATGTTGTTATCTTCGCTGAGAAGTCTTCGAAGAACTGGTAAGGATCGTGTGGCATGGCCAAGACCCCAGGAGCATATTCCGTAAATGATTTCCATATGCTGGATTGTATTTTGCAGGATGTTAAATAGCTACCGAAAACACGGGTATTTATAGAGGATGAGGTATTTCAGGTGGGGATTGTATGGACTGGAGAGAGAAACTAGCAGCAGTCACTTCTGAGAATAACAGCTTGTTGTGTGTTGGGCTTGATACTGATCTTGGGAAAATTCCAGAATTCCTGCGCGAAACAAGTAAAAACCCACAGTTTGATTTCAACAAAGCAATCATTGATGCGACCAAGGATCTTGTCTGTGCGTATAAGTTAAATTTGGCTTTTTATGAGGCTGTTGGGAAAAAAGGACTGGAGGCGTTGGAAAAGACAATCCAGTACATCCCTCATCATATCTTTATTATACTTGACGGGAAACGCAATGACATCGGGAACACTGCACAAAAATATGCTTTTTCTCTTTTTGAAATACTCAAAGCAGATGCTGTGACCATCAATCCGTATCTTGGGAAGGATGGTGTCAGCCCCTTCTTGGACTACAAGTATAACTGTAGTTTCATCCTGTGTCGGACCTCAAATCCGTCTGCCGGTGATTTCCAGGACCTGATGGTGTCCTCCACGCCGTTGTATCAGATTATCGCACGGAAGATTAAGGAATGGAATGTGAATAATAACTGTGGTGCGGTTGTTGGTGCGACGTATCCTGAGGAGTTGCGGACGGTTCGAACCATCCTGGGAGAAGAGATTCCTATTTTGATCCCTGGGATCGGCAAGCAAGGTGGTGATGTTGAAAAAACGGTTCAGAACGGAACGAGTAAAAAAAAGGACATGGCGCTTATCAACTCGTCTCGGGAGATTCTGTTCGCAGGGGCTGGTGAGGATTTCGCGGAGCATGCACGCAGCAAAGCAGAATCGGCCCGGAGTCAAATCAACAGATATCGATAACGATGTTTAGGCGAAAAATTAAATACCTGGAAGTGGTATGTTTTTTTATCCTTGATACGAAGATCTCCATGAGAGCATGATTGGAGAAGCAAGTTCAAGGTAACAGTTGATATCGATTAGGGTCCCTCTTCGATCAAACAGACGTCATGTCAAGAGATGAAACTGAGGATAACCACGATATCATAGAACTGTCGCGAGAAGCGCTGCAGGATTCTCCCGCTGCTGCTTACTGTGGAGGATGCTGCGTCACCACACCCAATGCAATCCCTGTATGGTTTGTGTTGGGTGACAGCGACAACATTATTACTAATTTTGTGCCATTGTGGACTGATGCTTGTTTGATTTTTTCTACAGGAAATCCAGTCTGTTTTCAAGGGTTTTTATAGATACTATTATATCCTGCTAAAGCATATCATTGGCAGGCAAAAACTATAAAAGTCATTTTTGACTTCGGAGGAAGATTCTCAACGATGGAAAAGAAAAAATAAAACTCAAATAAAAACGAAAAGCTTATAATAACGAGGTAGGTTTTACGGTTAAAAATTGCGTATCAAATCAGCGAAAATCCAATTACACTAAGCTCTCGATGAGCATAATAAGGTATTTGGGAGTAGAACTTATCAATAAAAACGAAACGCACTATTGGTGAGGACAAGAGGAATGAAAATTGCAATGATCGGCTGGGAATACCCGCCATTCAAAGTGGGAGGATTAGGCACCCACTGCTATGGGTTGACCCATGGTCTTGCCGATAAGAATGTTCACATAGATTTCTTCATGCCGAAGCTGAGAAAAAAAGTAAAGAGTGATAACAAGAACATAAAAATCATCGAGGTTGGTGAAGCAGAGGTCTACCCCTATGACCGGCCTGATGATAAGGAAATTGGTGGTAAGTTTTTCGATGCTGTCTATCGCTATAATGAACTGCTCGTCAAACGGGTGAAGGGCACATACGATCTGATACACTGTCATGACTGGCTTACCATGAAAGCCGCAGTTGCTTTAAAGGAGAAACTCGGTGTTCCGCTCGTGTTAACGGTACACTCGACCGAATACGACCGATCTGGGTGGATTTATCCGAACCAGTGGTTCATCGACATCGAGCGGGAAGGCATGCAAAAGGCTGATCGCATCATCGCTGTCAGCGAGTTCACCAAGCGGGTTGTTGTTGAAAAATATGGGATAAGCCCTGAGAAAATTTCGGTTGTTCACAATGCTGTCTACCCCATTGGGGAAGGGGAGAAACGCAATCTGGTGCTATTCCTTGGAAGACTAACGATACAGAAAGGCCCGGAGTTCTTCCTTAAAACAGCAAAAAAAGTCCTCGAGTATGAAGACGCCCGGTTCGTGATAGCCGGAATTGGTGATATGATGCCTCGGTTAATCGAGCAGGCTGTTCACCTTGGCATCTCAAATAAGGTGATTTTTACTGGCAAGCTCACGGAAGAGGAAGTCAAACATATCTATAAGATCTCAAGTATTTATGTCATGCCGTCCGTCAGTGAACCGTTCGGTATCACCGCCCTTGAGGCGATCTCCGCTGGGACACCAACGATTGTGTCAAAAAGCGCAGGTGTCTCCGAGGTACTGAAGAATTGTTTCAAAGTCGACTTCTGGGATACCGATGAGATGGCAAACAAGATTATTGCACTTTTACGCTATGATTCTTTACGCGACTCTATGAGGCAAAGTTCAAAAAGGGAAGTACAATTATTTACCTGGGACCGCGTCGCAGAACGAACGCTTCAGGTCTACAGGGGTCTTGCCTAATATGCCATCCATATGTTTCTATTTCGAGGTGCACCAACCATTTAGACTGAATCATTTTTCGGTCTTCAACATAGGCAATACGAGGGATGTTCATTCCACGTATTTTAACCAGCATCTCAACAAGAAGATTTTTGAAAAAGTGGCGAACAAATGTTATCTTCCGACCAATAATCTGTTGCTTGACCTGATTCGCCAGTACGATGGCAAATTCCGTATCTCCTATAGCCTTACGGGGACGTTTATTGAGTACTGTGAAAATTACCTCCCTGAACTTATCGACAGCTTTAAGGAGCTGTTTAAAACCGGGGCTGTGGACCTCATAGAAGAGACTTATTTCCATTCTCTCTCCGGTCTGTATGATGAGCTTGATGAGTTTGAGGATCAAGTCAAGATGCATCGGCAGATGATCCGCAGGATCTTCAACTACAAACCAAAGGTGTTCCGGAACACGGAGGCCATCTATGATAATCGAATCGCCAGGAAAATCGCTGACCTTGGATATAAGGGGATCATCACGGAAGGCGCAGAAAGGATCCTCGGATGGCGTTCCCCGAATTTCGTCTATAAACCAGTGAACGCCAACATCAAAGTCCTGTTACGGAACTATAAGCTCAGTGATGATGTCGGGTTCCGGTTCTCAGCCCGTAACTGGCCTGGGTTTCCGCTTACCGCTGATAAGTATGCGAACTGGATGTCCAATTCCTTTGGGGATGTTATCAACCTGTTCATGGATTATGAGACATTTGGGGAGCATCAATGGGTGGAAACCGGTATTTTCGAATTTCTCAGGCATCTCCCTGATGAGGTGCTGAAACATGATAACCTTGATTTTGCGACCGTCAGTGAAGCAGTGGAACGCTACAACCCGGTTGGTGATATCGATGCCCCCTGGGCGATCTCTTGGGCTGATGAGGACCGTAATGTGTCCACATGGCTTGGGAATAACATGCAGATTGCGTGTTTCAATGAGCTAAAGGACATCGGTAAAAAGCTGAAGCGGAAGGGAGACAGAGACCTCTTGTATATCTGGAGGCTTCTGCAGACATCAGATCATTTGTACTATATATCGACGAAGGGTTTTGAGGATGGAAACGTTCATGCCTACTTTAGCCCCTATGACATCCCGTACGATGGATTTATTAATTACATGAACATCTTGCAAGATTTAAAGGAAAAAGCAGAACACCGGTGAGGAGAAAAGACGTCGATGAAGATTGTGCATTTTTCGTGGGAGTATCCACCAGTTATCTACGGGGGACTTGGCACCTTTGCAACTGAGATTACCAAAAAACAGGTTGAATTTAACCATGACGTGACGGTTTTCTCCCTGAACAGAGACAACGCTCTTGAGACGTCAGATCAGATTAACGGTGTCGAGGTCTATCGACCCAAGACTCTTGACTTAAGTAAACCGTTCTATCTCTGTTCAGACCATGAACTGCGCTCATGGGGGCCGTACTTTAAGTTTTTTGCTGATGTGCTCAGCTACAACATTATGTCTGCGTCAAAGCTTGTGAACGTGCTGGTTCGCAAGAACGGACGGACATTTGATATTGTTGATGCGCACGACTGGCTTGGGATCATGGCCGGGATGGTGGCAAAAAAAGAGCTTTCTCTGCCCTTGATATTCCATGTGCACTCCACTGAGGTTGGACGATCAGTCGGACGAGGGTCTCATACGATAAAGGATATCGAATATGAGGGGGGTCAGGTGGCTGACTGTGTGATTACTGTTTCTAACGCCATGGCCGATGAGCTGTTGAAACTTGGTTTTCCACAGGATAAGATCCGACCATGTTGGAACGGAGTCGACCCGTCGAAATATGACCCTAAAACGGTTACAGAGACCGACCGACTCACCTTACGTCGCAATTATGGGGTGCAGGACCATGAGTCTCTTCTGTTTTTCATCGGTCGACTGGTCACTGTCAAAGGTATTGACAAATTAGTACGAGCCATGCCTCTCGTCCTGCAAGAGTTTCCGAACACCAAACTGCTGATTCTTGGTATCGGTGATATGCAAAACGAACTTCAATCCATGGCCAATGAACTAGGGATCCGGGATAAAGTCATCATGAGGAACGAGTTCGTAGGCGAGGAGGATAGGATCCGTCATTACGCGGCGGCAGATGTCGTTGTTCTCCCTTCGTTATACGAGCCCTTTGGTATTGTCTGCACAGAGGCGATGTCCATGGAAAAACCAACTGTCGTAGGCGCACGAGGCACCAACGGGATGCGAGAACAAGTCATTCCCTCCGGTGAGAAGCAATGCGGTATCCATGTGAATCCCTTTGAACCAAAGGATATCGCCTGGGGAATCATCCAGGTCCTTCAATCATCTGATAAAGGTGTGCAATGGGGGAAGAACGGAAGGGAACGCGTGTTGGCGGAGTTCAGCTGGGATGCAGTCACGAAACGGACAATCACTATTTACAAAGAGTTTCTGCGATAAGTTTTTTCAACGATAACATATATCGTTTTTTGGTTAGGAGATAATCATGAGAGAGTGGATTGTCACAAACGGGCTTGGGAGTTACGCATCCTTAACTCATTCAGGAGAACCAACAAGCAAGTTCCACGGGTTACTTGTTGCGAGTTTAGAACCACCGACGAAGAGATGGATGTTTGTTTCCAATGTCGCCGACAGGATTCAGATCAAAGATACTGTCTACTCATTGAAAGGCCAGAAATGTAAGTTCTTGTTTGATTTCTTTCCCTCGCTGGTTTATACGTTCAATGAGGTGCGTCTTAAAAAAACATTTTTCATGCACCATGGGAAAAACACCTCTTGTATTAAATACACTATTGAGACTGACCAACCGCTGGTTCTTTCCCATGCACCTGTGGTCAACTCTCGGCATTTCTACGACATGACTTCCCCTGGGTCTGCTTCGTTTACTCAGAATGTGTTAGACCAGGGTGTGAAAGTGACACCGAACAACATTCCTAAAACATTAAAAATATTTCTGAAAAATGCCTGTTATCTGCCGGATGGATACTGGGAGGAACTCTATTATAGGAAAGATAAGGAAAGGCATGATTCTTGGAGGGATCATAATTTTCATATCGGGGAATTTCAGGTTCCTGTGAAGAAATCCACTGAATATTTCCTTGTTTGCACCATTGAGGAGGATGCACCGGAGAATCCATCGGAGATCTATCGTCAGGAGATCCAACGAAAACAGCAGTTACTTTCACAGGCGATGCTTCCTCGTTCGTGTGACAAACTTGTGCTAGCAACAGATTCCTTCCTTGTGAAAAAGGGAACAGGTAAATCTATCGTCGCAGGCTACCATTGGTTTAGTGACTGGGGCCGGGACACCCTGATTGCGCTCCCGGGGATCACGTTAGTGACAAAGCGATTTGATGACGCAAGGCAAATCCTTGAGAGTTTTGGGAAATTCTGCAAGAACGGGTTGATACCAAACATGTTCGGGGAACGAGATTCCCAACCCGTGTACAACACAGTTGATGCATCACTGTGGTATATCGATCGAGTGTATCAATATCTCAAATACACCAATGATGTTGGTTTTATCGAGACGCTCTGGCCGGTGCTCCATTCCATCATCGATGGGTACAAGAAAGGAACTGGGTTTGATATTCATATGGATACAGATTTTCTGATCAGTCATGGAGAAGGCCTCACTTGGATGGATGTCAAAATCGGGGAGCACTATGTGACGCCACGGTCAAAAAAAGCAGTGGAGATCCAAGCCTTGTGGTACAATGCATTACGGATCATGAGCATGCTTTCTGCTTGTTTAGGAAAGACGAATGAGTATGGGGGATTAGCAGAGAATGTCAAGCAGAGTTTCCGACGTCAGTATGACCATCCATATGATGTGATAGACGCAAAGGACCTCTCGATGCGCCCAAATCAGATCTTCCTCGTCTCACTTGATTTCTCCATGATCGACAAGCCTCTCCAACAATGGATTGTATCTGAGGTTCAGAAAACATTGGTCACTCTCTTTGGGCTACGGACCCTTTCACCTCAAGATTCTCGGTATAAGGGGACCTATCTTGGTAATCATCATAGGGATTTTGCCTATCACAACGGGACGGTGTGGCCCTGGTTGATGGGGCCGTTCATAAAGGCGTTTGTGAAAGTAAAAGATCATGAGTCTGGACAGAGACAGTATGCGTATAAAAATTTCTTACAACCAATGCTTGATGTCTATGGGATCTCCTGGGATGGTTCTATTCATGAGATTTTTGATGGTGACCCACCCTACGCGCCCCAAGGATGTATAACACAAGCATGGAGCGTTGCAGAGATACTGCGTGCCTGGGTGGAGGATATCGAGAACGTCACCCCAAAATACGAGTCTGCGCTGTTACATGAAATAGGCGTTTAGGACGTACTGTTCGATCATTCTGTTTGTGTTGAAGAACGATGCGTTAATGGCGATGCAGCTTCTCATGGTTCGTATCCAATTGTCCCTGTCGTTGTAGAACTTCGGAATGATCCATGTCTCAAGCTTGTTATACAGGTCGTTCCGATCGTTGTCATCGTCGGAATCCTTTTCATTTGATTTTCGAGTGCCTATCGCCCAGCCAGTAATGTTTTCCACACGCCCCTCGATCCACCATCCATCAAGGGTGCTGACCTGAGGAACACCGTTGTGTGCCGCTTTCATACCTGATGTTCCCGAGGCTTCCTGAGGCCGTCGTGGGGTATTTAACCAGACGTCAACCCCTGCGGTCATGAGTTTCCCAATCGCCATATCATAATTGTGGATATATGCCATTCTTACCTTTCCGTTGATGGATTTCATCGCTGTGAAAATACGTTTAATCGTCTCCTTTCCAGATCCATCCTTGGGATGAGCTTTTCCCCCGTAGATGATTTGGATGGGTCCTGCTTTTTCCGCTATCGCCATTAACTTAGCTGCATCAGAGATGAGCAATTCCGGTCTTTTATATGCGGTCTGTCTCCGGGCAAACCCGATGGTAAAATGGTCATAGTTCATACCGACGTTATAGCGATTGTTCACAAAATCGATAAGCTTCTTTTTTGCTTCCATGTGCGCTGCCCAAATCTCTGTTTTATCGATTCCAAACGCTCCCCGCAGTGTGTACGGGTCTGTACGCCAGCCTGCAAGATATTTGTCAAAGATGCGTTGGAACGGCTCTGAGACCCATGTTGGTGTGTGAACACCATTTGTAATAGAATCGATTTCATATCCAGGGAACATCAGTCGAGATACTTCCCCGTGTTTTTTTGCAACACCATTCACGTAATGGCTGAAGAAGAGCGCAAGCCTGGTCATATTTAGTCTATTTTCAAAGGTGAACTCATGAAGGAGGGAGTCGGGAAGCAGCTCTCCGATCATTGATTTTGCGAGAGGCAAATCAAACTGGTCATGACCCGCAGCAACGGGGGTATGGGTGGTAAACACGCATTGATTTCTTACTCTTTCAACATCTTTGAATTGGTCAAAGAGTTCAAGAGTCCCAAGAGCAGCATGTCCTTCGTTCATGTGATATTTATCAATGGTCCGATACCCTAGTGAATCAATGGCGCGTACACCACCGATGCCAAGGACAATCTCTTGAGCAAGACGATATTTATTATCTCCTCCATAGAGATACTTCGTGATCTCCCGGTCGTAGGGTGCGTTTTCCTCTAGGTTGGTATCAAGGAAAAAAACAGGAACGATGTATCCACCTGACCCTTCTACGGGATAAAACCAGATGCGTATGGCGACGTCTCTTTCTTCGATTTTCACATTTGATCTGCAGGGGAGGAGCTTCAGAAAGTCATTGATGTTGAAGTTGTAGGGAAGTTCTATTTGATTCCCGTCCAGGTCTATTTCTTGATAAAAATATCCTTTCTCCGAAAGAAGGGTGACCCCGACGATAGGCACGTTCAGGTCTGCACAAGATTTTAAGGTATCTCCTGCGAGGATTCCGAGACCACCACTATAGGTCGGGATGTGTTCATCGATTCCAATCTCCATGGAGAAATATGCGATTTTTGGTTTTCCGCTTGGTCGTGTGATGGTATTGTTCGCATCTTTTATTTCTACTGTTGAAGTCTCCATTAGCCCACCTTTTCCGTATTGATCATAATAGTGAAACGAAGTGATAGTCGGAAGTTCTGTAGAGTTTATCTTTTTTTCCCTTTTACGTATCCACTACGTGTACATGATGCCGTTGTAGTCAGTCTCTTCTTTTTTCTTTGTTTGAGTGCTCTGTTTTATTATTTTTCTTTGTTGTCTGGGGCCAATGAACTGAAAATCGTTTCGTAATAATCGGACATATGTTTTATCTGGGAGAGGTTCGAGTTTTGCGATCCCTTTGATTTGAAATTTCTGTAAAATCCATTCTATTTCCCGTTGGGAGACGTGTAACTTCTGTGCGATTTCACGGGTGGTGATGGGGTAATTCTTCTGTAACAATTTGATGATTTTCTCCTCTAGGGACCCTATGGTGATTTCTATCATACGATACCTATGCACTCATATGCATTCGTATGCGCGCATCCCTTTTTTATCATGCTTAAAGAGTTTTTTGACATCATCCTGCATCTCAGGAGGATATCCCTCTGGAAAATCGATGCATCCTCTGCAGACGTCAAAACCGATTGCTTTTCGTAGTCCATCGATGCTGATATACCCTAAAGAGTCCGCTCCGATTTCTTCTGCGATCTGTTTTGGTGTCTTGATGGTGCCATCATTGTTTCGAGCGATGAATTCTTTTCTACTCCGCATATCGATCCCTAGATAGCAGGGGGCGATGAGCGGAGGGCATCCGATTCGTACATGAACCTCTTTTGCGCCAACGTTTTTCATCCCTCTGATGATCTTACGGATGTTGGTGCCACGCACAATCGAGTCGTCCACTAATACAGCACGTTTATCCTCAAGGACTGCTCGGAGGAATGACAATCCTTCTTCAACGACCTTCTCCCGGTGTTCCTGTGTTTGTTGGATGAATGATCGCTCATCCTTATCCTTCATGATTCCCTCATCAAGAGGGATGCAGGATTCCCGGGAATAGCCTATCGCGTATCGTCTCCCTGACTCTGGCACAGGGATCACAAGGTCTGCCTTTGCTGGTTGTTCCTGGGCAAGTAAACGACCGATTTCCTCACGAGTCGTATGGATGGACCGGCCATTGATACGTGAATCAGGTTTTGCAAAATAAACAAACTCAAACATGCAAGGGAGCTCTTGTTTCTTGATTATCTGTTTTTCGTAGATGGTTCCCTTCGGGTCGATAACGATAACAGAGCCTCCAGGGATGTCTTTGACATACTCGAAATTGATTTTTTTAAAGACCCGTGTCTCCGATGCAAGACAATACGTTCCGTTTGCTTTCCCCAGTGCTAACGGTCGGACCTTACGGGGGTCTGTCATCGCGAAGAGGTAGGGTTTGTCCCCTGAATCTGCGATATAGAGGACCGAGTAGCTTCCCTTTGCCTTGCGCATAACGTTTTCACATGCGGTGAAAATGATTTCTGGGTTGAGCTCTTTTTTATACAGTTGGTCCGCCATTGGTAGAAGCAGCCACTGGATATCACAATCTGTGCGTGGTTTTCTGTCAGTAATGGATGTCAGTTCTGCGCAGTTGTAAATGTTCCCATTATGCACCGCCGCGAGAAAGGGATTAACGAGATATTCAGGTTGTGCGTTCTTTTTTAATGATTCTTCGTCGTCCATGCCTGCGGTGGAGTACCTGGTATGTCCGATGCCAATGTTCCCTGGTTTGTTGATTTTTTTATCCTCGTTAAAGACATCCCGTACGAGACCAGAATCTTTTGTCACATGAATGTTTCCATCATACGTAAGCATACCTGATGAGGATTGTCCTCTGTGTTGAATGGTAAAAAGACTATGGTAGATGAGATGTGATACTGGTCGTCCCCCAATAATGCCAATAATGCCGCACATGTGTAAACTGTGATTGAAAATACATTATTTATAGATTTTCTGCGTCGGTGGCTGTTTGGGACGTTGTGTTTTTTGAGAGTTTCTTCCCAGTTTTTTGTCCTATATCAGATAGTTTTCTCTTTATGTAATAAAAAAAAGAGGTTTTTTTGAACGAAATAAAAAATATTTATACTATATTATCATTACGAACATAGACCTATGGTAAAAATTGATTCGAAAGACCGGGAGATCCTCTATCAACTCGATCTTGATTCCCGTCAATCCTTTGCCAGAATAGGCAGTAAAGTTGGTCTTTCAAAGACGGTGGTCGCGTATCGGGTAAACAAACTTATCGAAAACGGGATCATAAAAACCTTTTACACAGTCATTGATGCATTCAAACTTGGATACATCAGCTTTCGGGTGTATCTCGTCTATCAATACATGACCCAGGAAAAACAAAAGGAGATCATCGAGTATTTCACCAGTCAGAAGCTCACCTGGTGGACGATATCAGCGGAAGGACGTTTTGATCTTGCGTTGATCATGTGGGTTAAAGACATCAACGATTTTTACGCATTCTGGGATGAAACTCTGAAGCGATTCAGGGATTACTTCATGGAGCAGCAGTTCTCAGTCTATATCCAATTGTACTCCTATCGTCATTCCTACCTGCTTGATGATATGAATAAATCGGATAGGACAAAATTCGAAATCACCGGTGGCGGCTCACAGGTGAAGATCGACGAGCTTGACTTCAAACTACTCAGACTCATTGCACCTAACGCCCGTATGCCGGTCAAAGAGCTAGCTAAGAAACTGAATACGACGGTTGCCGTGGTGAACTATCGGATAAAGAAACTCATCAAAGAAGGCGTCATACAGGGGTTCCGCTCTGATATAGATCTGACAAGGCTTGGGTATCAGTTCTTCAAGGCAGACATTGACCTACGGGATTACAAGCAACGGGGGAAAATCATTAACTATGCGAAAACCAACCCGCATCTGGTCCGTATCGACAAGTCCGTGGGAATCTCAGATCTAGAATTGGAATACCACGTCTTAAGCCTAGAACAATTCCATGAGATCATGAAAGACCTGGTTAATAAATTCCCTGATATCATTAAGAAATACAGATACGTGTATGCCTCAAAACTGCATAAGATGAATTACATGCCTGAGGAATGAACTAGTTACGAATACCCGCCGATTTTCAGGGTCGGGTCGCCAAGCAGCACCCACTGCTCAAGGGTTTTAGCATCACTCCAGTGTTCCATGCCCGGGTAGATCCGTAGATACTGCATAATCGCATGGCACCATGTTTTCCCAAGCATGGTGATGTGATGGAGTTGATATCCTTTGAAGAATTGCGCCTCCAGATACCCGCAGAGCGATTCGACACAATCAGGCTCATTGATTCCATCTCCGTCAAGATCGCCGACTTCACCACCGGCCTCGTAGCCTAACCCCGTATTCCCAATCGCTGCAATCGCCCCTCCCTTGGGTTTTGTGACAAGACTCCATCCCCAGCATTCACGGACCGGTACACCCAACGACCAGCTGGAGCGTTTATTCCATGGATCTGTTACTGTCGAAAGAACAGAGACATTGAAGAGGTTATTATGGCAGCCTCCGACGATACAAATCGGAAACGCATCCTTATTCTTCAATTGATGGAATTGTGGTACCGAGATGCCCCCATCCTCAATCATTGTTTCGAATTCACCTGGCCAGAAGGTATTCCACCAATAGGGGCCTCCATGACCATCAAAGAATAAAAAACCACACCCCTGGTTTATCTCTCGAACGATGTTTTGGGTTGTCGGAGTGAATTTCGGGTCTGCATTTTTATATGACGCGAACAATTTGCGTTGTTCAAATCCTGTCATATACGACAAGACTTTTTCGCAAATCAGTTCTCCTTCGAGATAATCCGTGCCTTGGTCATCATACGGGTCTCCTCCGACCACGACCATTCGCTTGAACCAGGAGGAACCTGCTGATGTTGTCTCATAGGAGATGATCTTATTGACCACTGTGCAGACCTCAACAACATTCCTACAGGGCAGTCTGCCAAGATAGATATCTGGATAAAAATCAATCTGATCGATAGGGTCTTCCGGAGCGCCTAAAGAGGAAGAATGTGACCATCCACCGTATATGCCATCTTCAAAGGAATTCCAGGTGCAAAACCCACCCTGCCCATCGTAGATGTCTGCATAGTAGAGATCGCTGATGAACCCGGGGTCAAAGAGGGCGTCATCGTCCCAGAGGTTGGAATATCTCACAGGAAGATACCAATCCCGTGTGCCTGTGTTAATGTTGTCCCGTGGTTTTCCAAAGAAATGGGATTTCAACCCACCGACAAGCAACACGTAGGTGGTACCAAAACGCTCCATGGTATCTTTTATGAAGTATTTGATTTGCTCAGGCCGGTCGTATCCCGGATACGTCCGGTAAATCTCCCCTGTTGTTTTGATTTCTGTCCGAATGCCAACGCTGTTTTTATGCTCAGCGAGTCGCCGCAGCGGAAGAACGAACTGAGCCGGGCAAATGATGACAAGATCATTGGTCACTTCACTGGGAAACGGACATTGTGCTGGCTGCACAGAGGTAATACTCACATTACAGGAATCAAGGTAAAGGAGGGTATCATCTTCTGTGTTGTACCGCACAGGAAAAACCCGTATGGTAAGAAACGTCACATGTGTGCCTTGCTCGTTTAATCCACCCCCAGTGAAATACGCCACCCAATCAGATGGATAGCAGCCTGTATCAAAAGCGTTTTTCTGGACGATTGGTGCTTTTGATCTTTCCCCGGAACCGCTTTGGACGCGAGGAGATGGGGCAAGAGGTATTCTCTTGTGCACCTCTTTTGTTTTCACCGCATCAAAAGAAAGGGTCACCTCCTTTATTGTAGAACCGAATGGCAGTTGGATGGTTGTTGTCGCCATCGGCAGAACCGGCTGACCTGATTGATAGACGCAGGCTGGCGCCCCCTCCATGAGTACCTGGACGGTTGTTTCATCCTCTACAAAACTTGGTTCGGAAAAGGAAAAAGACAAGGAATATCTCTGCGTTCCTTCCGTCTCAATTATGGGGATCGCAGCAACACTGCTTGAACATAACAGACCTAAAACGAAGAGTATACTTATGTTCATAACTCCTTTTCCTCTGGAAAACGTAGTACACTGCCTGCATATATAATTTCCCGTTCGTAATTATAGCACCGAGGGGTAAGACGTTATTGTGATTTGTTAAGGAAGCGAAAGCGGTCTGAACATAGTATAACTCAGGTTTGGGTATTTAAGGCCAATATCCCACCTGATAAGGAGAAGGAGGAGGAATGGGAAACATGTAAAATTAAAAGATTTTCTATTTGTCTTTATTGGGACAAACTTTTTCCCATGATCCAATTCAGAGCCGCTAAAAATTCTTATCGTTTTACCCCCGTTGGCGCCATAACTTCATAATTTCCCCATGCAGACAGGAGGGTTACAAAGAATATTAAATGTTATGCAGAGATTTTTGGTCAAATGACTAAAATACATCAGTAAAAAACCATTTCGTTCAAATTTCAACAAACAACCTGAACGCACTTCTTTTGGTTCAAACAAGCTGATAATGAATCAGCACCCCAGAACCAAGACGCTGTACCTCAGAGATTCTTAAGGCAAGTACCTCTCCAGTCTTCATTCCCTTGCCATCAGCTACCGTCGGGGTGTCCTTTCCACCGATAATACACGGACCGATAAAGATGAAAAGATCATCAACGACCTTGTGTTTAAGAAAACTCCAAATAACAGTACCACCACCCTCCACCAGAAGCTTCCGTATTCCCCGCTGATATAAAATCTCCAGGACGTGATGGACATCAAGCAAGCCTTCAGTATCAGACGTACATTCGACAACCTCGACGTGCGGCTGGTCGTATCGTTTCTTTCTTCCTTTTGCAGTGATGATCACTGTTTTTGCTGTGTCGTTTAACGCAAGTGCATGACTCGGCGTCCTTGCCTTACTATCAAGAATAACACGTAATGGTTGTTTTGGATTTTTTACATATTTCTCTTTTACTGTCAGTTTTGGGTCATCTTCCAGAATAGTTCCTATCCCAACCAGGACCGCGTCACAGTCATGCCGCAATCGATACATCCGCTCGATATCCTCTTCACAGGAAATCCGGATCTGCTTTCGAGTCGGTGACGCTATTTTTCCGTCCGCTGACATCGCACAATTGATAATAACCCATGGTCTGTTCATATCATATCACTACGGATAAAGTGGGCAATCTTTTTTCTTCTCCGGGCAAATCCCCCTTGTCTTACAGGAAGGTCCCGCGTTCTTGAAAATCGTTGGAGCCACCTTCTTGGCTTCCTGTAGCATCTTGTTTGCAAGCAGACGAATTTCCCATTGCGCATGAAGACAGCAGCGTAACTCAAAAAAATTCAGCAGGGAGCGTGCATTCATCGTCACCATGATGTTTGTACACGTCGCATTCGGAAGGGCATATCGAGCATCCTCTGCCGGTATCTTCATCTCTAGTAGTTTATTATAATGATCCCAGATGACCATCATGGTCTCTTCATATGCTTTCTTCATCCTCTTGTTCTTGCTAATTGTTGGTGGAATGACGTAGTTTGGTTCATTGAGGTTGACATAGCGTTGACTTTGCTGAGAATAACTTGCGATTCGATGTCGCACAAGCTGATGAGTCAGTGACCTACTCACATCGCTTATCGCAAACGTAAAAGAAGCATGCTCTATGATGCTTGTATGACCAAGTTTTAACACCCGCTCAAGGACTGCTGATTGTTCCTTCTCTTGAGTTTTTTCAAGGTCCTCAGGTTTTATTTTACTATGCGTCAGCATTGCAGCCATCGCCGGTAGTTTTTCAGGAGTCGAAGTATATCCTATGAGTGTAACGTTCATAGAGATTTCCCATATCCGTTATCTCATAATCCGTTTAAGTGTTTTGATGTAGAAAAGACTCCCTCTATTACACATATAAACAAAACCGAAAGTTTTTAACAACAGTTCGGTTACCCTGGGCATTGAAAATAATTAGTACGGGGGTCCTATGAAAGCATTTATCGTTACGACCATCATGTGTTTGATTGTCTATCTTCTCTTAACCACGGGGAGTGGAACAGAGATATTAGGATTATGGAGCTTTATCGAACTAGCTTTTGGTATCTTTCTTTCCATAATAGTTGGGTTTATCGCTCGAGCCGTCTTTACCAAAGACAGCTACCGGATGTTAAACCCTGTCCGCTGGTTCCTCTTTCTTGGATATCTCATCGGGCCTTTCTTCATTGCCCTTGCCAAGGCAAATCTTGATGTCGCCTACAGGGTAATCACCGGGAAGATCAATCCAGGGATCGTCAAGATCTCGCCACAACTGAAGACTGATCTTGGTATTACCTTGCTAGCAAACTCGATCACACTGACCCCGGGGACCTTAAGTGTTGATATCGACCAGGATACCAATGATCTATATATACATTGGATAAACGTCGATACTAAAGCCTTGGAAAAAAAACCGGTAGACTGTAAGTATATCTGTGGGAATTTCCCAAAATGGGTACGGAGGATTGCAGAATGATCGATCTGAATACCACCTATCTCACCGTCGTAATCGCTCTTTCTCTCTGTGTGATTCTTGCCCTCATCCGGGTGTTCCGAGGACCGACTGCACCTGACCGGGCGGTTGGTGTTGATACGATTAACACCATTGTGATCGTCGGTATGGTCGCGTTTGGAGCTGCCTTCAGAGAAGTCATTTATATCGATGTGGCGATCGTCTACGCTCTGCTCTCATTTGTCTCGACATTATTCATCGCTAAATATCTTGAAGGAGGGGAGTTCTAAATGATTTTTGACATCATCATCTATGTGTTCATCGGCGTCGGTATCTTCTTTAACGTCCTTGCTGGGGTTGGGCTTCTTCGGTTCCCTGATGTCTATACCAGACTTCACGCGGGAACAAAATGTACGACCTTTGGCTCTATCTTTCTCATTGGATCGGTTGTGCTCATTGGTCTGAAAATGTGGTGGGAGCAGGATACCAACGGGTCGGTCCTTGCTATTCATTCAATCCTCGCCTTAATCGCCATACTCCTAACAAATCCCGTGGGAGCACATGCGATTGCAAGAGCTGCCCATCGCAGCGGTGTCAAACCTGCCAGGGCGGTCATCGATGAGCTTGATTCAGAATTGATGAACAATCTCGCAGAGAAAGAAAAAGGAGGCGACTAGAATGGCAGTTGAATTTCTCATAGCAAACACCCTTGTGTTGATTCTGACCGTGGTCGCATCCATCATCACAGTGCTGTTACGAGACCTGTTAGCTGCTGCGATAGCATTAGCAGCTATGAGCCTGTTACTTTCCTTGGAATTCTATCTTCTTCAGGCGCCTGATGTCGCTATCGCACAGGCTGGAGTAGGAGCATGCCTCTCGTCTGCGATTGTCATCATCGCCATACGAGGAACCAAACGAACGGAGGATGAATAACATGGAACAACGAACCATTGCTGCGGCTCTTGCGTTTACCATCGTTGCGGTGTTCTTCTTCTTTAGTATCTTTTTCCTGCATCCCTTTGGTCAACCAGAACCGGTGCAGATGGATACTCACATCATCGAAAACACCCAAAACGAAACAGGTACGAACAACGCAGTGACCTCTATAGTTTTTGATTATCGAGGTTTTGATACCCTTGGTGAGGCGACAATCTTATTCTCCGCTGTTGCAGGGGTCATCATGATCTTCAGGAGGGTGAAAGAATGACCGAGATGACGAAGATAGTAAAAACCATCGCAAACATCCTCTTCCCCTTCACGGTTATCTTCGGTTTATACGTCATCGCCCATGGGCATCTCACCCCAGGTGGAGGTTTCCAGGGTGGTGCTGTGGTGGCGTCAGGATGTGCTTTACTTCTTGTCGCCTATGGATCACATTGGGTGATGAAACATATTAAGGAAAAAAGACTTGCTGCGTTTGAAAGCATGGGTGCGATTGGTTTTATCACCGTCGCCCTGTTAGGTATCGTTTTCAGCACAGTGTTTTTCGGCAATTTCCTTGCAGGGTCCAACCTTCTCTTTGGGACGACACCAGAGACCGGTTCAACGCTTGCTGACTTTAACACCGGTGGGGTTCTTCCCCTCATGAACTTTGCTGTGGGTGTCAAGGTCATCGCAGGGTTGTTTGTCATCGTCCTTGTCATGGCTTACGCAAGCAGTACCAAGGAGTGGGGCCAATGATCGAATACATCCCTTTTATCGCAGTCGTCTGCATGATGTTCATTGGTCTGTATGCAGCGATGTTCAGACGAAACCTCATCAAAATCGTCATCGGAATCACCATCATTGAAAGCGGGGTGAACCTCTTCCTGATCACCTTAGGATATCGTGAAGGAGGCATCGCTCCCATCTATACGAGTCTGCCACCGGGAACAACCTACCCGGATCAAATGGTTCTTCCTGTTCCTCAGGCTTTGACACTGACCAGTATCGTCATCGGGGTCGCAGTCCTTGCGTTGATGCTTTCATTAGTCATGCACATTTACAGGAAATATGGAACACTTGATGTTCAGAAAATCAGGAGGTTAAAAGAATGACGCTGCTTGACAGTCTTCTTCTTCATTCCCCTGCGTTGATCATCGCTATTCCACTGCTTGGTGCGTTCCTCATGCCCTTGGTGAGCCGAGTCCATGCGAAACTCCGGAATGTTTTTGCTGTGGTGATGCTGGGGATCACAGGATGTTTTATCGGCTTGCTTGCCACAGATGTCCTAGCAAATGGCCCACGGATTTATGTTTTCGGTGCGACGGATCTGTCGCTGCCTCTCGTCCGAATCCTCTTTGAGGTCGACGGCATCAGCATCTTCATGGCGATTATCACTTTTCTGCTTGCCTTCATAGCGGTCATCTACTCATGGTCTTTTATGAATGAACAGGATGGATTAGACAAATATTACACTCTGTTCCTATTGCTGGTCACCAGTGCCCTTGGCATGGAACTGACCGGGGATATCTTCAATTTCTTCGTGTTTCTCGAAATCTCCTGCATCGTCTCCTGTGCGTTGATCGCATTTTGGGTCTATGAAGGTGAAGCCTTAGAAGCCGCGTTTAAGTATATCGTCATCAGCTCTGTTGGCGCACTCTTCGTTCTTTTCGCTATCGGTATCTTTTATGCCCAGTACAATGCGTTGAATATCGCCGCAATCGCACAAGCCTTGCAGTTTAGCTTCCTGGATAAAATCGCTTTGATTGTATTGATAGTTGTACTTGGCATGAAAGCAGGGCTAGCACCGATGCACATGTGGCTGCCTGATGCCTACGGGAGAGCACCTCCCTCTGTTACGTTGATTGTCATGAGTGCAACGCTAGCCAGTTTCTACGGTGTCCTTCGTGTGATTTTCACGCTCTATGGGAATGTGCTTACGACCCCAGTACGGTTTGATCTGCCCTTGCATGTTGTCCTCGGGTGGATCTTGATTGCCCTTGCGGTCATCTCGATTCTTATTGGGGTGATAATGGCATTGATACAGTCTGATTTCATGCGATTGATCGGGTACACCGCTGTCGCCGAGGTCGGTTATATGTTTCTTGCAGTCGGAACAACAATCGCTGCCCTGGGGACACCCTATGCGACGGTCGCCTTACATGGTGGACTCCTGCATGTGTTCAACGATGCATTAGACATCGGATTGTTATTCCTTGTCGCTGGCGCTATTTATTATGTGACAAAAAAACGCTCACTTGATGACATCGGTGGTCTAGCCCGGACGATGAAGTTCACGACTATCTTTTTCATGATCGGGTTACTTGCGGTCGCAGGCATGCCGCCTCTGAACGGTTTTACCTCAAAATTCCTTATCTATGAATCCGTGTATCAGCTCAACCCTATCTTATCTATCGTCGCCATCTTGTGTAGCATTCTGATGCTGGCGATTTTCATTAAAGTCTTATATGCTGCGTTCCTGGGACCTGAGCTGCCGCACCTCAAGGATGTCAAAGAGGCACCCCGAAGCATGTTGCTTGCCATGGGTGTGTTTGCTGCACTTGCGATCTTCATCGGGTTGTTCCCGAACATTATCCTTGATTCCCTGGTAAAACCAGCGGCTGACGCCCTGTTGAACCACGCGCAGTATATCTCGACTGTCATAGGGGGGATCTAGTCATGTTTACCCTTGAAAGCGGTAGTGGGTTTTGGAATCCACTTATCTGGTTACTAATCCTCGGTATCGCCTTCCTGCTCATCTATGGTCTTCGAGGATTCGGAAGGAACGTCTATAAGAAAGGCACTGAGCAAACAAAAGCATTCCTCTCCGGAAACAAGGAAGCAACACCTGAGGAAATGCATGTCAAAGCAAGCAACCTCTACTGGGGTTTTACTACGAGCATGAAGTCGTTGTATAGCAGATTGCGGAAGATGCATTCAGGCAACGTCAGTGATTATCTGTTGTGGTTTGTGATTGTCCTTGCCGTGCTTTTCGTCATCATCGGGGTGATTTAAATGGATTTCATAGCACTCTCAGAGCTTTCCATACGAGTCATTCTTGGTACCCTGGGGATCGCAGCATTTGGAATCTTGTTTGGGCTTCTCTATAAAGGGATTGATCGGAAGATCTCTGCTCACATGCAAGGTCGGATTGGTCCTCCCATCAGACAACCCTTCAGGGATGTCGTGAAATTATTTGAAAAAGAAAACATCGTTCCGGATCATGCAATTACTTGGTTGTTCAATTTGATCCCTGTCATCGGATTGATTGCGACCATCTCGATTCTTTTGTATCTTCCTCTGGGTGGATTTTCTCCTTTGTTTTCTTCTGGGGGAGACCTCATCGTCGTATTGTATCTGCTGATCATCCCTTCTCTTGCGTTGGTCATTGGTGGGTTTTCCTCAGGCTCTCCGTACGCGATTGTAGGTGCCCAGCGAGAGATGGCCACGATGATCGCCTATGAGTTTCCTTTAGCCATCCTCATTATCACGATCGCCTGGAATCTTCTCCAGAAAGGGGTCAGCCCGGTGTTTTCATTTTCAACGATAGCGTCGATGCCGGTGTGGAACCAGGTCACCGGACCATTGGGTTTCATCGGATTTGGTATTTTGCTGTTCGTTCTCTTGCTGGTGACACCAGCGGAGCTTTCAAAGATCCCCTTTGACTCCCCTGAGGCAGAAACAGAGCTGGCAGGTGGGCTTCTTGTGGAATACTCAGGCAGAAACCTGGCGATGTACTATCTTATCGATGGGGTGAAAACCATCGTGATGGCGTCTCTTGTTGTTGCCTTGTTCTTCCCTTACAACCTGTCATCCTTCTTTACGCTAGGGTCCTATGAAGCAATCGTCATCGATGTCGTATTCTATCTGCTTAAGGTACTCTTAGTCGTACTTGTCTCCGTGACGTTGATTCGTGTCGCCATCGCACGACTCAAGATCGATCAGATCGTCTATACCTACTGGATCCCTCTCACCCTTGCAAGCCTTGTCGGGTTGATTCTCGTCATGTGGGATGGCGTGATTATGAATTTCTTCACTCCCGCATAACCCTCATAAACCCTGCATCAAATACCGGAAATGAATCTGCATGGAGACGTCATCTGAAAAGAACAATGCATTGGTGGTCGTTTCATTTTTCTTGATACCGACCGTGATGCTACTCACAGGGTTTTTTCTCTTCCCTTACCCGGACTCATCAGTTGCACGACAGATCTCCTTTGTCCCGTTGTTTGTAGGGTTGCTGTTTCTTGGTTTTGGTTTTTTTTGCAAGGGGAAAAATACTGCCAGCTGGTTGAAAATCATTGGATGGGTTTTGTTTGCATTCTTCTGGGCGACCATGCCGAACCTTTTGTATTTCTCTGAGGGTGGTGATGTTTTTAATGCGGGAGTCTGCATCATAGGGGTCTTTGTTCTTTTCTATATGGCGTATCATGAATGGCTGTCGATACAGAGGAACCACTCTGTTTCTTCTTTGAATTGGATTGCGGGTGGCACGTTTCTTGCTGGGGTTATCTATTTTACGATTGAAAACGGAATCATCCCTGGTTTACAAGAATGGCTCATTGAGAATGTGGCCGCACAGACCGCAGATCTCCTCTTTCTCTTTGGAGTGAGTACCACAAGAGAAAAAGCACTTATCGTTTTCAACAACACTCCGATCATGATCATCTTTGCCTGTACTGCGATTCAGTCGATCGTGCTTTTTGTTGGGATGATCGGGGCACTTCCTCGAGTTGGGTTGAAAAGAAAGGCCCTGGGTTTGTTGGCAACGGTGGTTCCGATTTATTTCTTAAATCTGGTTCGGAACGCAAGTGTCGTCTACATGGTGGGAAGCGGTATGGTCTCCTTTGAGCTTGCGCATAACGTAATCGGGAAGGCAGGGTCGTTACTTGCCCTCATCCTTTTGTTGTTCATCACTTTCAAAATCACCCCAGAGCTGTATGATGAGATCATCGGAATCATCGATCTGCCGAAACGAAAAGGACCTGTTGAGCGGGTTCTTGCAAGGATGTTGGGGAAGAAATCATGATTCGTATCGCGAAAGGAGGACTGCCCTGGATCCTTGTATCGTTTGCGTTGTTCTGTGTACTCCTTGTTCTGGTTTTTTTCATCCTCAGTTTATTTTTGTTGTTTCTTTGTTTTTTTTGTTTTTTGGTTTCTTGTCTGCTGATAGTGTTTTTCCGTGACCCGGAGCGGACCATAGCTTCTGGTATTGTCGCGGTTGCTGATGGGAAGATTCGAGAGATAGCAACACTCCCTGACTCTGATATCGGGGATTCCATTAAGGTTTCTACATTTATGAACATCCATAATGTGCATGTGAACCGTATGCCCTTTGATGGCACCATCGTGAAGATAACGCATCATGCCGGAGGTCATCTTCCTGCGTTTACCAAAGAATCTGAGGCAAATGAACGGGTTGTCCTCCTCATACACACCAGTCTTGGATTGATGAAGGTCGTTCAGATTGCAGGGACTATCGCCCGTCGTATCGTCCCCTATGTCTATGAGGGAGATACGGTGAAAAAAGGTGAGAAAATCGGGTTGATCCGGTTAGGATCCCGGGTTGATCTGTTTCTACCGGCAACTAGAATTAAAGCTGTCGCCATTCAGGTTCATCAGAAAATCAAAGCAGGAGAAGATACCGTTGCAGAACCCCATGATTAGACTACTATCTGTTGCTGACCTGGTAACTCTTCTGAATGCAATACTTGGGTTCCTGGCGTTGCTGTTGGTGTATTCAAACCAGTTCCAGCTTGCTGCCTCATTGATCCTTCTTGGCTTGCTTGCCGATGGTCTTGACGGTATCATCGCTCGACGTATCGGTACAGGACGGTTGGGTGAATACCTTGAAACCATCGCGGATATGATCTCGTTATCGATTGCACCTCTCGCGCTTCTGTATAAAGTGTACTATGACACAGTGGTTTTGCAGTTGCCGGTCCATCTTCTTTTCAGCTCCCTGCTTGTGTTTTCATTGATCTGCAGTATCATCCGTCTCACCTCATTTCCTTTCTTAAAGGAGAAACAGTTCTTCAGTGGTCTCCCAACCTCTGCCAGTGCCGTGTTTATAGTGATACTCTCTTACCTCAAACCAGATATCTGGGTGATCCTTCCTGTTATCCTTGGTCTCTCGGTTGCGATGATCTCTTCGGTTCGATTCCCAAAACCCGGTCTGAAAATGGATCTCATCGCTGCTGTCTTTATCATCGTCACCATCGTTCTTGACAGCATGTACTATAACATAGCTCCCCTGCTACTCCTTGCGGCACTCTCCTGCTATATTCTCGTTGGCCCGCTCTATCTTCATGTAAAAAAAGCACGTCCTGCTACTGGAACGGCAGATAGTCATAGCTAAGGATACCATTATCCTTGATCCTGAGGACGCGTCCCCCGTTATTTTGTCTGCTCAGCGTCGCCGATGGTGTTTGAATAAATAACGGCCATGCAATAGGGTTGTCAGGGGTTTTCCCCAGAGCGGTGAGTATTTTGTTTTTATGGGTATGGCCACCGATGATAAGGGAGACGTTGTTGGACATGCAATAGGAGATGAACGCTCCTCGGTTTTGTGCGATGCATTCGTTATTGCCACTGGGAAGGTCGTTTGGCACGGCACCAAGCCCGGTGTCATTCGCATCGTTCACCGCGGGATGATGCAGGATGACGATCTGGTTCTTCTCCGGGTCTCCCCAGTGAGTATCCAGCAGATACATCTGTGTGTTTGTAAGACCGCTTCCTTCCGGGGTTAGAGTCCAGATTTTCGGTTGAATCTCCCATCTGCTGTATTCATATCCTGAGTCAAGGAACACGAAGTTTACTGCACCCATTGAAATGGAGTAATCATTCAAAGGATTCAGAAAACGATGATAGGGGGTCAGATTCGTAAAGGGGAAATACAAAAACAGAAGACTGTTGCTGTACCGTTCATGATTCCCTGGTACCGTGAAGACCGGTGTTCTGCTGGAGAGCAGCGCTTCTTGAAGTTCCAGATAGGAGTTCCGACGATATCTCTGGTTATACCAATCCACGGAATCACCTGAGAGTATCACGAAATCAGGTTGGATGTGCTCATCGATGTAGGCAAACAAGCGGATGAGCTCCTTTTTCTTATTGATGGGGTTGGAGTATTTTCCGATATGAATGTCTGAGAGTTGGACGATTGAATAATCAGTTGGCTCTGAATTTCGTATTCGAACCGCATGAGGCCACCTGTACGTGTCTTTGGCTGTGGTTACTGAGAGATTGTAGAACCCTTCAGGGATGCTTTCGATATCATATGAAACCATCAGTTCATCTTCGATGACATCTGGTCCTGCGTTCACCCAGGTGCGCCAGGTCATGGATTGATCTTCAAACAGATAGGACGACGGATTGGTAATATCATGTAATCCCAGCTGAAGGACCTGAGTCGGTTCTTCAGAGTTGTTTCTTTCCTCTGAGAGAGTGACAACGAGATGACTTTTGGTGTCCTTGTTGATAAGAGCCGGAGCTCCTAAGGATGGAACGATGATTCCTTCAACATCAAAACCGACGCTGATGTTAAGGGGGATGCTTGTGGATATTGAAGTCGTCACAGAGACTGTATGGTTCCCGACAACAGAGGGATACCAGGGGATTTTCTTTATGTATCTTGATAATTTCCCAATCGAAATGTTCAACTCACCAATCATGACAGTTCCCGTGACCCAGTTCATTTCACCAGCGACAGACACAAACCCAGCAAATTCATCGGTGATGATGAGTGTTTGGTTAAATTTACTCCCGGCGTTCCCCTGCACCATGATTATTAAATTGGTGGGCTGACCAAGCGTCGGATAGGGATCCGAACACGAGACTTCGATGACCTCACCAGGTGTTGCTACCGGGGATCTACTCAGAGAAGATCCTTGACTAAGTGGAGTAATGTGATATGCACTTAGGAGCAGAAGGAAAGTCAGCAGGATTGTTTTTGTTTTCATAGTCTCTTGTCTTTATACCAGTATAATTATGATTTATATATTATAAATATTTTGAGGTAGATAGTCAGTTTTTCTTCAGAGAAAAATATATTGTTCCGTAGGAATTTTTTTTACCTTGATTTCAATCCAAACATTTCTAAACAAAAATTGCATTACATATTGCTATTATGGACGATATACCAAAGATCGGCATTACAGGGATGCCAAGCGTCGGAAAGACGCAGACTCTTATTAAAATTATCGAGAAAATTCAGAAAAGCGGTTACAAACTTGAGGGGATGATTACCACCCCACTCATTGAAAAGAAAAAACGAGTGGGTTTTTATGTCGAGGACTGGCAGACCAAGGAAAAAGAGATTTTCGCACGGCTTGACCTGGACTCAAAAGACAAGGTGGGAAAATACGGTGTTGATCTTGGTGCTTTGGAACGAGTCGGAGTCCGTGCGATAGAAAAAGCGATAAACGACGAAGAAATCGACATCATCGTCATCGATGAAATCGGAAAGATGGAGATGCTTTCTGAGAAATTCTGTGAAATCGTCATCGAGGCGCTTGACTCTGATAAGCCGATTATGGTGACACTGCATAAGAAATCACGAACACCGTTATTGCAAGATATTCGTCGGCGGGATGATATCCGTATCCTTGAGGTCACCGCGGTGAACCGCAACCTGCTCCCCTATAAGATTGAAAAAATCATGGCTGAGAAGCTCCCGCCCTTGTTTTAACCATGACTGCTACACCAGCTGATGTCGTAAAGGAAGGAACCACCGAGTTTTTTGTTTATAAAAAAAAGGATTCTTCGAAAGGACCAAGCATCCGAAGTCATACCCCGTTCTATAACCCGGCTATGGAGTTGAACCGGGACGTCTCCATCCTTGTCAATCAATGGTTCCTGAACCGGGAGAAAAAGCATGTGCACATCCTGGATGGCTTGGCAGCGTCAGGGGTCAGAGGCATCAGACTTGCCAAGGAGCTTTCTGGTGATTTCGAGGTCAGTATCAATGATTGGAACGATGAGTCATATGCCTTAATCCAGCAGAACATCCAAAAAAACTCACTGTCGAACATTTCTGTCTTCCAGCGTGATTTGCAGTGTCTCTTATCGGAGCGTCGTTTTCATTCTATTGACATCGACCCGTTCGGTTCTCCTGTCTATTTTTTCGATGCTGCGGTGCGTAGCATCTATAACCATGGGATCATCGCATGCACAGCGACTGACACTGCAGCGCTCTGCGGCGTGTTTCCCTCGGTCTGTTATCGGCGGTATGGTGCCTGGCCGCTGCATGGTCCCTGCATGCATGAGGTTGGTCTGCGCATCCTTCTTGGATGTCTCTGTCGGGAGGCTGCGAAGTACGATCGTGGCATCGAGCCGCTTATGTGTTACACGACTGATCATTATATCCGTTTATATGTACAGGTCAATAATGGGAAGAACAAGGCTAATGCAGCCATGGAGCAGTTCTGTCAGATCCCAGCAGCAGATGTTCCGTTGTCCAAAGGACAGAACGCAGTGGTTGGTCCGTTATGGCTTGGTGCTGTTGAGAACAAATCAGTGATACAGGAGATACTGTCCCTTGCGTCAACCAAAGAGTTACACACAAGACCCCTGCTCTGGAGGCTCTTGCAGATGCTAGATGAGGAAGCTGATGCACCACCGTTCTTCTATACGACCGATGAGCTCTCATCGGTATTGAAGGTATCACCACCAACCTTACACCATGTCTTTGACCATCTCAAAGGTAAGGGTTTTCTTGTCACCCGGACTCATTACACACCCACTGGGTTTAAAACAAACGCACCTTTTGATGTCATCACAGAAGTTTTTAAATAATAAAGGATATCCAGGACCTATGAAGATGTCCTCAAAGAAGCTTTTTGTTGGTGTGCTTGCGTCCGGCTCTGGGACAGACCTGCAAAGTATCATTGATGCTTCCGAAAAGAACCTTATCGATGCAAAGGTCGTGGTGGTGATCAGTGATAAAAAGGATGCGTTTGCACTCAGCAGAGCAAAAAAGCATCATATCCCTGGTTTTTTTGTCAATCCCAAGGCAAACGACCGATCATCCCATGAGGATGAGGTTGATACGATTCTTCGTTCTCATCAAGTGGAGCTTGTGGTGGGGGCGGGATATATGCGGTTGTTATCACCATCGTTTGTCAAAAAATGGTATGGGAAACTCATTAACATTCATCCTGCGCTTCTGCCATCGTTCAAGGGAACAAATGGGCAGCGTGATGCCCTGGAGTACGGGGTGAAGATCTCCGGGTGCACCACGCATTTCATGGACACGGAGATGGACCATGGTCCGATCATCCTGCAGGCTGCAGTACAGATACTTCCGGAGGATGACCGCGATGCACTCGCTGCTCGGATTCTTGCTGTGGAACATCAGATACTGCCGCGTACGGTGCAGCTGTTTGCGCAGAAAAGGTTGCTTATCGAAGACCGAAAGGTCAAAATCCTTCCTGGTGACTCCTGGAAAAAGAAACATAAGGTTCTTCCTGATGTGCTCTACTCTGAAGGATACTAACCTCCTCTCCCCTCAAGAGGCTTTTACCTGGTTGTCCAGTTTTGATAAGTATGGATGGGTCTTTGGTCTTGAACGGGTTCGGCTTCTTCTTCGACAGCATGGAAACCCACAGGACTCTCTCAAAGTCATTCATGTCGCAGGGACCAATGGGAAAGGCTCTGTGTGTAAATATATCAGCTCTATTCTTGGGAACGCAGGATACCTGGTTGGAGTGTATCTTTCTCCTCATATCGAACGTTTTTCAGAGCGTATCAGCATCAACAACAAGGAGATTTCCGATGATGACTTTGCCAGGCTTGTCTCCCAGATCAAACCCTCTGTTGAGACCATGATGCAGCAGAACAACACCCCTACGTATTTTGAAATCGTCACGGTGCTTGCATTCCTGTATTTCAAGGAGCGTACCGTTGATTACGCTGTTGTGGAGGTGGGACTTGGCGGCAGGCTTGATGCGACAAACGTGGTTCACCCGCTGGTGTCAGTGATCACCAACATCTCCCTGGAACACACTGATATCCTGGGCAAGGATATCGAAACCATCGCCACTGAGAAGGCGGGCATCATCAAGCAGAACGTACCAGTAATCACCGCAGCAACAAAAGAGGCCCTCGAAATCATTGATAGAATCGCACAGGAGAGAGACGCACCGGTCCTTTCTATTGACCCGACTCAATGGAAACGAGTCTCTTTCCAGCGAAAACACCAGGAGTTTTTAATCCAGGGTTCCTTTCAGGATTACACTGTGAAAACCTCATTGTTAGGTCAGCATCAGGGTGAGAACATCGCAGTGGCCATCGCAGTCGTGGAACGGTTGCAGATGAACGGGATCTACCTTACGGATACTGATATCATCGAGGGTATTGCTGCTACGACGCATCCAGGGCGTCTGGAGCTTGTCTCAGAGGAGCCACTCATTCTGCTTGATGGGGCTCATAACCCAGCAGGGATGACCATGCTTGCCAAGGCACTGCAGCAGGATTTCTCCGCGCATCGACTCATCCTCATCCTTGGGGTGTTAAAGGATAAGGATATCAGCTCCATGCTTGCAGCAATTACTCCTCTTGCAGAAGTGATTATCGTTACAAAATCAAAAGTCCCCCGGGCTGTTGACCCAGAAATACTAAAACATGGTATTCTAGAGTTAGATGCACAGAAAACCGTCATTGTGTCTCCCTCTATAGCTGAAGCAGTCGACCAAGCAAAGCATCTCGCAGGACAACACGACCTCATCTGTGTGTCCGGGTCATTGTTCACCGTCGGAGAAGCACGGCGCTATCTTCTCTTAGGAAGAACCCTCTCGCAGCAGTGATATCCTTACAGATCGATTTTCTTGATGATGGCTCTGAGATGTTCCATCGTCTTAGTCTTCCTCAGGCGGCTTGGGTCTCCGATTGCTTCCTCAAGGTGTTCATCAAAAGGGATTTTCCCAAGATATCGAACCTGTAATTTCTTGACGTCCTGCTCGATAAACCGGGAGTCTGTCATCGTCATGTTTTCAATGACGCCCAGGAGAGGTTTTTGGAGTTCGATGAGGATTTTCAACAGTTTCCCAACCGCTCCCATCGCCACTTTCGAAGGAGTGGTCACCACCAGGAACTCACTGGTTTTCATGTATCGGATCACATCAAGGGTTTCATCACCAATCCCGGGTGGCATGTCGATGATCAAAAAATCCAAGGACCCCCATTGTGTTATTGCAAGTAGCTCAAGGATGATATTTGAGATGTCCACTCCTCGGAACGGGGATGGTTTCTCCTCTGTGAAATACACAATAGACATAAACGAGATCCCCTGGATTTTTGGAGGTATGATCCCTTTTTCTTCTGTGGGGGACTGGTTTGTTACTCCCAGGATGATATGTGAGGATGGCCCATACAGGTCAAGGTCCAGCAGCCCGACCCGAAAACCTTTGTCTGCGAGAGATAAAGCCAGGTTTGAAGCGATAAGGCTTTTTCCGACGCCGCCTTTCCCGCTTGCCACCGCGATGATTCTTTTGATGTGTTTCAATCGTTTTTCGATGACGCTGGTTCGTGGCTCCATAGTCATCGTACTCCTTTGATTGAGGAGAGCACGACACCTCGGCCTTTGGTGATTTCAAAATCCGGGCTGGCACAGTACGGGCATCGAGTATGCACAAAGACGACCTCAGGGATGAAATGAATCGACTCTGATTCTGTTTCATTGAGGTTCTTTTTCATGTCGCTGAACTTCCAGCTTTTTCCACAGGTCTTGCAGGTGAGCGTGCTTTTCTCTGTGCGGAGCTGAAAGGCGTTGGTTTTGATTTTTGGTTTCTGTGCTTTGGCAAGTTCGTTGAGAGCAAAAAGCAAGATTTCTTTTTCTATCTGCTGCAGCTCCCCGATTTGAACGATGATTTCTGTGATGGTCTTGAGTTTTTCTTTCTGCGCTGCCTCGACGGCGGCAAGGACTATCGATTCAGCAAGTGCCCACTCATGCATACAATGACCGGATACAGGAGGGGACGGTTTAAATGTTGCGAAGGAAAAAAACATTCTTCTTTCTGAAACGATTGTTTAAATAGGAAAACATAATCTATTTTTTTTATGGAGGAAAAACGAATAAAAAAAACAGAGGATGAATGGAGGAAGATACTTACTGCTGAGGAGTTTCTGGTGCTTCGCAAGAAAGGGACCGAACCACCCTTTTCAGGTAAATACGTGCATCAGAAAGCGCAGGGAACCTATGTGTGTGCTGGATGTGGGAATATGCTTTTTTCCTCAGACACAAAATATGACTCAGGCAGTGGATGGCCAAGCTTCTCCCGTCCTGTGTCACCTGATGCGGTGCTGTTGAAACCTGATAGAAACCTTTGGATGGTTCGCACTGAGGTGGTCTGCGCCCGTTGCGGGGGGCATCTTGGTCATGTGTTCGATGACGGACCAGCGCCCACCGGCCAGCGGTATTGTATGAACTCGGTTTCGTTACGCTTCCTGGAAAAGAAGGATGAAACAAAAAAAGTCTAAGACCTTACAGATCAATTAAACGGTCCACGAAGGCGAACGCCAGGTCGAATAAGCAATCGTATCTCTCCTCAGTTTTCACGACCCTTGGTACTTGCACGGAGAGCCGTGTCCCTTCAAGGATGATTTTTGGTTTCTCCTGTTTCATTTCCAAGAGTTTTTGCTGTAGCATGAAATGAAGCATCGACCGGGCAAAGACATCATCCTGTGTCTTTATCACAAACTCTCTGTCAAATTCTTCGCTCCCTAGCGCTACATCGGTTGCACCCAGTGCAGTCCCCAATCGTGTCGCCAGTGATTCTTTTGCTATTGTCAGGTTCGCCCTCGCTGGTTTTTGCAGGGTGATGCCTATCTCTGTTTTTGCTTGACGGTATTTACTCCCAGGCACGGAGGTGACCACAACAGGCAGGGAACGATAGGAAAGCTTCAGGACCGGTATAAGAAATGACCCTGCAACGGTGCCGCTTCTTTTTAGAGCCTGCTGTTCCATCACTTGTTTTATCATTCGAAATTGTCGGAGAGAAAAAAGAAGTATAAGCGGGAAAATCATGATGATGACGAAAATAAACACGACAAGGGACCACTCTATGGTCATCACAAACCACCGGCTTCTACATTGTTTCTCCGATTAATAAGCCTTGGTTTCCACTAGCGAAATCCAGTATGTTTTTATCTACCGCGTAGAAAAAAAGAAAAACTCAGATGGATTACCACTCCCTGGTCATCAGAATGAAATATGAAGTCAAGGACGAAAAGAAAAAGTTACTCTCAGAACCTATCCAGCATATCGATATAAAGACGTTTAATGCAATCCCGTTGATAGAGGCCTTTGATCATATGGCGTTTCAGTCGCGTAACCTTGCTAACGCCTGTAAGATCTATGATACAATGCTTGCGGATCCTGAGTGCTCGGTTATCCTCTGTCTTGCCGGTTCACTGGTGAGTGCAGGACTCAAGAACGTCATCGTCGATATGGTTCGTCATAACATGGTCGATGCGATTGTGTCAACTGGTGCCATCGTCGTCGATCAGGACTTCTTCGAAGGACTTGGTTTTAAGCATTATCGCGGGGAGATCCGTGTCGATGATTCAAAGCTTCAGAAGATGCACATCGACAGGATCTATGATACCTTCATTGACGAGGACGACCTGCGCGTCTGTGATATGACAACAAAGAAGATCGCTGATGGGCTTCCCCCACGGCCGTACTCCTCCCGGGAGTTCATCTACGAAATGGGGCGGTACCTTGAGAAACATGGGAAGAACCCTGACTCGTTTGTCCATGAGGCATACACCCATGAGATCCCGATATTTTGCCCAGCGTTCTCAGACTCAAGTGCAGGATTCGGGTTGGTGTTCCATCAGCATGAACGACAGAACAACTATCTGACGATTGATTCGGTCAAGGACTTCAGGGAGCTTACCGAGCTGAAGGTGAAATCAAAACAAACAGGGTTGTTTATGATCGGTGGCGGGGTACCAAAGAACTTTGTGCAGGATACCGTAGTCGCCGCTGATATCCTTGGGGTTGATGCCCCGATGCATAAGTACGCTATCCAGCTTACGGTTGCAGATGAACGTGATGGTGCCCTGTCTGGTTCGACCTTGAAGGAGGCCAACTCTTGGGGGAAGGTCGACACGGGGTACGAGCAGATGGTGTATGGGGAAGCGACCGTCACATTCCCGCTGGTCGTCAGCTATGTTTATCATAAAGGGTCATGGAAGAAGAGAAAGCAACAGAAACTGAATCAATTGTTCTCATAGTCCCTCTCAGATAATCATTATATAGCGGACTTGTTTCTTGTTTCTCCCGTGAAAGCATCACTACAAGCAAAATTGAGACAGTTACAAGGGATTCTAAGAGACCTGGGGAGCTGCGCGATTGCGTATTCTGGTGGGATGGATAGTACTTTTTTGATAAAGGTCGCTTATGATGCTCTGGGTGAGAATGCTCTTGCGGTCACTGCAACCTCCTCCACCTATCCAAAAAAAGAGCTACAGGACGCAAAAAAGTTCGCAAAAACTGTAGGAATCCCTCATATCATTATCCAGTCTGATGAGCTTGATATCCCAACGTTTTCTCAGAACCCACCTGACCGTTGTTACCATTGCAAGAAGGAGCTATTCCATAAAATACAGCAGATCGCAAAGAAACGAAATCTCAATGCAGTCCTGGACGGTTCGAATGCTGATGATGTATCTGACTATCGACCGGGAGCAAAAGCAAAACAAGAGCTTGGTGTCAGAAGCCCGCTGCAAGAGGTTGGTCTTACAAAGCAGGAAATCAGAGAGCTTTCAGCATCCATGAAACTGAAAAGCTCAGAAAAACCCCCCTTCGCCTGTCTTGCCTCCCGCTTCCCGTATGGAACCAAGATCACCAAGGAGCGTCTCAGACAAGTCGAATCCGCAGAAACCTATCTGTGTTCCCTGGGAGTCACACAATGCCGTGTCCGCTACCATGATCATATCGCACGAATTGAGGTAGGAAGCGATGAGTTACCTCTTGTTCTTCGCAATGCTTGCAAGATTACCAAACGTTTTAAAACACTTGGTTTTACGTACATTACCCTTGACCTGGAAGGATACCGGACAGGAAGTCTGAACGAGGTGCTGGAGTTATGAGAAAATTGTTACAGGATTACAAGGCTGGGAAGGTTGATCTTTCAACGGTCCTGGAGAAACTCCGTTCGCTTCCCTATGAGGATCTCACGTTTGCTAAACTGGACACCCATCGAGAGATTCGAAAAGGATTTCCTGAGACGATCTTCTGTCAGGGCAAAACCATTCCTCAGATAGTGCAGATCCTGAAAAAACTGCCAAAGGAACAGAACATCCTGCTGACGAAAGCAAATAAAAGCGTCTTTACCGCAGTCAAGAAGCTGTATCCCTTATCACAATATAATGAATCAGCGAAAACCATTGTGATTCAGCGGTACAAACCCCGGCAAAAGAAAGGCACCATCCTGATACTCACTGCTGGCACGTCTGATATCCCTGTCGCTGAGGAGGCGGTCGTCACCGCACGGCTCATGGGGAACAAAGTCGAAACCGTCTATGATGTCGGAGTGGCTGGTGTCCATCGCCTGTTCGATATCAAGGAGAAAATCTTTCATGCATCAGTAATTATCGTTATTGCGGGGATGGAAGGTGCCCTTGCGAGCATCGTCGGGGGGCTTTCCTCAAAACCAGTGATCGCGGTCCCGACCAGTGTCGGATACGGGGCAAGCTTCAAGGGGATAGCGCCGTTGTTGACGATGTTGAACTGCTGTGCAGAAGGTGTTGCGGTCGTCAACATCGACAATGGCTTTGGTGCTGGGTATTTCGCAAGCCTCATCAACAGGTGATTATTGATGACGATACTGTATTTTGATTGTTTCTCCGGGGTTGCCGGGGACATGATCCTCGGTGCGTTGATAGATCTTGGAGTGGATAGCGCTGTTCTGAAAAAAGAGTTACAGAAACTTCCCCTCACCGGGTATGACATACTTGTGAAGAACGCGGAGTCGAACCATATCGCAGCCACCGATGTGACGGTCACAGTCACAGAGGAGCAGCATCATCGCAGTCTCTCTGATATTATTGATCTTCTCAAACGCAGCGCACTTGATGATACCGTCAAACGCCTCAGTCAAGAAATCTTCCAAAACCTAGGCGAAGCAGAGGCAAAGATCCATAACGTGGATGTCGAAGAAGTGCATTTCCATGAGGTCGGTGCAGTGGATTCTATTATCGATATCGTCGGATCTGTGATTGGTATTCGCAAACTTCAGGTGGAGAGGATCTATTGTTCCCCGCTTCCTTTGGGTCATGGGTTTGTGTCCTGTGAGCATGGGCTGCTCCCATTGCCTGCCCCAGCGACCATGGAGCTGCTGAAAGGCATCCCTGTGTATGCGGTTGACAGGAATCAGGAGACGGTGACGCCGACCGGTGCAGCGGTGATGAAAACACTTGCTGATTCGTTTGGTGATATGCCTCTTATGAAGATCAAAAGGATCGGGTATGGGCGTGGGAAGATTCCGAGTGCTTATCCAAGTCTTCTACGAGTGTACCTCGGGGAGCTTCAACCCATAAAACAGAAGAAAAAATCAACGAAGATGTAAGGAACGAATCATAAAATAATTCTTCTGTTATTTCTTCTGAACAGCGAGATTAAGGTCCTTGACAAGGGCTTTGATGTCGATACCATGGACTGTTGCGATATCCTTTACTTTCTCAAAGGATGCAGCAAGACATCCGATACAACCGACGTTGTATTTCATAAAAACCATTGCTGTCTCCGGGTACGTGTCAATGACTTCTTTTATCGTCATCTCTTCGGAAATCTTCTCTTTACTCATGATTTCACCTATTTTGTAATTTCTCGGTATAATCACCTCGCATATAAGGATTCGTATAATCTTTTGGTGAGGAGAACCGGACGGTGGGATCCGGCAAAAAGAGGAGACTTCAACTAGGAAGGCTTCCCGTCCGGTAGATGCTTCCTAAACGCTGAAAAGCATTCTACGTATTTAAATAAAAAGAACAGGTCAGTGAAACTATTCACAAAAATCATTAAAATCTTTTTTTTCAGATATCGAACAACACCTGGACAAACAACGGGTCTTCCTCATGGACCTGCAGCATATGGTACGTCACTGCTTTGATCTCCACGCCCATCCGATGTTTCTTTGTATCATACTTCTCCCCAAAGACACGGGCAGAAAGATTCATACCGGTGAGCGTCACCTCAAATCGCCCAAACACAAGATCATACGCCCCGTTCAAAAAAAGAAGCTGCGAAAGCCAATCTACTAAGAGCTGTTCGAGATCAGGTGCTTCCAATACGATCGTGTACTCACCAATGGGTTGAATGGCTGATTCATCAGTAATAATATCAAACATGCCTATAGCTGCATGCTCAAAAGCCTCAGCAAGGGTCTTCCCATAGGCTTTCACACCAACATCAGCGGTATGCTCGATGAGCTCATACTGTTTCATAATACTGCCTTGGTGACATCACCAGGACAATCACAGGGGTGCTTCTCATCAAGGGATTGAATCGTCTGATGAAGGATCTTTGAAACCAATGGTTCTTTCTTCTTGTACACCAAAACAATCTCACCAGCAGGCAGTTTCCTCTGTAGACCCGCGGCCATGTTGCAGACTAGGCAAACCGAGGCAAAACACATCCCTTTTTCCCTGGCCAGCACCGCCTCTGGTCCCATGGTCATTCCAACGACATCAGCAACCATGGAGTACAGCTTGATTTCCGCGGCTGTCTCCAGCCGAGGACCTTCGGTGACAAGATATACGCCTTTGTCATGCACCGTGAGTTCCTTATTCTTCCTGCAGTTTTTCAACAGAAGCTCTCTGAGCGATGGGCAGAACGGCTCTGACATATCCACATGTACTCTTTTCTCCTCAAAGAACGTCATCGGCCGTGATTTCGTCGCATCAATAAAATCATGAGGGATCACCAGATCACCAGGCTGGATAGCCTGTTTCATCGACCCGACCGTTCCAACAGAAATCACACAGGGGATATGGCCGCTTGCGAAGGCTTGGATGTTTCCACGATGATTCACCCGATGTGGCGGGAGGTTTGCTTGTTCCCCATGACGTTGTATGAAGAACACCTCATGATCACCCAGTGTCGAGATATACATACTGACCTCGCCATAGGGTGTATCTACTTTGATTTTTTCCGGGTTTTTCATCAAATCTGGCATCTGATGCCCACAGAGTATCCCGATTTTCATGTACATTCCCGGAACCAAGAAATGTTTAATTGTTTAAAGACATACCTATGCTGATGAGAGTCGCCGCGTTATTCTCTGGTGGAAAGGACTCGGTCTTCGCCCTGTACATCGCACAGCAGTACGGATGGGAAGTGACCCATCTCGTGACCCTGCTTCCTGATAAATCCGACTCCTGGATGTTTCATTCCATCAATACACAGCACACAGGTATGCTTGCACAGGCACTTGGCGTCCCACTCGTGAAAAGAACAACCGCTGCTGAAAAGGAAACAGAGCTTCTTGATTTACAGAAAATCCTGCAAGAACTTGAGATTGACGGGGTGATAAGCGGGGCGATCGCCTCTGAGTACCAACGGACTCGTATTGAAAAAATCTGCGATGAGCTTGGTATCAAATCCTTCACACCGCTTTGGCATAAAAACCAGGCGCTTCTGTTACGAGACCAGGTCAACGCTGGGTTCCATATCATCATCGTTGGAGTGTTTGCAGAAGGTTTTACGGAGTCATGGCTTGGGAGGACAATCGATAAAGCAACAATAGAAACATTGGAACAGCTGAACCAGAGCCATGGCATCAACATCGCCGGTGAAGGAGGCGAATATGAGACATTGGTGCTCTCCGGACCTTTGTTTTCCCGAAGGCTTGTGATCGATGAATCCGTAAAAGAATGGAATCGGGATTCAGGCGTCCTTCAGGTGAAAAAAGCACACCTTGAGAATTACACAAACGACAGATAATTCAGTGCTTTTAATTGTTGAAGAAACAGAAAGAGACGTTGATCGATGTTTTTTTCGTCAGAGAACTCTTTGGTGATCACCTCAAGGATCTCACGGACTGTTTTGTTCCCATCGCACTGTTCCCAGATCAGTGAGCCAAGTTTGTCAAGGTTCGCCTCAAAGCTGTTTTCCCGTCGTAGGACTTTACAAAAAGACTGACCAAGTTTTCCGGTGAACTTCGGCACGGTGATGCGGACGAGACCGTCATCGGTGGTTGACCAGGGGAACTGCCCTCGACGTGGGATATAGGTTAGAAACTCGTCAACCGTCGGAAGCCCTTTGCTTTTACTTTTCGTCTTTGGCGTAAATTTCCCTCAACGGGATGTAGGCAAGGAGCGCTGCGATGAAGACCCAGACGAGCACCGATGGGAGGACCGGTGGGTAGTCGAAGATCGCGAAATTGAGTCCTGCGATGATGAGGAATGCGACAATGACGCCCATCAGGGCTTCTCCTGCGATCAATCCCGCGGTGAGAAGAAGTCCGGTTCTTATAATCTTTTCTTTCGGGGCCACATCGGTTTGTTTGATGGCAAGATCCCAGTCGCTGATTTCTTCTTCCTGGGCAGATCCGTATTTCTTGGCAATCGCCCTGTTGGTGATGGCACGGACGATACCACCAGCGAAAATCGGGGTGCTTAGTGTGAACGGCAGATAAATACCGATTGCGACAGGAAGGACCGGGAGGTTGATGAGGATTAAGACAAAGGCAAGGACTGCTCCAGCCACCACGAACGGCCAGACCATCTCACCACCAAGGACGCCCTGGACGATCCCCTGCATGAGGAACGCTTGAGGTGCCGGGAGGTTTGTACTGCCGATATGGTACGCCTTGTCCAATGCTTGGATGACCAAGGCAAGAATCGGTGCAGCCGCAATGACACCGATGATTTCTGCTATCTGCTGGTTCCGTGGTGTTGCACCAATCATCTGACCACAGGTCATGGACTGCAGGACGTCCCCGGAGATGGCAGCGGCACAGCAGATGACCGCGGCGATGAGAATTGCGACACCAGCTGCTTCAAGATTTCCTGAAAGACCGAATCCAAGGAGAATCAATGATGTTATCAGTAAAACGGAGACAGTGACACCGGAGATCGGGTTGTTGGATGAGCCAAGCAACCCCGCCATGTATCCTGCGATGGCGCTGGCAACGAACGCGAAGAGGATGGCAAACACGGCCATGATGGCAGATACTACCCATAAACTAGAGATGTAAACGTAGATTAGGAAGACAGGGATTGTCAGTGCACCGATCATGAGGAAGACGAATTTGATGTTCAAATCAGTATCCGTTCTTTTCTTTGCTTCTATGGCTCCTCCTCTGAGACCTGCGACAGCTTCTTTGATTCCGCTTGCAAGGTTTGATCGGAGTTTGAAGATGGTATAGAGACCACCCACGACCATAGCGCCGACACCGATGTATCTAATATAATGTCCCCAGATAGCGAAGAACCCCCAGATCTGAGACCCGATGTCGTAGTTGCCGAATCCAAGGGCAAGCGCATCGGTCACCTCCGAGGGTGTATCAGGCATTGGAAGACCTGTTGCAAGCGCGATCAGAGGCACAAGTATCACCCAGCCGATAAGCCCGCCAACGAAGACAAACGCAGCGATCTTCGGTCCGATGATCCATCCGACACCAAGCAGTGCTGGTGACGTGGCAACACCACCATAGAAGACCCCGGATTTCTCTCCGCCGCCGATATCAAATTTCCCGATATCAGCAATCCCATGGACTGCACCAGCGAACATTTGAAGACCGACTTGACCGAATTTGAACAAGGCTGAGACCAAGACTCCAATGATAAGCCAGATCCCACTCACACCGCTTCCTTTTGGTTTTTTCCCTTTTATGGGTTGTTCTCCACCGACGGTTGTCGTAAGGACCGCGGCGACAGCGACTCCTTCAGGGAAGGGCAGGTCTGTTTTAATAATCAGGGCTCTCCGGAGTGGTACCATCCAGAGGACACCAAGCATTCCACCAAGCAACGCTATTAAGGTTGTCTCAATGTATTGAATCTCCGTCCAGGTTCCAAGCAGAACAAGGGCAGGGATTGTAAAAATGACTCCTGCGGCAAGTGCTTCACCGGCAGCAGCTCCCATCATTCCGATGTTGACCTCAAGGATCGTTCCTTTGAAGGGTCTGAGGAACGCAAAAGCCATGACCGCTCCGGGGATAACAGCAGATACTGTCATTCCGGCGTATAACCCGAGGTACGCGTTGGCGGCTCCGAGAATAACGGCAAGAATAGCTCCGACAAGCACCGCCTTGATAGTGAGTTCCGGTATCTTTTTTTCCGCTGGTATAAATGATGGAAAATCGTCTCTGGATGACATAGATAATCAATATGATAAATATATTTCAGTGTTTATAAAACCATCGGTTAAAAATCTCTCCCTATGAGGCGGCAAAACCTTTTATAAATCAATCGGGTATCGCAGGATGCCTGCCAGGCCGCCAAACGCGGTATACAATGATTCTCCTTCTTCGCTGTCCCTTGAGATAAGCTTCACCGTGGCACTAGTCTTTTCCGCAAGGTCAGATAACTCATCGATTAAATCGACCTTCTGGGCAATGACCATGGGTATTGAGGTTGTACAGGTCGGGCATGGCGGCGGGCTAAAGGATTCCAAGGCATCCTCATTGAGAGTTTTTTCCTGGGTATAGTCGCAGGATTGGCATTTCAGAGTGACTCGATATTTCCGGAGATTCTCTGAGAGCAGCAGCGTATCAACGACACCCATCTCCAGTGCTTTTCTGACTTGATGTTCTCCGTAGACTGCCATGCTTTTCTCTGTTTTGGTGACCTCGGAGAGGAATCGTTTCATGACTTTTTTTTCTTGGGACACCCGTAGGTCTGTCATCTTGTCAGCGGCAGCCGCGACCAGATCACGCAGTCCGAATTCATCGGTGTATCCGGTATCAAACGTGTCGATGATTTTCTTCTGCACTTCATAGTGAAGGTATGATTCGTTGACAAAATACTGTTTTGTCGGTCCAGGACCACCCACCAGGATGCCTTTGATATTTGGTTCTGCAAGGAATATTTCACTTGCCCGCTCCCCACATTTCACAAACCATTCATGCGCGGCAATCTCGGTTAACCGTTCGAACCTCCGTTGTGATTGTCCCCCTCTGCCGTGTTTCCCTGGAACCTGTGAGGTCATGTAGCGGAGCATTTCGATGCGGGCGCCTCGTAACATGCCTATCGTGCATTCTCTACGATCAATGAGGAATAACCCGTAGATTTCCTTTTCGGTGAGCATATCTTCCAAGGGTTGTATAAAGAACAGGGAGTCACAGCGATACAGGAACGTCACCACCGGCATCGGTGGCTCGATGATATAGGCGACCATGTCTGTTTTATCAGCACCGATGCTTTTATGACCCACGAACATGGCAAGCCCGTTTGGTGGTGGCTGTTTGAATGTTTTCAACCGACTCATGATTGACTCAATCGCGGATAACACATTTTTCATTGTCGTCTTTGATTTGATGTTCTGTGACTGTGAATACTCGTTTCGGAGATAGGCGATGACGTCGAAGATTTGTTTGGATGGCGGCACATATAATGAAATAAGCTCGGTGTGTTTTCCTCTGCATTTCTTTAACTCTTCCAGCTGTCTTCGAAGATCGTAGACCTGCCGCTGGGTCATTTCTTCTGTCATGGTCGTAATACCTTTTTGTTTCTCATTCTTTTATCCTCTTATAAAAACATCATACGGATCTGTTATAATGCGAACTGTTCGCCTTTCATCGGGGTGAGAACCTCAGCGGTATCCTTTAACGATTCAACAAGGGGTGCGCGGTCAGCACTATGGAACAGGATGATCTTTTCCGGGTGGCATTTCTTGGCAAACTCCACCAGTTCGCTATGGCCAGCATGTGCTGAGAAATCATAGTATTGGACTTCACAGTCCACTTTTTCAATGACACCATAGAAGTTCAATTTGCCTTTTTCTATCAGAAGTCTGCTATTGGTCCCTGGGATTTGATACCCGGTGAGAAGCACCGCACTTTTCTTATCATTTTTCAATTTGTTCATGTAGGATAAAACAGGACCACCGTCCATCATGCCACTTGAGGTGACAATGACTTCTGCCTTGACCGCATTCTTGCGGCTCTGTTCTGAATGCACCATATTTACTTTTTTTAATGCTTTTTTAAGGTCATCGATGGACCGGAGGTACTTCGGGTATTTCAAATAAATCTTTGAGATCTTTTTACCCATGCCGTCGAACCAAACGTTATACCCAGCGTCTTTGAGTACAAGGAGGATTTCTTGTGAGCGGGATACCGCGAACGCAGGAATGATTGCAGTACCACCTCGATTGATGACCTCCTCGATTTTTTCAAGGAATTGCCGCTCTAATTGCTTTCTGTTTCCGTGTTCCCTGCCTGCGTAGGTTCCTTCCATGAACAATATGTCGCAAGAAACTGGTTTTGTCCCTTTGACTAGTCTTGTATCAACGGTATTCATATCGCCGGTGAATAACAGGCGTTTTTCACCAACCAGTTCAAACATGAGTGCACCGGGGATGTGTCCTGCAGAGTGGAAATGAACATTGTAATTCTCTCCAAGTTCCCGTCTCTTCCCTGGTTCAACGGGGACATAACTATGCTCTGCTTCTTTGACATCAGCATTGGTAAAAGGAATGGAGTACCCGTCCATCTGGGCTATCTTTACAGTATCTTTTTGTAATAGATTGCTTACCACAGCGGTTGGTTCGGTCGTGATGATCCGATGATCGGACTCTGAGCAGAGCCAAGGGATCATCCCGCAGTGATCAAGGTGCGAATGAGAAAGGAATGTGAGATCAACCGGTGGTGGTGGGAGGGGAAACGTCGGTGGTTTTCCTGGGGACATCCCGTAATCAAACAGCAGTTTCATGTCCTCTAATTCAAGTAGCATTGCAAGATTGCCTACTTCGTCGCTGCCACCAAGAAATTGACATCGGATGGTAGAATCCATTGAGATCAAACCTTTTTCTAATCTGGGCCTCGTAAAGAAAAAAGAGGTTGATTAACCTTTGGTCATCTCTCCAGCGGCTTCACAATCAGGGTTGCTTCGTCTTTATCGACGATGATTACTTTCGTGTTTGGTTCAAGTATCGTATCAGATTTCGCCTGCCAGTATTCTCCTTTATAACGGACAAAACCGGTTTTCTCAGGGGTGATCCGTTCTATTGTGACTGCTTGTTCTCCGCCGAATTTACCCAACACTGTTTTTTTCTTCCGTATCTGCAGTATCTTGTATAACAGGAACGCGAAGAACACGGCGAAAAGCATGATGACGACCAACATGACGATTAACGCATCTGTCGTATATTCACCTGATATCAACCATTTTCTGGTTGGATAGCTGGGGATGAGGAAGATCGAGCCGATGACAAGGCAGAGGATCCCTCCGACGCCAACGACACCAAAGCCAGGGATGAGGAATATTTCTATCGCGAGCAGTAGACATCCGATTATTATAAAGATTATGCTTAACGTCGAAATGGTAAACCCGGACCCAATGAGGGAAAGCAGGATTGCGATGACGCCAAACACCTCTGCGCCATATCCTGGTGAGGAAATCCCGATCAACAATGAAAAAAGGCCAAGCATCAAAAGCAGGGATGCTAAGATGGGGTTTGAGATGAGTTTGAGAAGCTGGATCTGTATGGATGGTGAATATAGGACCTGCTCAGCATCTTGTGTCTCAAGACGAACTAAGCCGGATGCTGTGGTGATGGATTGTCCATCGATGTCATCTAAGAGCTGGTCGACACTGGATGCGACAACCTCGATGACATTGCTTTCCTTAGCAATCGTCGCATTGACGTTTTTGTTTTTCGTAATAAACAGTCCTGCTAAGGTCGTATTCCGATTATACATCGTCGCCCGTTCTTGCAGCCATTCGACGAGGGCGTTGATGATCTTGGAATCGTTAATGAATCGTGTTCCCTCCAGGGTGGTTTCGATAGGTTGACACGAGCCGATGATCGTGTGATTCGCCATGGCGGCAAGGGGTGTGCTAAGCAGGATGAACGTTCCTGCGGACCAGGCGGTCGCTCCACTGGGGGCGACATAGCCGATGATCGGGATCGTGCTCTGTTTTATTTTCGCAGCGATCTCAAAGGTCTGATCAAGACCACCACCCGGTGTGTTGAGAAGAAGCACGACTGCGTTTGCCTGCAGTGACTCAGCCTGTTTGAAGCTATCTGAGATGATCTCCACGGTTGCTTGGTCAATGGTGCCAGTGATCTCGACAAGAAGGACACGTGATGACTGTGCTGATGCACTCGTTGATAAAAAAAGAATGATGAAAAAGAAAAAAATGAAGGGAAAGTAACTCGGTCTCATTGCTCAGTTTTTTTCGTGACTGCTTTTGCAATCCCTGCCATTGTTCCTATCTCCCCTCCGGGGACGATGATAAGGTTCTTCTCCCGGGCTATCTCGGTGAGGGTCTGCAGCTCCCGTAGTCGTAACGCGATAGGTGTTTTTTCATACAGTTTGGCCGCCTCTGTCATTTTCGCAGATGCCTGCAGCTCTCCTTCTGCCATGATGATTCGTGATCGTTTCTCCCTCTCAGCTTCTGCTTGTTTGGCGATTGCTCGCAGCATCTCTTCAGGTAATGAGACGTCTTTGAGGGTGACTGCGGTGACTTTGATTCCCCACGGGTCCGTCCCCAGATCGATGATCTCCTGAAGGCTTTTGTTTAGTTCCTCTCGTTGTGATAGGAGTTCATCTAGGTTTTTCTGACCGACGATATCCCGCATGGTCGTCTGTGCGAGCAGACTTGTGGCTATATCGTATCGTTGTACTTCGACGATTGCTTTCTGTGGGTCTGTGATTCTGAAATAGACAACCGCATCGACATCGACCGTCACGTTGTCACGGGTGATGATTCGTTGTTTTGTGACATCGATGACTCTTGTTCGCAGATCCATTCTCACTGGTTTATCGATGAGTGGGATGATAAAGACAAGCCCTGGTCCTTTTATTCCAAGTAATCTTCCTAATCGAAAGATAACAATCCGCTGGTACTCAGCCATGATTTTTATTGCTGATGTTAAGACAGCTATTAAAAAAACTACGACTATAAACACTATGATGACTGCGGTCATCAGATCAACCATATTGTACAACCTCCGGTGTTGAAAAACACCATTTGGTTTTTAAGCATTTCTGTAAAAATTTTTTTTTGAAACGATATTTTTAATAAAGGGTATCGTCTTCTCTGGTGTCAACGGCGGGGAGCAATATTATGTCTGAAATCATTTCTCTAAAAGCACGCGAGGTCCTTGATTCTCGGGGTAATCCCACAGTCGAGGTTGACGTTGTCACAACCCACGGGGTCTTTCGGGCGATGACTCCGAGTGGTGCGAGCGCGGGGCAGCATGAGGCCATTGAATTACGTGACGGTGACAAGGCACGGTATCTTGGGAAAGGGACACTGAAAGCAGTTGAGAACGTAAATAAAAAGATAGCCCCAAAACTGATTGGTTTAGATTGTCGTCATCAAGAAACACTTGATGCGCTTCTGTTGAAGATCGATGGGACTGAAAACAAAGAAAAACTGGGTGCGAATGCGATTCTTCCTGTTTCCATGGCAATAGCAAAGGCTGGTGCTGCAGCAACGAGTGTGCCTCTCTATGATTATATTGGTGAGTTGTTCGGTGAGATCCCGCATCGTCTTCCGGTCCCGATGTGTAATGTGATCAATGGGGGGAAACACGCAGGGCAGGAAAACTCGATCCAGGAGCATATGCTCATGCCGACTGGTGCGAAGAGCTTCACTGAGGGGATCAGGATGATTTCTGAGACCTATCATCATCTCGCAAAACTGTTGAAAGGCAGATTTGGTGCGTGTGGTGTGTTGATAGGGGATGAAGGTGGTTTTGCCCCTGCTCAGATTGTTGATATCAACGAACGGCTTGATCTGATGCTTCAGGCCGTGGAGAACGCAGGTTATTCTGGTAAAATGAAGTTTGCGTTGGACCCTGCATCAAGTGAATTTTTCTACGATGGGATATATAAGATAGGGGAGAAATCCTATTCTGGTGGGGAGATGGTTGATTTCTATGTGAGTCTCTGTGACCGCTATCCGATCGTTAGTATTGAGGATGGTCTTGCAGAGGATGACTGGGAATCCTGGGTGGAGATGACAAGAAAACTCGGAAGCAGGATTCAGATCGTTGGTGATGATTTGTTTGTGACGAATACGAAGCGTATTCAGAAAGGAATTGAGTTGCAAGCTGCTAACTCCGTTCTCATTAAGTTGAATCAGATTGGAACTGTCTCTGAGACGTTGAATGCGATTAAGATGGCGCAGGATCAGGGCTGGACTGCTGTTGTGAGCCACCGGAGTGGTGAGACGGAGGATACCTTCATCGCTGACCTTGTTGTTGGGACAAACGCTGGGCAGATTAAGACTGGCGCACCAGCCAGAAGCGATCGGAACGCGAAATACAACCAGCTGATACGTATCGAAGAGGCTTTTGGGGCGAAAGCAGATTACCCTGGGGTTGATTTCAGGGAGAGCCTCTGAGAAACATAAACATTTTTATCTCTGTTCTGATACACCCCATGGAGGTTGTATTATGAAAATACTGATTACAGATAAAACCGAAAACGCTGTTATCCAACAATTAAAAGACGCGGGCCATGAGGTGACGTTTAATGAAATGGACCCAGCGACACTTCTTAAGGAAATTGCTCAGTACGATGGGTTGATGGTACGAAGCAGGACAAAGGCGACTGCTGATGTCATAACCGCTGGTGCGAAAGGACATCTGAAGGTAATCGGCAGAGCAGGGATCGGAGTCGACAATATTGATCTTGTTACCGCATCAAACCATAAGATCAAGGTTGTAAACGCACCAACCGGTACCACCGAAAGTGTCGCGGAGCTTGCGTTCGGACTGATGCTTGCGACGTCCCGTTCGATTGCACAGGCGGACCATTCGATGAAACAAGGTCTCTGGGAGAAGAAAGCATTCAAGGGTGCGGAGCTCTGCGGCAAGACCCTAGGGGTCATCGGCATCGGACGCATCGGAACAGAGCTTGGGAAACGGGCCATGGCGTTTCACATGAAGGTCCTTGCCTATGATAAGTACATCCAGAAATCACCGGCTGAAAAGATTACGATGGTTCCCCTTGATACCTTGCTGAAGGAATCCGATTATCTCTCGCTGCACATCCCCTTCGTCAAAGCGGAGGGAGCAACGATTAAGGAGCCTGATTTTGAGAAAATGAAGAATGGTGTCATCCTTATCAATTGTGCCCGTGGTGGCGTTGTTGATGAACAAGCTTTGCTGAAGCATCTGAACGCAGGCAAGGTGCAGGCTGCTGGTCTTGACGTATACGCGGCAGAACCACCAACCTTCAAAGAGCTGGTCAACCATCCGAAGGTCGTCTGCACGCCGCATATCGGAGCATCGACAAAGGAAGGACAGTTGCGCGCCGGGAAAATCTGTGCCGAGCAGATGCTTCTCGTCTTGTCTGGGAAAACCCCTGAGTTCTGGGTGAATAAAAAGATGATGGAAGGAAAATGAAGAAAAGCGACTCTGCCAGTAAGGCGATGAAGAATCTTGATGGTATCATCGAGAAGATTGACCAACGGATTGGTGAAAAGGAAAAAATACGGGAGGATGCGTTGAAGACCTCCCGTGATATCATCATCAATTGTCGTCGTGGGATTCAGCAGCTCCATCGTGATCAGATGCCTGAGGCAGAAGAGTTCATCCGACAGGCATCAGAAAAACTCATTCATTTGTTTGAGGTCACAAAGGGTCACCCGGATATCTACCATGCAGGGTTTGTCGAAAACGCAGCCCAAGAGTATGTAGAGATCCATTGTCTGTATAACATCATGAAAGGAGAGGATCTGCCAGACCCTGATAGCATCCAGACGACATCCAGTGCATATTTGCTTGGGCTCTGTGATGTCGTTGGTGAGCTCAGACGCGGCGCCCTTGATTTCATGCTTGAGGGGAACACCGCGAAGGCCGGGGAGTACCTTGGGTATATGGACCGGATTTATGATGCGATCATGAGTTTTGATTATCCTTCGTCGCTGGTCCCTGTGAAGAAGAAACAAGACATGGTCCGGGGGCTAATTGAGAAGACACGTGGTGAGCTGGTGGTCTCCAGTTGTGAGCGGCGGATTTATGATAAGACCCATGAGTTCCACGGGATCCTGGATCAGGTCAACGGCGAGGGTCACAACAGGAAGAAAAAGACCGATGAGCATGAGGACGAAGACATCGATATCGACAAGGTGTGGTAGGTTTTTTTCCTTTTTTTATTGATCGGCGGTTGATTTCAACATTATGGAAATATTAACCGCTTCCATACTTTTTCAACAACCCACTTACTCTTTAATAATAGCGATAGATTATTATATAACTTTTTTGATTAATAAACAAAATCGAACGGAGGATATATTATGAAAATTAATAAAGCGTATATACTTGCGGTTTTTATTCTAGGCCTTTTTCTTGTCGGAACAACCCAAAGTGGTCTGTCCACGGTTATCGACCAGGAGCGTCTTGCTGAACAACCAATGGAAACCACCGTGTCATTCGACCCTTTCCTCAATAACTGGATATATCGAAAACAAATCACCATTGATCATACACAAGTTGTAGGTGATTGTAACAACTTTCCAGTTCTTATACATATCATTGACGCTGATCTCCAGTTACATGCTCAATCCGACGGAGACGATATTATCTTCATGGATGGTCCTCTGACTGCAACACAATTATCGCACGAGATTGAGATGTATGAATCATCGAATGGTGAACTACTGGTCTGGGTTAACATCCCGTCTCTCTCTACAGTGGAGGATACTGTTTTCTACATGTATTATGGAAACGTCGATAGTGTGAACCAGGAGGCTCCGTTACAAACCTGGGATCAATTTTACACTGGTGTCTGGCATCTGACTAATTTTTCTGATAGCACAAGCTATGGAAATCATGGCACTAACGAAGGCTCTATCTCCACCTCAGGGAAGATAGGAGATGCTCGAGTTTTTGATGGGGAAGACAACTACATCTTGGTCGATAACAATGAATCTTTGAACTTCCACACATCCAACAAATTTACTATCAGTTTTTGGATGAAACGGGCAAGGTCAAACATCTATGAGAGTATCATATCTAAAGGGACGAGTGCCTATACAGCAGGATACGTCGTCCAGGTGTTAGGGGATAATTCCATGTATTTCGGTATCTATGATGGTTCTCAGGAAAATCAAATTTTCTCAAATCAAAAGATTGTTGATATGAACTGGCATTATATCACCACCGTCTGGGATGGAAGCACCATGTCCATCTATATTGATGGTTCATTAGACACCTCGCAATATATCGGTGCGAAAACCATCGCTGATGATTCCAAACCTCTTGAATTTGGTCATCATTATGGATACCTCTGGGGTCAAAACGCATTCGGGGGAAGTATCGATGATGTTCAGATAGCAAAAACGAATAGAGATAATGCATGGATCTCTACGGCGTTTAACAATCAAAATGCTCCATCCTCGTTCATCTTACTGGGGGATGAAGAACCCATTCCGTTTTCGAAATCTATCATGTTTGGGAAGATTGCGAATCTGGATACAGGATTGAATTATATCCGGTGTAATGCAGTGAAGCTTCGATGTCTTCGATTCTCACCGTTTTCGTTTACAACCTACATCTCAAACGAAGAATTGTTGATTTCAAATGATTATCTGGGGGTTGTCACGGAAACTAGGGTAGTGGCCTTCTGTGAAATCTATCCCTAAATAGATATCCTTGTACGAAATTCACATCTGAGGCTGTTCCCTCGATTCGACCAAATTCTTAGTATATGTAAATGTTGATGGTGTTATGATTTCTGTTTTCTGTTGCATGTGAGAGGGCCTTATCGATTTTTTTTATTAAAGAGGATTTTCTCCGAACTGAGGTAAAAACGTGTGGTATTAAAAAATACATAAATATTACAAGATTGGAGATTAGAAAATATTTTTTACGATTTCCTGCACATTCTGGTATTATCGTATAAGTTTGCTTTTTCGAAATGTTTATAAAAACCCTTTATATACTATAAGGAGGGAAATTTTCTTATGGC
>CAYXPY010000010.1:39127-68177 GCA_964467345.1 uncultured Thermoplasmatales archaeon | reverse complement strand
AGATGCTCCCGGAGCCGTCAAGGACCATGGCCAGCTGGGTCGGGGTCGATGACAGAACAGCTTTTGCAGTGATGGTCAAACAAACGGTCTCACCATTTTCCAAGGAGGAGATTGTCCATACTCCTGTATCTGGATTAAAAAATCCTTCTGAGGAGAGGTTACTGATATAGGAGAAGTTCTTTGAGAGACGACATAGAATCTGAATGTCTGTTGCGGGTGTTCCTCCTTCATGGTTTGTGACACAGATGGTGAAATTCACAATTGATCCGATCGTAGGATTGGGGTTATCAGCAGTCATGGTGACACCAAGGTCAGTCGTGGGATACACATCAAAACCTCCGATAAAGACGAGTGAGTTACTTTCTCTATCAGCTGCTTGAAGAGAGGCGGTAAAATGACTCTGGATGGTACTAAGATTAAATGTCAGCGGGTAGATCAGTCGTTCTCCGATGTTCCATTTTCCGTCTTTCTGTGCTTCAGCGTCTAGGTATTGTTTTACCTGAAACGTCACGTTTTTATACCCCATGTTTAAGGTGATCCTCGTATCAAGGTCAAGCGGTTCTCCTTTTTGATGTTCCAGGACCAGGGTGTTATCCTTTGATTTACCAATAATGGTGACAGTGGGGAGATTATCCGGTTCTGGCATAGAGGAGACAACATTATAAAAGATAACGCTAAACGTCGAGGCAACGAGTACTAATAAGAGGATCTCACCAACTATTTCAGAGACGGCGGAATCCTGTCTGATGCTTATTTTTCTGTTGAAATACTTCTTTGGTACGAATTGTTTTTGCATAGTATCTCTCCCACAAACCCTCTATGGAATCAAATAACATGTTACTCTTTAACAATCTTGATATTTAAAGATGTGGAGGAGAAATATCACTCTGGAATTATACCAGAGACGAACGCAAGGCAACCTGGATTTAATCAAAACATAGATAAATTAATTATCTAGTACCATATTTCAGATACCTATCAGTAGGATGGTGGTAAAATAAGGAGAGAACTGATTCAAAAAGCAACAGCTTTAGGAATAACACTCACATTAGTGTTGCTTATCATCGCAATTTTCACCCCATCATTTGGTGCGGTAAAACTCTCGCCAGGAACACCGAATAAAACATCCTTGTATGTTGATAATTACATCGTTTTTAGAAACGTCAACCTTACTGTTCGCGGCACTGAAGCAATCCCTATTGACTTCCTCAGATTCGTCATCTATTCACACACCACCAATAACCCGATTGCCTATGTCAATTTCACGTTACAGGGCAACATCCTTTCCCAATACCCTGCTAGCAGGTTCACCGTCCTTCCCTTAACCAATACTACCACGATCCCCTACAACACCACCTGGGGGTATGGATATGATGAACGTAACGGCACCTCAACTACCTACGACTACGGGTACGGCTACGGCCCCTCCGGCGCAATAGACGTTAGCATATTATACAACGTTACCTACAAAACGCAGACCTCTGGTACCTTCTACGCAAAACTCTTTGTCAACGCCACGACTTACACGTACACCTCTGAAGAGTCTACCCGATTCACCGTCCAATCTTCTGGGCCACCACCATCCGGTGGTCCATCGGGCGATCCTGAGAGTAATGAACCACCAGTCGCCCATGCAGGAGGACCCTACAAAGGAATTATCGACGTCCCTGTCACCTTTGACGGCTCTCAAAGTAGCGATGACGTTGGAGTTGTCGGTTATCGCTGGGACTGGGAAAATGACGGACTCTATGACACCCAGTGGTTAACATCTGCGACAACCACCCATACGTACACAACAACCGGTGTGTTTACAGTTCGGCTGCAGGTGAAAGACGCAGAGAACCTCACTGACTCTGGCACGAGCGTCGTCACCATCAATGGCAACAATATTTATGCACCAGTCGCAGACGCAGACGGCCCATACCGGGCGATGACCTATCAACCCATCAAGTTTGACGGTTCTGGCAGCTATGGCATCAACGGCAGTATCGTCAACTACACTTGGAACTTTGGCGACAGCACCATCGGGTACGGGCAGACGGCGACCCATGCCTATGAGACAGCAGGCACGTTCCTGGTTGTTCTCACCGTGATGGATTCAAATAACCTGACCTCGATTGACTCTACGACCGCACGAATAGTTCTTGACGCTAACCGGAACAACATCTCTGATATCATGGAAGAAACCATTGGAGTGCCAATCACAGAATCAGATATAACGGAAATAATGGTGGATAGTGAGATGTTCTACCTCGTTGACATCAATCAAGATGGGATACCAGATCTTCTCTATAACCCAACGACGAATACAAAAACCAATCTTGGTAGCCAAGACGGAAAATCTCTCTTGGATATCAACGGTGACGGTCAATGGGACTATATCTACGACCCCCTCCTTGGTACCACGACCCCGTATAAGAGCAGCGGACAATCCCTTGATTTCCCCTGGATTATCGCCGCGATCTTTGCCATCAGCATTATCATATTGGTCGTCCTTGTTTGGATGTATAGGACCGGACGGATCTAAAAAAAACCATACAAAAAACAAGCCTTGTTCTTTCTTTTCCTTGATTTTTCCTTATCAGAGCGTCCTTTAAATATTCAACATTTGATTATGCAGACTCCCATCCCAAAATACATTCTCCAACAGACCCGCTGCGTTCTTCTCAAGTGTCTCATTTTGGATTGGTGGGAGCGCATCATCAGGGACCTTTGCTGCCCAGGCGACAAATCGACGCACCATCCACCAGCTATGTGTTAACTCAGCGTTGGCATCTGTACTGAGCGGTTGTATCTCATGCCATTGATACAGTCCCTCCCCGAGGCAATGAAACACTCCCTCTTTTCTCTCCGTGATATGCCCACCCCACCAGACGAGGTACTCAGGATGCCCGGTACATAACACGATGCGTGCCTTCTGTTCATTGGGATATACCTCTGTGGTGATGCAGGGTTTGTTTGAATAGTCTAGCTCAATAAGACGATCGGTAGGTCGCCAGTCCCCCGCCATATAATAGCTGTACAAAAAGAGATTTTTCAGAGACTCCTTTTCTTTTTTAATGAATCGTGCTGACTTCATTAAACCAGTAAAAAGACCATGCAGACCACCGACATACTGCCAGGCGTGGATTCGCACTGCCTTGTTCTCGGACAACTCCTGCTCGGGGTACCGTGCAAGGATTTGAACCTCGCGGTCTGGTTTCTCAGGTACCACCAACGCAGGTCCACCCCACCACCGCAGCCGCACCGTCTGCCGGTCACAACCTGAAAAGATAGGATGATGTGAACAAAGAGAAACATCAATCGGGACGCCTCCGGAATGAACCCGAACCCCGTCTGTGGTAATCCCTGGTGCGAACGAAAACACATAGGCGGATGCACCGATGTCCTCAGGATGGTTTCTCTGAAACGGATAGAACAGCGGAAACGCAAACGACCGATAAAACGACGCGACCGTGGTGATCCCCAGGGAACTCTGATGATACTGCCGCTCAAAGAACGTCCGAGGTTTCTTCATAGCGGTCTGAAGCGTGGTAATCAACGCAGTCCCCCCGCAAATCCCCACATACCCTCCGCCATCCTTGATAAATGACGAGATGTTCTTTCTCCATCGCCTGGCTTTTTGTGAGAAGCGGAATCCTTTCATCACCGCCTGTCCATCTCCCACGCCACCACCAGGAACCAGCAGGACGTCGAACTCCCGGGTGTTCAACTTTCCTTTGAGAATGTCTCTGTCAAACACATAGCTGGTCTGTATGGTAAATGTCGTCGTGGGGCTTGCCCAAGAATAGTTATGTAAAATGACTGGGAAGAAATGCTTCCCGGAACCCCAGCCTAATGGCTCCTCAGCAAGCACCGCGACCCGGATGATTCTGATTTTTCGTTTACTGTCATCACTATCTTTATTAGTCTTATGTCTTTCAGCCATACAGGTCACTTCGGCGGGCCATACCCCCAGCGGTCAAGAGTAAACTTCCAGTTTTTCTGCACATGATCAATGACCGTATCATCGATTGTATACACGTTTGTCTTATACTCTGCTTGATTCGTAAGATAGGTCTGCATCCCTGGCAAAGCGTTCTCAAGCCCAGGGAGCTGTAACGTCTCATAGATATGCTTGACCTGCCCGATCGGGTCTTTGATCAAGTCCTCATATTTGATTTCTACAAATCGGTCTTTTGGGATACGGTCTTGCTGTTCAAAGAAACTGTTCATAAGCCTAATGTAGTTTTGGGTCACCTGTGTTTCGATATCCTCTGCAGAGCCCTGCTGTAACGCAAGTTTGTCAAGAACCCGCATCCTCATTTTTTTCGTCGACAGATACACCATGTATGGGTTGCGGTAGATGTGAATGAAACAGGCATCTGGGAAGATTTCCAATAATGTCGACAGTCGGGCGGTGTTCGGAGGGTTCTTAGAGAGGAATCGTTTTCCTTGGTGTGAAAACATCACCAGTTGAACGAACCATTTGTAGGTGTCCTTCCAGCGTTTTTGTTCCTCTGCTGACAGACCTTGGAAATGAATGGCTTTACAGTACTGCTCCTCTGCGTTGCGTGGAAAATGCAGACAATGGAAAAACGACCAGGGTGACAGCACCGCCAGAGCTGCCTCGTCCTCATATGGTCCGTCCATGTCCACCTTGATGGCGTCCATGGGTCGTTCTGGGGGGAGGAACCATGCGAGGAACCGTTTGGTCAGTCGAAGGACAAGTCCACTCTCAGGTAAGAGGGTGTCCCAGAGCGTCGTGTAGCAGAACGAAGGGTCGTTGCTGAGTAGCTCATGCAGGTATGTTGTCCCGCTCCTCCAATGACCGATGATGAACACCGGTGGCTGAGCAGTACCCTGCTGTGTTATCTTTGCATCATATTTGATATGAAAAAGGATTCGTGCTGGGGCCGTGAACAGCGACACCGCAGTCACAAACAACGCCCTGTCTAGGTAGCGTAGGTCGATGCCTTTGTTCTGTTTCACCAGAGCGATCCACTGTCTCGTGGAAATCCCAAACAAGGGATGTTGAATGCTTCGCGTTGTTTTTTTCTTGCTGATGGCCTTGTCTTTCATCTCAGATGCCTCTGCTCTCTTCGACTTTTGGAAGTAGTTTCTCAAACACACGATGTTTCTTAATCACTTGTGCGTCGGTCAGCGCTATCGTGCTATGCGCACTCGTGTTCTGCTCATCGATCCACCCGATCTCTGCACCGGTGTACCCCCGGTTCTTCATCTCCAGTAGCACCTGGTAGTTCAACAATGAACCAATGTTCTTCTGCCGATGTTGTTTCTTGATGCCGATGAGATGAAGCTTCCCCGTTTTAATCGTCTGTCTCGAAGAAAGGAACTGGAGCAGTTGCACCGGACCAAGCCTGCCGTTCATCTTCTGGAACACTTCATTGTAGTCTGGTGTAGACCAAAGGTAAGCAACAGGCGCACCATCCCATTCTGCGACCAGAAATAATCGTGTATCTACAAACCAGCGTAGCTGCTTAATCCCAAAACGGGTTTTCACCTCATCAGCAGAGACCGGGACATACCCCCAGTGATCAGCAAAGGTCTCTAGGAAAAGACTGACCCACCAGCGCAGTTCTTGGCCGGTTCGGAGTCGGTTGAAGGGACGGACCTGTATTCCCGATGCGAGGCATTCGTTTGCCTTTTCTTCTAGTCGTTTTGGAAGTGGTTTGGACAAATCTACATGATACAGGAAAAGATCTCGGATTTTTTCCAACCCGTACTGCTCAGCAAAGGTGACGTAATACGCAGGTGAATAACTTGAGAGAAGACTGCAGCGTTGGTCATAGCCCATGACGAGGAACCCACAGCCGACATCGACACGTCCGTCGATTGGTCCGCGCATCACGTTCATATGCTTGGCGATAAGCCAGTTCTCAGCAGCAGTCAGTAACGCCTTTGAGCATTCAAAATCATTGACGCATTCAAAGAAACCAAAGAATCCGACATCCTCACCGACAAGCGTGCAGTACGATCGATCGATGATCGCCGCAATCCGACCCACGGTCTTGTTGTCTTTTGTTGCTAGGAACAACTGGGCCTCTGCATGAGACCAGAACGGGTTGTTCGTATGAAAAAAACTTTTCATATCATACCAGAACGGGGCGACCCAGTAGGGATTACCTTCATAGAGTTGAAACGGGAATTGATAAAACTTTCTGAGATCTGTCGTATCTCGCACGAGCTGGATTTCGATGCCCAAAGACGATAGCGGTCTGGTATCAACTGAGGGCGACACGCCGTCATCTGCAGATTCCTTGACCTGTGAAGGGGAAATGTTTCTACCTCCATACTACCTTTGTTATGGTGCGAACCAAATATTTTCACATTCTTAATAAAGATTCTTCCCAATTTCATTCCAAATCAAACGTGAATGGAAAAAAAACATGAGAACACCAGTCACCCTGCATCTGAGGCGAACAACTCTTACTCAGCTGATATGGGAAAGTAATGTACGGATGGCAGGATGGTTTTCTAAGAATTGAACAAGAAACTGATGCAGCAGGCTCCACCAGACAGGGATGAACTGCACTGGTGTCGTTAAGGAAACCAGTATCGTGCCGTAATCACTGGGATCGTTTATATTCTCCACTCGTAAAAACCCTTCAAACGTGGTTTCAGCCTCCTCAGGTGCAATCACGGTGACCAGCACGGTTTTCTGGCCGTCCTCCGGGGTAAGGTGAGTACCATATGAGGGGTTAAAGGACCAGTTTCCCCAGGTAATCGAGGAGGTGTTCACCGTCCAATTCAGTAACGAACCGGCATCACCGATGTTCCGCACGACAAAACTACCAGCGACCGTCGCCCCTGGTTTGATGTCAGTCCAGGTTAGACTTCCTGAGCATTCTAGATTCGGGGTATTTGGTTCCGGAGGTACTTCTTCTTCATACGGAACGTAGACGGCTTTGAACAGTTCACCATTAGTGTAATAGGTCCATACCGTTTCTCCCTCGGGGGTCACTTCGAAGATCTTCCCGGATTCCCCATTCGTGATCAGCGTGTTTCCGTTGGACAGTCGCCAGGCACCAGACATATGACTTGCATAAAAACTCGTTGGTGGATTGGCCGTGTACACCCATGTCTGGGTGCTTGGCCCATAGGAGCCTCCTGCTTCAAGATAATACTCGCCGTCCTCGTTGACCGGTGGCGTGAACTCATCGATTGTTGAATAATGACTCCCGGGGCGTGTCGCCCCGTTGTTAAACACCAGGATGTTACCCTCACCGGGGCATCCGGGTTTCACCCAAGACGCGTCATGCTGCAGGTAGAATTTTTTATCGTTCGTTGTGCCTCGTCGGTACGCCGCGGGGTTGCCCCATCGGTAGAGCAGGTCGCCGCCTTTGCCGCTGTTCCCACCCGTATGCCCTGCGGCTTCCTCCGTCGTCGTACTATGGTCAATGACCCAGATCTCGTTGAAATTGTGAACACTGATCATGACCTGATCGAACTGCTCATGATAATCAACGGAATTCGTATGCATCCAGTCCGGTTGAGTAGACGTCACATAATTCAGATCGACCAGTTCAGGATGGTCCTCGACCACACCATAGTTAGGTTTGGATGAATCATAATCTTGAATCAGATGATCCCAGACATGCCACTCCCAGACGATCTCCCCGCTGGTCGGTCCTGTTGGTTGGACTTCAATGATATGGTCCGGCATAAACCCCCAATTAGAAACATAGTTTGGGTTCCTGCCCTCAGCGATCGCCTCCGCCCGTGTTTTCGTCTCCCATGCGATCAACAAAACATTCCCATTGGGTAAGGATTTAATGTCATGATGGGATAACTTTCCATCCGTGTTGTATCGGAAATCCCAGGCGATTGTCCCATCCCATTGGACCTTCTGCACACCACCACCCGCTCCACCAGTCCCTGAACCAGCACCGACCCGGATGGTCCGAAGAACCGACCCGTCACCTGGCCACCAGACCGTCGCACCAGGGAAATAACTACTTGACCATGATTTGTTCAATGACCCGTCAGCATACCGTAGATACGTTGTGGTCGTCCACATCGGTGAATACAGGATTTGACCCTCCGTAATCCTCAGTGTATTAGCCGTTGACTGACCGATCTCTTCTGCTTGGAATACAGGCAAAATGCAAGCCGATACGAATAAAAAGACAATGAAAAAAACCATAAACCGATAGTTCGTAAACTGCTTCTTTATCAATATCCTCTGTTTTCTTCCGGTATCCATGAAGTATCTCCCTTTAATAATTAATAAATATACTCTATAAATAGTTTTTTCCCAAATTTATACATATTAGGGAAAAAACAAAAAACATCGACATCCATTTCTCAAAGAAAAAGTATTTGACGAATCCTCTGTCGCTCTCCTTATCTTTTAGAATGATTTGTCTAAACGACCGCTCGCGGCGGGGTCCAAACCATTAAATACACAACCGGGAAATATCCCGGTCTCATGGATTTCGACAACCTCAAGGACCTGGCGCTCTGCGTCAGAAACACACCACTCCCTGGGTACACCTTCCCAAATTTCCTCTACCTCCTTGCTGAAAATCACTTCAAAATCAATGCCCGGTACCTTCCCCGTATGGTCTACTCACTTGCTTTTAGCTCTGTCATGTCCCCCTTCTACATAAAAGAACGATTGCAGTTTGACAAGCATATAAAAAAAATTCAGATAACAAAACCACCTCTCTTCATCATCGGCCACTGGCGCAGCGGTACAACCTATCTCCATAACGTTCTGTCTCATGACACCAACCTTGGGTATTTTACTACCTTCCAAGCCTACCTCCCCGCTGTTTTCCTTGGCAACGAACGACTCTTCAAACCCCTTGTCTCAAAAAGCATCCCGAAGAAACGTCCAATGGATGAGGTGATGATGAACGCAGAGTTCCCTCAGGAGGACCAGTACGCGATCGGAGCGTTCTCCCCCTATTCCTATTACCACGGCTGGTGCTTCCCGCAGAACATGGAGTTGTACAACAGCTATGTCTGCATGGAAAATCTTCCGCAGAAAACCATTGAGGACTGGAAATTATTCTATCTCTATATACTAAAGAAGATCACGTTGCATCAGAAGGGAAAACAACTGGTGCTGAAAAACCAGGATAACACCGGTAAGATAAAGATTCTCCTTGACTTGTTCCCAGATGCGAAATTCATTTTCCTGTATCGGGACCCCTATACATTGTATCATTCCATGATGAAGTTCATGAGACTGACGATCCCTCGGTTCTGTATCCAGACCCCTCCAAGACTGGAGGATGTCGAATCATACATGATGGACTTGTACGCATGTATGACCCGGAAATACCTCCGGGAACGGGATGCTATCCCGCAAGGAAATCTCGTCCAGGTCCGCTATGAAGAGTTTATCAATCAGCCACTGTTAGAGATACAAAAAATCTATGACCGTTTGCAGTTACCGGAATTCCCGGAAGCAAAATCAACCTTTGCGGACTATCTCACCTCTCAGAAAAATCTCAGAACAGATTGTTATGAAATAGATGATGCACTCAAACAAAAAATAGACAAGAAATGGGGTTTTGCTGTCAAAGAATTCGGTTACTCATGACGTGTGATAGACGATCGAATACTATGCCCATTTTGTTAGAATCTTTTCTCTGTTAAACACAGCTCTTACAAAATAAAACAACCCTAGGTCCAGCAACCCATACAAGCCTGTGAACACAAGAATCATGAGCGGGGAAAGAAAGATGAAACCAGACAACACCCCGAGCATCAGCACGATGACGGGCATGACGACAAACCCGCCGAGCTGCTGCGCGGCCCGCACATCAGTGACCTTTGAGGAAACCAAGACGCAGGCAAGCACGCTCATCAGGCATGTCGTCGGAGCAAGAAACAGGATTGAAAATAACCAGGTCAGGTTCGGTAGCAATGGATACCCGACCTGTGGCAATAACACAATATCAAGTAGGATGACTCCCAGACTGAATGCAAGAAGTGTGGAGCCCATCGAAGGGATAAACGCTGAGAAAATCTTTCCGGCCAGCAGCTCTCCATCAGTCGTCGGGGTCGCTAAAAGCGGTTCTAAACTACGGTTGTTCTTCTCCCCGACAATGCTATACGTCGCAATTATCGTTGGGAGCGTCGCAGGTACGATGATAAAAATCATTAGAATCATATTAAACATGATGGGTAGAACCTGGTCGATATCAGATGGCTTTGTTTTTATAAATGCAAGCTCTGAGGACACCGCAAGGATGAATCTGCCGTCCAACGAGGTTCCCTCGGAATCAATCACGGTGACATTGTCAAGATAGGAATCTCTCAGAGAACTACTCCTGATCGTGGAATCTAGTATCGTTGCGTTCTCAAGGATACACGATATGATGACGCAATTGGAAAGATGAACATTTCGTAAGTTTTTTTGCTGTAGTACCGTTGAAGTAAAAGCACTACCTTGAAGGGTTTCATTGGTCAAGGGGATGTCAAAATCATCAGGAAGACCACCAATCTCAAGGAGACCGTCGACATCCCAGGGTCTGTCTGGAGGTATCATGGTCACCATGGGGACAAACGTCACCAGGGGCAGGACGACTCCAAGTACCAGTGGCATGGCGATGATCGAGCCGATCACAAGTTTCTGTTTTCTGAACTCAGAAAGATCCTTGCGCATCACGATCCAGGCGTTCCTCCAGCGCATTATCGGTTCCCCTCCTCGATGAGTTTCAGGTACACATCCTCAAGGGAATGTTCCTCCTCTGAGACAAATTGCACCTGAAGTCCTTTCTGGATCAACCAGGAGATGATCTTTGGGTTGTCCTCTTCGGGGTCTCGCACCTGCAAGGTCAGTTGATTTCCATTCACCTGTGCCTGGGACACAAAACTCAATGCGGTCATATCGGAGAGTAACGTTGTTGGGATTCTCTGTAGGGTGATGGTGATTGTACGGGCAAATAACCCTCGAGCTAGCTCTCGGGGGCTGCCTACTTTCACGATTCTGTTTTTCACGAGTGCCACTGTGTCGCAGATACGTTCTGCTTCGGCAAGATTATGGGTGTTGATAAGGATGGTATTCCCCCGTTTTTTCATCTCAAGGATGTACTCACGGACGATCTTTGCCGCCATGGGGTCAAGGCTGGCGGTTGGTTCATCAAGAAAGATGTATTTCGGATCATGGATCAACGCACGGGCGATAGCGATCTTCTGTTTCATACCTTTGGAAAACCCGCCGACCGGTTCGTTCCGTCGGTCCCATAAGTCTAGATTCGTCAGCGTCTTATGAATCGATTCCTCCCGTTTGGCTTTTGGGACGCCGTAGAACTGCCCGTAATAATCAAGGTTCTTATAGGCTCCTAACGTCTCGTATAACCCAGGGACTTCTGGGAGTAGACCGATCATCCCTCGGATTTTCTGGGCGTCTGATTTGTTCCCGACCTCATAAGAATCAATAGAAGCGGTGCCAGTGGTAGGCTGGATAAGACAGGAAAGCATTCGCATGGTCGTGGTTTTCCCCGCGCCATTTGGACCAAGGAGACCAAAGATGCACCCATCCGGGATTTCCAAGGTAAATTCCTGAATCGCGGTTATCGACCCAAACGATTTTGTCAACCCATTGCAGCTAATCATCCACCACTCACCCTTGCATGCAGTATGATTACAAGACTATAAGTTGTTTTTGTTTCATTCTATACTTCTACTATGAATTACACTGTAATTTGAATGATGGGTGCCAGTCCATATCTACAGAGAGTATTGGTTTTGCATCCTGTGTGGTTCGTGTTCCAAAAATAAGTTTCGGGAGAATCCGTGGTCTGCCCCAGTAATTCTGGTTCCATTGGTTCTTTGAGTCCTCAAACAAGGCATGTCGATTGTTTCTCAAAAAATTATTTCTGCCCAGGTTGTTATCCGATGATAATACAAGAAAAACACCATTCTTGTTTTTCCAGATATTGTTGTCTTGGATTGTGTTGTTACAGGAACCATTACCAAACAGGCCGATCTGATTTTCTGAGATTGTGTTCTGGTTGATGAAATGACGGTTTGTGTCTCTCAGAATGATGCCCTTTTCATTTGCTATGATGCTGTTGTTTGAAATTTTTGTATCTTTTGACTTCAAACCAGTTATGAGGAGGCCCTGTTGATTGTGGATAATTGTGTTACCCTGCAAGGTAGTATTTTTCGAATTTGAAATGAAAACACCGTTTTTGTTTTCTGCGATGGTGTTCTTAACTATAAAAGTGAATTCACCATCTCCGATGGTGAGCCCTGATCCATTGTTGTTTCTGATGATGTTTTCTGATATGTTGTTGTTATCTCCAGAGACATGGACTGCTTCTGTGTTGTTCTGAATGATGTTGCTAAAGAGAGTGTTTGCGTTACTGGAAAGATACACCGCGTCATGGTTGTGCTCTACGAGATTATACGCAATTCTGTTAAAATCACTCCCGTGATCAAGCAGAATGCCATAGGAGTTCATGCTGACTTGATTATCACTGATCGTGTTATAGCTCGCAGGCTCATCCAGGTCTAGACCCACATCGTTATCTGAGAATATATTCTCTGAGATGATGTTCCGATTACCAGACAGAACGATGCCGTAATGATTGGAGATGATGGTGTTTTCCTCGATCCTGTTGTCAAAGCCATTCAGACACAGTCCATACAGGCTCCCCGTGAGTGTATTTTTCTTAACAGAACAATTCGTGCAGCCAACAAGCTGGATGCTGACCGTCGTATTTGTTATCTCTTTGTTGTATATGGTGATATTGGTGCAGTTGACAAGGAGTATCTGGCCTGCCTCGTTCTCAAGCACACGATTGGATTCACCGGAGACATAGACTAACGGTTTGTCGTTCACCGTGTTATTCATTACGATATTGTTCCTAACTACGTTGTCTGAGAGAAACAAACCAGAGTTGAAAAAATGATTCTGTGAGATGATGTTATCCCATGAGTCTAAAAAGTAGATACCGAAATAATTATTTGTGATACTGTTACCTGAGAAGCTACATCCGCTTCCAGATAGAAAAATCCGGTCACACCAGATGGTGCTGCTGGAAAGTGTGTTGTTGTCACCGGAGATCCGTATCTCGTCAGCAGGGGTGTCGATGATGACGTTGACAACGGAGTTGTGTGCTGAATCTATCCTCACACCCTCACCTTTGCTTTTCCCGTTCTGTATCGTGAATTGACTCATGAACACCCAATCAGAGACAATTGAAACAGTATACGCGATGTACCCGCTGATAATGGTGGTGTTCTTGTCCTGACCAAGGAGCTGAATTGATTTGTTGATATTGACATGCCCATAGTATGTCCCGTTAAACACAAACACTGTATCCCCGTCGTTTGCATCGTTAATTGCTGCTTGGATTGTGGTGTAGTTTCCTGGTCCGAAGCCACCCACGTACAACCAGCCCCCCTCTGAAGTCGGAAATTGTTTTTGACTTTCCTGCACGATTGCTGAAACACTATTAATACCAACAAACAAGAAGATTATTCCAACCACCAGAAATTTTTCTCTCATTTCTGTACCTGTCTTTACAGAGGTTATTATATCTGTTTCTCCTTAAAAATCTATCCGTTATTATCTTTTAAAAAATAAGTCAAATCGGTATTCTACCGACAAATCCTTATTAACAACGAAATAGTAAAAAGGAGTGTATGGAAGAGAATAATGGTAAACGGCATTTGGAGTATCATAGCATCGAAATAATAACGGATGAGCCGGGAGGTGCTCTGGTGGTCGTAAAATTTAAAAGCGATGACAAAGACCGCTTGGGACGAGAGCAGAGTTGGTGTCCTACTCTCGCAGAACTCGCATTCCTCTATAGGACCACGAAAATAATGAAGAGGAGCACTTCGAAGATTCAGAATTCAAAAACCTAGAAGCATTCTGCGAAGCGCTTGCGAAGACTCCAGCTAGATAAAAAAACTCGATAATTAAAAATATGGATAACCCGTGTTCATTCTCGTCGAACGATGATGATAAAAACAAAAAGTATGAACAACAGCTCCTAAGAAAGAATAGTGCAATTCTTTTCTTTTCTTTTCTCTAATGATTTCCCTCAGATCTCATAGGGCTCTTGTGCGGGATGCCAGTCAAAATTGATAAAGGGGATAATCCCACGAAGCCCAAACCTTCCGGGGATGATTTTTGGTAGTTGAGACGACTTGCCCCAGTAATTCCGATCCCAGAGATTGAAAAAGGAAGCGGTGAAAAACGCGGCTTGTTGATTTCCGATGAAATTGTTCTCTTGGATGGCGACCCAATTCGCAATACCCAGATACATCCCGAGAGTATAATTCATGATGCTGTTCCGGGTGATGTAGTTTTTGAACAGGGTGGATAAGAAAAATTCAATCCCGCTGCCATTCCCGTTTCCCTGGATATTGTTCCAGGATATCGTGACATTTCCAATAATGCCGAGGTACATTCCATTGAAGCAATCCAGGATCGTATTATGCGAAATAGAGGATGACTCAGTATCGCTGATCAACATACCGATGTTACAGGATTTAATGATGAGATCGTGGATACTGCTTGACCAACATCCGATCATCTCCATTCCGATGATATTCGAACCATTATTCCGCTGAATGGTAAACCTGGAAAGCTCGACCTGACAGTCTCGTATTTTGATAATCTCCGAGCCGTTATCCCCTGTGATAATCGTGGTGTCTTTTTCCTGCCCGGTGACAATGATGGACTTATTTATCAGGATGTCTTCGGAGTACCATCCGCTGTACACGAACACAGTGTCCCCTTCAGAAGCATTGTCGATGGCATCCTGTATCTTGGTATAGTTCCCTATGCCAGACCCACCGACATACAACCACATGCCATCTCCTAGTGGGCTTGATACTGGAATCGTCTGCGATGAAACAGGGCTTAGGCATGTTCCGAAGAATACTACGACGCTGAAGATCGCAAATATCATATGTACTTTAGAAGTACACGGTAAAATGGAACCCATATATACGTAACTATACCCTTCAACCTTTAAAAGATTATCTGTCGGGAGATACAACCATGGTCATCATTTTATAAAAATACCCCAATTCTCCAGCTTTTCTCCAAAATTTTATATACAGTTTTCTGTTTCTCCTTAATGGGATGCCGGATACTGATAACGTAGGAGCGGATTTGCTCTCTAGTGGAAAGGGATGAGCGTGTACCTTAAACAAGTTGAGATGGAAAATTTTAAGTCCTTCGGACATAAATTAACTGTACCGTTCTATCCAGGGTTCACTGCGATCACAGGACCGAATGGTTCAGGGAAAAGCAATATTGTTGATGCGATTCTATTTGTTCTTGGTCCGAAAAGCTCAAAGGTGATGCGTGCAGGCAGACTCACCGACCTTATCTTCAACGGTGGGAAAAATCGTAAGAACCCCTCGAAGTACTGTAAGGTCTCCTTGGTTTTTGATAACACCCAGCGGAAGATGCCGATTACCGCTGACGAGGTTGTGCTCACCAGGATGATCAAACGCGCGCCTCTGAAAGACAACCCGGATAATTACTACAGTTACTTTTACATCAACGAGCGGGCAGCATCCTACACTGAGTTTATCGACCTTCTCACCCATGCACGGATCTCCGGGGAAGGGTATAACATCATCAAACAAGGTGATGTCACCAGTCTGGTGGAGATGGGGTCTGTTGATCGACGCAGAATCATCGATGGTATTGCTGGGATCAGCACCTTTGATGAGGATATCGAAAAAGCAGAAAAAGAACGAGGGGATGTGGAGAAGAACCTTGAGCATATCGACATCATTCTCAATGAGATTTCAAGCCAGATCAGGCAGTTGAAGAAAGACCGGGATGCAGCGTTTCATTACAAAGAGCTCAAAGATAAGCTCTATGAGACGAAAGCGATGATCGCCTGTAAGAAGAAACAGGAGGTCGAATCACAGATCCTTGAGGTTGAAAAACAGATTCAATCCTATGAGACGGAGCAGAAGAAATTCGAAGATCAGAAAGAGCAATTAAAGACCCAGTACACCCAGCTGCAGCAGAAACTCGATGAGGTGGAAAAGAAAATCGGTGACGCTGGCGGCACCGAAGCCTCCGGCATCAAAGAAAAAATAGACGGGTTTCGCTCCGAGACCATCAAGATAGACGAACGAATTAACTACTCAAATGATGAGGTTGCTGAGAAGAAAAAAGAAAAAGAAGAACTCGAATCATCACGTCAAGAGCTCTCCAAGGAGCTTGAGGAATACACGACCCAACAAAACGAGCTTACCATAAAAATCCAGGATCTTGAGGCGACACTGAAGACAAAGGAACAGGAGCTTTCCACACTCCGGGATGAGATCGCACAATCCGATGACGCTTCCATGGACATCACCCGGGAGCTTGTCAAGATGCGGGAGGAGTATGACAAGAAACAGACCCAGAAACATGACGTTGAGCTGACCAGGGACCGACTCAAAGAAAAACTCGATGCCTTAGACCTCCAGATCGCCGAAGTACAGGAAACCAAATCCACCTATGAGTTTGAATGCAAAGACATCGACTGGCAGATCAGTGAACTGCAGAAGGGAAAACAGGAGAGCAGTAAAAAAGTAAAAGAATCAGAAAAACAGCTCTTCGAGAAGAGGAAACGGGAATCCGAGATAACAGAACACCTTGCTGATCTTGAAAAAGCCGTCCTTCGGTTGCAGCGGGAGCAGTCCAAGCTGCAGGCTGAGCGTGAAGCGGCACAGACGGTTGGTGCAAAATACAACGCTGCCGTCGAATCGATTCTTGCTGCCCGGAACACCGGGGAACTTAAAGGCATACGTGGCACGATAGCTGAGCTTGCACAGGTCGATGAGAAATATACCGTACCCTTGGAGATCGCCGCGGGTCCACGGATGCAGGCTGTCGTCGTTGAGAATGACGCGGCAGCAGCCGAGGCAATCGGGTATCTGCAGAAAAACAAGCTCGGACGAGCGACATTCCTGCCGATCAATAAGATGATCGTGGGTAAACCACGGGCGCAATCTCTGATGACGGCGAAGGATGAAAGCGCCCTTGGGTACGCGATTGATCTGATCCGATTCGATCAGGAATACCGTGGTGCGTTCTGGTACGTATTTGGTGATACCGTCGTCGTCAACACCCTCTCTGATGCCCGCCGCCTCATGGGCGGGGTCCGACTCGTCGACATGAAAGGGGGTCTGATAGAGGCAAGCGGTGCCATGATCGGAGGTAGTCAACCCAGTCAACGACTCTCCTTTGGCAGTGCGGATCAACAGAACCTTGATGAGATCACCAGAAAGCTGAATGCCGCTATCCAAAGCCAGGATCAGTTATCCGAGGAGCTAGCCCAACTGAAGAAAGACATCGGGGAGCTGGAAATCGCTGTCCGGTCACTCAAAGGACTATCCGATGCAGAGACCCAAGCAAAGGACCTTGAGCTGCGGAAAAAAGAGTTTCATGGTAAAATTGACCTTCTCGCAAAAGACCTTGAGGCAAAACAAAAAGAAAAAGAATCAATCGAAACGGAAAGTCAACAGATCCTTTCGTCCCTGAGTGAATGTGAACAACGACTCAAAGAGCTTGACGCGTTAAAAGAAGAAAAAGGGAAACATCTGCTGAAAAGCACAAAAAAAGAGGTCGCTCAGGCGGTCCGCGGTCTTGAAAAAACCGTCACAGAGCTTCAAGAAAATGCACTCAAACTGCATAGTGAACAGCAGACGATCCAAAAGAAGATAGAGTTATTAAACGAACGGAAAACCGAGCTTTCCGCACGCAGCAGTAGCATTGATGCCGATGTGGAAGACTTAAAAAAAGCGATTCAAGAGCTGAAGGAAACCCGTGCGAAAACACAAAACGAGCTGCAGACCCTGATGACCGTCGAGGAGACGATGAGTGGGAAGACCAGGCAGCTTGCCCTAGAGCGTGACTCCCTTTACAAAAAGACGCTGGGGATTGAAAACGAACTGGAAAGCCTGAACACAAAAACAGAGTCTTATCTTGATTTGATCGCACGGGCGAAATACCGGCTGCCAACCCTTGAGGATTCACTCAAGGAGTTTGACAAGGAGATTGCCTTATACCATATGGAGATCACGGAGAAGAAACTCCCGGCAATTGAGTCGATGAAAGAAACCATTCTTTCTATTGAGCAGACCATGCAGCAGCTTGAACCAGTCAACATGCGTGCCCTGGAGGAATACGAGCATCAGATGGAGCGGAAAAAGAAGTTCGATGAGGATATCGACCATCTGAATGATCAGAAGAAGAACCTCGTCAAGCTCGTCGGGGAGATCACCAGTAAGAAAAAAGAACGATTCTTCGAAATTTACGATGAGATCAACAAGAACTTCAAGGAGATTTACGGGCAATTATCTGAGGGTGGGGAAGCAGAGCTGCTGCTGGAAAACGAAGAAAGTGTCTTTGATGGTGGTCTGACCATCAAAGCCCGGCCTCATGGCAAGAAAGTCTTACGGCTTGCTGCCTTGTCTGGTGGTGAGAAAAGCATCGCCTCTCTTGCGTTTATCTTCGCGATTCAGCAGTACGACCCAAGCCCGTTCTACGTGCTTGATGAAATCGACATGTTCCTTGATGGTGTCAACGCTGAGATTGTATCACGGATGATAAAAAACCGTGCAGAGCATACCCAGTTCATCAGTGTCTCCCTGCGGAAGATCGCACTCAAAGAAGCCAATTACCTTTATGGGGTTACGATGCATGATTCCGGCATCTCAGAGATGATTGGAAACATCGACCCTGATTCAGTCGGACCGAAAGGTGAAATCCGAACCAGGACAAGTGTACAGGAGGTGCTCCCGCATGGAGCTGGATAACGACGTCATCAACCATTTGTTATTTCATAAGGCCCTCATTGATGAGAACAACGATATGACCAGGATGAATCAATATCTTGAGATGGCAAAAGCCGCATCCAGTGGGCAGTCTGCCTCTATTGAGAATCCCTTTGACCGGTCTGTGTTCCTCGCCTTTGATCTTGTACTGAACCAGCATATGAACCCCTGGGAGATTGACCTTGTTGGTTTTTCCACCATGTATCTGAAACGTGCCAAGAAAGAGAAAATCGATTTGCTCACCGCAGGTAAGATCATCTACATGGCTTGGAAGGTGCTTCGGATGCAAAGCGATCATCTGGTCGTTAACATGGAGACAAAAGAACCTGAGATCGACCAGGGTTTCGGCTGGGAGGACATCCCGCAGGTCCCTTGGATGGCCAATGACGATGAATACTCGTATACGAATCTGCTCATGAAGATGCCTCAACCGCCTCTTGAGGAGCCGCTGCGTCGTGATTCTACACGGAAGGTCACTCTTATTGAGCTGCTCAGCGCCTTTGATGAGGCCCGTAAAGAATCAGAGCAATATCAGATGCTGGATCAGCTCCGTCAGGAGGAGCGAATCGCGCTGAAGGAGAAGGCACGCAAGAAAATGAAGGGCTCCGCCCATGAGGACCATATCGAAGAGGATGTCGCATCGGTCTGGGAGAAGATCTGTCAGTTCCCCGGCAACACCATGAACTTTACCGAGATCTGCGGGGTTGAGAGTGCTGAGGAGCGCATTAAAACGTTCGTCTCGATTTTATTCCTTGCCTATGAAAAAAAGATTATCGTTCATCAAAAGCAATTCCCCTATGGAGAAATTTTTATTAAAACTATAGGGTATACCTGAGAGGAGAACAACGATGAGTATCAAAGAAGACCGCATGGTTGAATCCTTACTTTTCTCCGCTGGAAAACCACTCAGCGTTGAGGAGATCCAGGAGACCACTGGGTTATCACCCAAGCAGGTCACTGAGGCTATCGAACATCTCATGGAGTCATATAACATCGAGCGGAAGACCGACACCTCCCTTGAGATCGTGAAAGCTGGGACCAAGTTCATCATGCAGGTGAAAAAAACCTTCACTGAGAAATCCATGATGGTGGCAAAACCAGAGATAAAAACAGACCTGCTTAAGACATTAGCATTAATTGCGTTTCATCAGCCGGTGAAGCAATCCAACCTGCGTCATATGATCGGGGAGCGGATCTATGGTGATGTGGACCAGCTGATGAGCATGCATCTGATTCACTCTGAGCCGCACGGGGCGACAGAGCTGTTGACCACGACCCGGTTGTTCCCTGAGTATTTCGGCATCGATTCGACGAAACCTGAGGAGATACGGGAGTTTTTGGCAAAAAAGGTCATCGGCCATGTCGCTACGGAAAAAGAACAACCTCTATCAGAACCTCAGCCTGCCACTGAAGAACCTTCCGATGCGTCCCAGCCGCCTTCTCAGATGAAAAAAGAAGACTAACAATCCTTTTTTTTTTTTCTGATTCATGCAAAAAACCGGAAGCGTAACGTATAAAAGAGAGGAACCGGTATTCTTATGTTGCTTTGGGAGAAAAACTATGGCAAGTTGCCCTTCCTGTGGAAAGAACAACGCTGCTGACGCCGTCTTTTGTACGAACTGTGGTTCTGAACTCAAACATGAGACCCAGTCCACGATCGAGGACCATGCGAAAGCCTTTGCGCAGAACATGGAACAAATGGGGAAAAACCTTGGTGATTCCCTGACCCGTGCCGCCCGTCGCGTCCAAGAAGACTCAGAGCAGGCGGGAAAACGCTTAGGACATCGGGTTGATCATGCAAGCAAATCCATGGAGAACTGGTACGACCGTTCCTTTGGGATCCTTGGGCCGCTGCTGTCGAGTTTCCTGTTTCTGATTATCCTGCGTATCGTCATCGAAGTCCTGCGGGTCACTGTCGAAGATGTCTGGGATATGACCGCGGTCACCTCGGTTCTGCTGGCCTTCTTACTGCCGCTGTTTGCTATCACCCTGCTTTCGAACTATACCTCGTATTTTGCGAAAAAATCATTCAAATTCCGGGTGTTCTCACCGTTGTTGCATGCGGTTGCCTTCATCCTGATCCTCTGGGTGGTCGCCCAGATGCTTCGCGACCTGCGACATCGGTTGAATATCGCAGATCTAGGCACAGCGGCTGTAAGCCTTGAAAACGCCCTGCCTTCGATCTTCGTGCTGGTGCTTCTTATTGGGTATGTGGTTCTTGCGTTGAATATGCCCCGAGAACCAGAGAAAAAACCGTAAAAAAGAATGGAAAGAGAACGAACTGTTCAAAAAAAGGAAACAGAGAGGTAGAGGTAATGGTATATTGTGCGAAATGTGGGAAACAAAACGATGATGATGCCACGTATTGTAAATTCTGTGGCGCCTCACTGCAGGGTCCAAGCTATGATCAGCGACGAGAGAGGGACCAGCGATGTGAGGATGAATGTGCTGGTGGGAAAAACAACCGTGGCTGGGCGATGTTCTGGGGGATTATTATCATCCTGATTGGTCTTGCGATCCTCTTTGAACTGGTCCTGAAACAGATGGCGAACACCTACAGCTGGCTGTCCTGGGTCAACTCGGTGCAGTGGAACTGGATCTTTGCTGGGGTGATTGCGCTGTTCATCATCATCTTTGGGATCCGCGTCATCTCCAGGAAATAATCACTTACGAGTATGTTTTACACGATTCTGGACAGTTGTTGCAGAGGAGGCTATGCCTCCATTTTGAAAGTATAATCCGTGTATCAAGCCAAAGCAGGCAAAGCACGATGGTGAAAAACCCATCGACGACGTCCCCGGTCTGCTCACCGATGCTGATTGTGATAAAGAAGAAACCCACAATCAGCATGCTGTTCAACAGGATATGTATCAGACGCCAACGGCTTCCGATGAACAGTTCTGCATAGACAAGGATGATACAGAGTATACCAAAGAAAAACAAGACTGAATACATCGATGCAGCCAAAATAAGATTCCATAGCACATACAGGATCATCAGACCACTGGATAGAAGGCAACCAATCAACAACCCGATGCATCCTGCACACCAGGTTTTTTTTCCAAAAGTGATTCGGTGATGATCAAAAACAGAACAGTCAGGATGATGCCCGATGAAACATCGTATCACCTCATGACCCTGGTTGACTCGCATAGTGTCTTTTTTTAAAACTTTTCGCGTCATCCAGTTCGGACGAACACAAAGCGATACACCGATACTACAGAGAAAAACAAAGATGCTTCCTAAAAATACTCTCTCAACAAAGGAAAGTCGCACAATCGACCTTGATGCCTGCAACATAATAGCGGAAAGCAGCAGTATCCCAATCATTGATAGGCTGAGATAAAAGAAAACGGTGGTTCGTTGCTTCAAATCAACCGCCTGAATTTCCCAAGGACGAACTGACCTGCCATGTGACGGTACATCGTTCGCTTCAACTTGTTTTTTGACAGCACACCAGCGATGTTTTTTCTCATGGACCCAAAAAAAGTCTGATAGCAACGCCAGAGTTCCTCCTGGACTTCTTTTCTGCTGAGTGTCTCTGTCGGCATGATCGCATGAGCCATATCATAGTTCGCGTAATTGGTATCCTCAATCCATCCATTCTTCTTGGCAAGATCGTAATACATCGTCCCGGGAAACGGAGTAAGCGCGGTGTAAATCGCGATATCGGGGGCAAGATCAAGGGAGAACCTCCGGAGCCGTTCAATGGACTCATGGGTGTCCCGCCTGGCTCCGATCACAAACATCATATGGCAAAAAATGTCGTTCTCATGGAGTATTTTTACCGCAGCGTACGCATCAGCGGTTTTCGTTCCTTTTTTATATTCTTTCAGCGTCTCCTCTGAATCGTTCTCCACACCGCACATCATCCAGTATGTCCCAACATCTCGTAGCTTCTCAACAAGCTCAGGATTGTTGGCGATATCATCGGTTCGCACTTGGAAGAACAGCATGACGTCCTCCTTGCATGGTTTCTTGTGGAGTGCCTCGTAGAGACCTTTTCCTCTCATCGGAAGCTGCATATTATCATCCGCTAACCAGAGAAACACACCTCCATAGGTCTCATGGAGGAACTCGATTTCATCAGCGATACGTTTTGCTGATTTGGTTCTCCAGCAACCACCCCAATGTTTCCATTGTGTACAGAACGAACAATGATGTTGGCATCCGCGTGCACCTTCTAGGATCATGTATCTGGTGTTCCTCCCTGCCATCATCGTGAAATGATAACGGCTTATTTTATCCTCCACCAGATGGTACGCTGGATAAGGTAAGGTGTCAAGATTCTCGATCAAAGGACGTGTCGGGTTATGGATGATAGTGTTGTTTTTTCGGTAGGATATTCCTTCGACGGAACCAATTTTTTCCTTGCTTTGCAATGTTCTGAGCAGGTCGACAACTGTTCGTTCACCTTCTCCTCTGACGATGTAATCGATCTCCGGGAAGTTCCGCAAAGATTCTTCAGGGGTGAATGAAAAATGAATGCCACCGGCGATTGTCACGATATCCGAGTTGACTGTTTTTGCTATCTCACAGGTCCGGGCGCAGGTGTACGCGTTTGTCGTAAAACCCGAGGTGAGAACCACGGATGGTGCTGCGGATTCGATGTATCGTTCAAGACCCTGCCAGTTCAATCGGTCCGCCTGACAGTCAACGATATCGATGTCGACCCCCGGCATCTCTCTTTCCACATACGCAGCTAGAATCAGCAGCGAGGAGGGCGGGGGAAGGTACTCTCCCATGACAAACCAGTAATTCCGTGGTGGCTCAATGAATAAGAGTGATTGTTTCATCTGCCTCACCTAGGTAAATACAGACTCCCTAGAAATATATTAGTATCTCCTACTTTGTTTTTAGGAAAAAAGGGGAGAAAGGAGAGGAGAAGGCTTAGAAGAACTTCCAGACCTCTATGTCCTTCGAAGCCTTGTTTCCTTCTTTATCAAATGCTTTCACGGTCAGCGTTTGTCTGAAAAACGCTGTCTGGCTCCAGAGCCACGTGTACGGGGCAGTCGTCACGTTCCCTAAGAGCTGTTGGTTGACGTAGAACTCGACACGGTCAATGCCTGATTCATCATCAGAGGCAACCGCTTCAACCTCGATAGGTCCAATGACCAAGATTCCTCCTGAGAGCGTCATGATCTGTGTGTTGAGGAAATACAGTGCGTTGATTGGTCTTGTGACCTCAAGGGTTGGTGGCGTGGTATCTGGGACGGGGCAGATGACGAGTGCCTGCTCGACGACGGTGTAGTCAAAGCCTGCTTGATAATCGGTCAGCCACCACTGACAGTTGATGTCCTGCTGAGGGGAGCCGATCGAGACGTTATAAACATCATGGGAGACGTACGCTGGGTCGTTATGATCGTTTGCCGCGGGGTCTGCGACATCCAGAATCGGGTCGCTGAACGCGATCAATAACCCCTCGGAATTCACCCCGGCGCAGGTTACGTAGTGTCCTGCTCGTTTCTCAGAATGCGGTGGTGGGTTGTAATACTCTGTCATAAACGCCCAATCCTGCGATGCTGGGATGTTATCCTTCCAAGCCGCACCAGGCGGGTAGGGATTTCCAACATCATAGCACCAGTAATAATGAGGATTGTCGATGAGCTGGAAAACATCGAAATAATAACTCGATCCCGGAGAAAGGGTGATAGCCGGGTTGAAGTCAAACCGAATCCATGTCGGTGCAGGCAGATACCCCGGGTTGACCACCGATTGACCAAGCAGGCTCCCCGGACGGTTGTCATAGACGTTTATCTGCACCTCGCAGGGGTCAAAGGTGCTGACACTCTGCAGAAGAACTTCGATGGCGTCAAGCCGTGTAACGGTAGGGATAAATCCTTGGCAGTCCCACAAGGGATTGGTCTGCAACACCTTGAGTACCGGCCCTAGCATCTGGGATTGATCCACCATCAACGGCCCGATGATGTATTCATAATCACCAAGCAGGAGAATGACGTTTTGGCTTCGTTCAATTTCACCTTCAATAAACTCAAAGGTCGGTCGATTATAGCTTTGAACCGTGAACTTATCAGTAAGATCCGTGGCAGTCAACCAGTCAAGGACCGCGGTCTCCATGTCGTTAAGATACGTCGTCCCCATCCCTGTCGTGTTCATCGCGCGCGCAAGATTTTCAATAAGCAACGGAGCATTGGCTGATGCATGATCATCACCGGCTCCATAGTCCTCAACCAGCATGAATTGATCCTCACCATCACCAGGTACTCCCTCTGGGTCAGCAAATTTAGAGTCAAACCACCATAGACAATTCGCAACCGCGACAGGCCCACAGAAAATCCATTCCTCCAAATCATCACCAACAACTGTGCTGTTGAGATAACAATCAGGACCGGGGGCGATGCAATTCTCAGCGCTGTTGTAGATATCATCACCTGCGACTGTTGAATCAATCATCCCGTTTGGACCTGGTGATATTTTTTTCCATTGGTCCTGATGCTGATCAAAATCAGGCAGTCCCTGTGGTGCATAATTCGGATACTCTTGCTTCCAGTACCATCCCTTGCCCTGCGGCTCTCCACCTGTTCTTGAACTCACTTGTTGTTGGAGCGCTTGTGCTGTCGATACTAACAAAACACACAGCACGATAAGAGAAAAAATCAACTTCCCATAGTTTTTTGTTTTCATAGTATTCTACCTCCAATCCTTTCATTTTTCTAGAACCAGGAAACAAGAAAAATATACCGCTACCGACTTTTTTGCCTCCCGTTCTATCAGTACCAACATAACTTAAATTCATCACCTATTATATATAATTTATTGAGAGATAGAATAGGTACAAAATCGAATATTATCTTAGGTGTCCCCTTCCTTGTTGTTCTTCTTTATCCCAAAAAAATCCGTAATCCATTGCTGTATTTCATCACGCACCTTCTGGAATTCTTCTAGCGAGCTGGGGTCGTAAAACCCCCTGTGTAGAACATTTTTTCCTGGAAAGAAGGGACAGGACTCTTTTGCATGATCACAGACAGTGACAACAACATCAAAAGAACTCCCTCGGAATTCATCAATGCTTTTCGACCGATGATGTGAGATATCGATACCGATTTCCTTCATCACCTGGATGGCAAGAGGATGGACTTGTGTAGGGTGACTACCTGCGCTTTGGACGTTATAGTGATCTCCATATGACGTCCGTAACAATCCTTCAGCCATCTGTGAGCGTGCAGCGTTATGTGTACACAGGAATAAAACGTTTTTTTTACTCATTTTTCTTTATCCCAGTAAAACAGGCCTTTGATGTATCCTCACGACAGTCAATTTCCACACGTTCTCCGGTTACCATATAGATTATTTTTTCCGCCATCTTACAGGCATGATCCCCGCATCGTTCCAGGTACCGAGCGATGATGATATAATAGGTACAACGGGTAATCACCGATGGGTCCTCCATCATGTAGGTGAGGCATTCCCGGAAAATGGAATAGCGAAGTTCGTCAACAGTTGCTTCCCGTTCGATGAAATCATTGAACTTCGAGATATCCCCTGTTTCAAATGCATACAGCGCATCATTGATCATGCTGGTCACAAGTTCAGCCATGTGCGGGAGGCTGACAAGTTTTTTCACATGACCATTTTTTTCGAATTCAACGACGAGTTTGGCAATGTCTTTCCCGTACCGACCAATTCTATTCAAATAAGTTATCAGCTTTAAGATACAGGCGATTTCCCGCAGGTCCCCTGCCATGGGTTGATACAGCGCCATTAATCGCAGTGCTTTTTGCTCGATGTCGTCATCCATATCTGCTAACTGTACCTTTTTTGAAATGACACAGTCAGCTTTTTGAGTGTCGATCTCTTTTAACGCCTCAACAGATTTCGAAAGCATCTCTTTTGCTAAATGCCCCATGGCATCAACATCTTTTTTTGTTTGGCTTAATTCGACATGGAATTTTTCAACCATAGCTGTTCACCTTAACCGAATCTTCCTGTGATGTACTTCTCCGTAAGCTCCTCCTTGGGATCCTCGAAGATTTGCTCGGTTTTTCCAAATTCAATTAATTTACCAAGATACATATACGCGGTAAAATCACTGACTCGTGCAGCCTGCTGCATATTATGGGTGACGATGATTACGGTATATTTCTTTTTCAACTCAAGCATGAGATCCTCTATTTTCGCTGTTGCGATAGGATCTAGAGATGAGCAAGGTTCGTCCATTAAAATAATCTCCGGTTCTATGGCAAGTGACCGGGCGATACAGAGCCGTTGTTGTTGACCACCGGAAAGACCCATGGCGGACTCGTGTAGTCGATCGGAGACCTCGTCCCATAAGGCTGCTACCTTTAGACTTCTTTCAACGATGCTGTCAAGTTCTTTTTTGTTGTTGTTTCCTTGAACCCGGGGGCCGTAGGCGATGTTCTCATAGATACTTTTTGGGAATGGATTAGGTTTTTGGAAGACCATGCCGATTTTTTTCCGTATTTCAACAGCATCGGTATCGGCATGGTAAATGTCGTTTCCATCAAAGAGGATATTGCCTGTTATCTTGCATTTGTCGATGACGTCGTTCATTCGGTTGAAACAGCGGATCAGGGTTGATTTCCCACAACCAGATGGGCCGATCAGAGCGGTTATCTTGTTGGCAAGAACACTCATGTTGATAGCAAACAAGGCTTGTTTTTCGCCATACCAAAGATTCAAATCGACTGTTTTTATGATTTCATTTTCTGCCATTGTCGTTTCACCATTTCATTGTTTTTTGATAATGATTTCTTATGAGGATTGCGATTGAATAAAAAGCAATGACGAGGAGAAGAAGCACCAAGGCTGTTCCCCCTGCAGCGCTTCGGGCAGCAGAACCAGGAACATTGGTGGCTATGATGAATAGATGATAGGGTAAGGCATTGACGGGTTCTAAGAGTGAGGAGGGGAAAAACGAGGAGAAGGCTACAGCAGTAAACATAATCGGGGCTGTTTCACCAGCTGCTCTTCCGATGCCAAGGATCGCTCCGGTGATGATTCCTGGTGCTGCGGGTGGTAGGACGACCCTTCTGATGGTCTGCCATCGTGTTGCTCCCACCGCATAGCTTCCCTCGCGGATCGCCTGTGGGACGCTGCGTAATGCTTCCTCCGTGGTTCGTAGGATTGTCGGGATGATCATAAACGCCAAGGTGATCTGTCCTGCTAGTAATGAGAATCCGAACTTAAGATAAATGACGAAGAAAGCAAATCCGAAAAGCCCAAATACAATCGAAGGGGTTCCATTGAGCAGGTCTGCGCCAGTCCTGATGATTTTTGTCATTATGCTTTCTTTTGTGTACTCTGTGAGGTAGATTGATGCTCCTACACCAATTGGTAAGGCGATGGCTATAGCTCCTGCGACTAGGTAGAGTGTCCCAATTAATGCTGTTGAAATACCTCCGTCTCTCCCAAGGTTTTTTGGGGCTTGCGTCAGAAACTCCCAGCTTAATGCACCTGTTCCATTCATGATGATATAAGACAAGATCAAGCCCAGCAAAATCATCATGATGAGAATAGAGGCGCCAATGGTTGAGAATGCGATTTTTTGAATGGATTTTTGTGATATCCGCTTTGTCATAAACCAGAACAAGGCTCCAAGTACGACAAGTATACCGGTCACAAGGATACCTGTGATAAGATAAAGCAGGAGAAGCAGAACTAGAAGCCCACCCGAGGTTGCTATTTTTTTTATTTTTGTTACAATGACGATGGGGATAACTGGTTTTTTCTTTTTTGCTGTCGCGCCATGTTTTTTTTGTAAGACACCTAAAAGATATACTGCGGTTAGGTTGATCACCAGCGTGATGATTAAGAGAAGGACAGCGACACCGAATAATGCATGGTAATGTGGTCCTCCCACGGGTACTTCAGCGGTTTCTATCCCAAGCGTCGAGGTCAAGGTTCTGATAGGGGAAAAGGTGTTCCAGAGCGGACTGGGGATGATTGCGGCGTTTCCACAGACCATTAGGATCGCCATCGTCTCCCCGACTGCTCTTCCGATGCCCAGGATGATTGCAGCGGTTATCCCGGAGAGTGCAGAGGGGACAACGACTTTTTTTATCGTTTGCCATCGTGTCGCTCCCATCGCAAGGGATCCTTCCTTGTATTCTCGAGGAACTGCTTTTAAGGCATCCTCCGCGACCGTGGTGATGGTCGGGATTGCCATGATGCCCAGGATGATTGAACCAGCAAGCCATGTCTCCCCGGTAGGGACACCAAAGAAGTCTTTTATCCATGTGGTGAGAATGATTAAGCCGAAAAACCCATACACGACCGAGGGGATTCCTGCGAGAAGTTCAAT
>CAYXPY010000010.1:0-39027 GCA_964467345.1 uncultured Thermoplasmatales archaeon | reverse complement strand
TGATTAAGCCGAAAAACCCATACACGACCGAGGGGATTCCTGCGAGAAGTTCAATCGCTGGTTTGATGATGGATCGGAGTCGGGATGAGGCGATTTCAGAGATAAAGAGTGCTCCACCGATGCTGAGTGGTATTGCCAGTGCCATGGCACCAAAGGTTACCAGCAGTGTTCCTACGATAAGTGGATAGGTCCCGAATTTTAAAGATTCAGTTGGACTCCATTTTTCACCAGAGAGGAAACTCCAGAGATCGGTTGGGAGCGGATAGGCTTCCATCAAGAGGAATGCGAGGATGGAAAAGATGGTGACGACTCCAAAAATGGCTGCAATAAAAAAAATGCTTTTGATTGTTTTTTCTTTTCTATTTCGTTTTGAACTTGTATAGATGGTTCTCTGTTTTTTTTTGAAGTTCATTATTTACAGGCTCCTCACTGGTGCCTCCCTGAGTATCTAGGAAAAGAATGGGGGAAACGAATATATGTTTATCGTTTCCCTTTTTTTGGGGTTATTATTCCAATTCGTCCCAGTTGGTGTAGGTTCCTTCGTAGATTTGTTTCACTTCTTCTAAGGTAAGGTCTTGGACGTAGGTGTTCTCTGGGTGAATGATGACTGCGATTCCATCGTTGCAGACGATGTGTTTTACAAGGGTGGGATAGGTGGTTGTTTCGCTTGATTTCAGTTCTCGTGATGCCATACCAATGTCTGCGGATCCTTCTCCGACTGATTGGACACCGACACTTGATCCCCCGCCGCTTACTGCGACAAGGTCAGCTCCGTATAATTCGTTAAATGCTTCTGCTGCGAGCTGTGCAATAGGCAACACTGTTGTTGAACCAACGACTTTGATACTACCTGTTAGTCCGTCCACTTTGATGTAAGATCCTGTTGCTGTTTTTGGGACAAATCCTTCATCTTCGACGATTGTCTGACCTTCGGTGCTGTCAAGGTATTTAAGAAACTCTAAAGCTATCACGGTTGGTTCTCCTTTTGTATACATATTCAGCGACCGTGAGATGGGATACGTTCCTGCGATAACATTGGCAATGGTTGCGTCGATGCCGTTTATCTTAACTGCTTTGACGTTTTCATCGAGATATCCAAGTCCGACGTAGCCTATCGCTCCTTTTGTTGATGAGACGGTCTGGTGAACCGCTCCATTTGAGTTCTTTTCAAGCATTGTTGCAGTGAAGTTTCCTTTTTTCATGACATGTTCCCAGAAGAATTCTCGTGTTCCTGAGGCGCTGTCTCGTCCGACGACGACGATAGTTAACCCTTGTTGCTCGGTTTGTATACAACCGCTGAATATCGTTGCGAGCAACACAACTGTTACGACTATTCCTAATGCAAGTTTTCCTCTTGTTTTTTTGTTTATTTCTTGAACTATTATTATCACCATTGAATGGCAAACAAAATTTAAATATATACTTTATCTCCATAATCTATAGTGATATATATAGGAGAATTTTGTCACTATAGGTCTATAGAAACTATTAAATGATGGTTCTGAATCAGGGTATTCTGTGAAAATCTATGGAGATACGACGAGTACAGCTCACCGGAGGTTCCTCTTATATAATTACCTTGCCAAAAGAATGGGTCACGTCGTTTCATATCAAAAAAAATGATCCACTCGGGATACAAATCCAATCAGATGGAACGTTACTGCTCAGTCCAAAAATGACTCAAGAACAACTAGAGAAAGTAAAGGAATTTGATATCAGCAAGATCCCCAAACCAACCTACTTGCTCCAACAGCTCGTCGGCGCTTATATCGCGGGGTACACTTCCCTAAAGATCACCTCCCCCAAACAAATGCCAATCGGTGTTCAAAACGTCATCCGATCATTCACCCAATTGGCGATAGGCCCCGAGGTCATTGAAGAGACTGAGACATCCATCACGCTCAAAGACTTGCTTAACCCAACCGAGATGCCGTTTGATAGAACCATCAAACGGATGTATGTTATCGTCAAACGCATGCATGAAGACGTGATGCGCGCGATGCAGGAAAAAGACAAAACATTGGCTGCTGACGTCATCTCACGGGACAATGACGTCGATCGTCTTCACTGGTTCGTCGCCCGTCAGTACAACATTCTTCTACAGAACGCAAGTCTTGCTGCTAAGATGAACATCACCATAGAGACAGCATCAACCTGTTTTCTCATCAGCAGGATCATCGAACGGATAGGAGACCATATCGTCAGGATTTCTGAAAACATCCCGAATATTATCGACCATACCCTTGAAAAAAAAGATATTTTAAGGATTCTCACTGCAGGCAAGCTTTCCTTGGATATATTCAATGAAAGCATCAGCTCGTTTTTCAAAAAAGACATCCATGCATCAAGTGAAAACATCGAATCAGTACTAGAATTGGAATCAGTCTGCAAAGAAATCCATACTCTTGCATTAAAGCAGGAAGGAATCATCGCATTATCGGTTGGATACATCGTTGAGAGTATCCGCAGGATCGGTGAATATTCCGAGGATATCTCAGAAACAGTGATAAACTATCTTGTTGGTGCAGAAAAAAACTAATCGATCCGTTTATTCATATCATAGTACCTGTTGCGATAACACCCATCAACAGGATTATACTGAACCATTTTCTGCTGTTTTCCTTTTTCTATGTCGACAACGGTTACGATGATTCCCTTGGGAGTCATATCGATGAGATTGAATGTGTTCCCAAAATGAGCTCTGGTCCTATTACAAGAAAACGTTCCTGCATTGACAAGTAACGTGTTATGGATTTTCACAGCATACGGGACATGCCGATGACCCATAAGAACTAGGGGGACATTGTTACGTAGGATAATATCCAGGGTCTCTCCTGCATCCTCAATGATGTTATGTTCTCTTCCGGAGTTCGGGATCGGAATAAGATGATGATGAAAACCAATGAGGGTGAGATCCTTCTTTTTCCGGATACCTCGCATAATCAATCGGTGTCTATTTCTGCCAAGACGTCCATCTGCTTTATCTGGCTCACTTGTGGCCAGACCAATCAAGGATAGATTCCCATCACTGCGAATAAAATCCGTATTACCGAAGAACTCGGGGAACAACTTATAACCAAGGTTTTTTTCATCATGATTTCCTGGTACAATCGCCTTTTTCCCTTGTATCATAGTTAGTTTTTCTGAGGCAAGTTCATATTCACGAAGTAACCCCTCGGTTGTGAGATCCCCTGAGATGAAAATAAGGTCTGCCTCAAAGTTATTTAGCAGCCTTGCTGCTTTTTCAAATGTTGCGTTATTAAAATCACTGCCAAAGTTTGCATGAATGTCTGATATGTGTGCGATTCTCATATGACTCATCTGAATAACTATTTCATTAAAGTCCTTTATGGCTTTTCTATGGATTAAACATGAAAGGCTAATTGTTGTTGTTCATTTATTACTTTATTTTCATATGGACTTTCGAGTGTAATAAGGTGATCCCTTCGGTTCTTATGTTTTACCCCTTTTTCGGGAACCAATGTTGTGTCCTGAGGCTTACTTTGACCAGCAACAACATCACCGGAACTTCCATGAGCACTCCAACGACCGTTGCGAGTGCAGCTCCTGAGGAAAGCCCAAAGAGCATGATGGCAACCGCGATGGCAACCTCAAAATGGTTGCTTGCTCCGATCTGCGCGGAAGGAGCGGCATCTTCATAGGGGAGTCGGATGGCTTTTGCCGCAAGATATGTTATCCAGAAGATCACCTGGTTTTGTAAGAATAATGGCACAAAGATCATCGCAATGATCAATGGTTGATCGACGATGACGCTTCCTTGTAAACTAAATAAAAGAATCAATGTGATAAGCAAGGCGACGATCGCAATATAGTGCAAGGAGGGGGCAAAGGAGGTGTCAAACCAGTGCTGTCCTTTCCTTTTAAGTAAGTAAGAACGGGAGGCATATCCAGCAAGGAGTGGGAGGCCAACGTAAATACCGACAGAAAGCGCAATAGTCTCCCAGGGGACGACGATATTGCTAATGCCAAGCAACAGACCTGCGAGTGGGGCATAGAGAATCAACATGGTCAACGAGTTGATTGCGACCATGACCAGGGTATGACCCATGTTTCCCTTGGATAGATAACTCCAGACCAGTACCATGGCTGTGCACGGGGCGACTCCAAGCAGGATCATGCCTGCTTTATAACTCTCTGCTAAGGATGCATCAAGATACGCTGCAAAGACAACACTCATGAACAACCAGGCGAAAAACACCATGGTGAATGGTTTTATCAGCCAGTTGATAACCAATGTGAGGGCGACAGGTTTTGGTGTTTTGCCTGCTTCGATGACTTTTTTAAAATCAATTTGTACCATGATTGGATAAATCATAAAGAATAAACAAATCGCGATTGGCAATGAGATCTGATACAGCTGGAGTGTGTTCAGGAACCCTGCGATCTCTGTGTTCAACCGTCCGAATATTATACCAATGATGATACAAACAATGACCCATAGTGTGAGGTATTTTTCGAAAAAACCTAATTTTTTTTCGGCTTCAACCATAATTTTTCTCCAATCTTTTTCTTATTGTTACCTCCGCTCATTGTTTCCATTTATATTATCGTTTCCTATATAGTCTATATAGTGTAACTATGATATTTCACTGCAGAAATTTGTTTATTTGAAAAAAATATCTACCGTTTAGAATGGATTATAATTTTCTATCACAATCTAAAGAAAAGCAACTAGATTTAGCCAGAAATCTACCGTGCAATCATGGACCGTAACCAGTCAGCGACGTTCTCCGCATGATCCGCGATGTCATCGACCCAGTCCGCTATCTTAAGCAAATGGTAGACATCCATGGGATCAAGTTTCTTCTCTAGCTTGTAGATTCCTTTTGTCATATCATATTTCTTCTGATCCGCTTGCCATTCGAAATCATGAACTTTATGGATGAACTGCTTGGTCTGCTCTCGTTCCCGTTGCACAAAACTTGTCTCGACAAGATCTCTGATGCTCTCCACCGCATCTTCCATTGCTTTAACCGTTTTCATGACCATCTGAGCATGTTCAATGAAAATATTTTGTAGTTCTTTAGGAATTTTTGTATGACGCATATCCAGCATCTGCATCAGATTCTCCGCATGGTCCAGAATAGCATCCTGTTCCCGTAACGCCCAGAGGAATTTCCCTTTATCGACAGGCATGAACAGTGAATTGGGAAGATGGTTCCGTAGATTACCTTTGATGATATCTGCCTCATGCTCGATTGAAGAAATTTTTTCAGTTAATTCCGGAAACCCTTCATAGTCTCCCTTGTAATAGTGGATCAATCCTTCCCCAAGCAGGTTGATACATTCTCGTACCTTTCCCATATGCTCAAGGAGCTGGTCGAAGGGGGATTTTCTCCGGTAGGTCTCTGAGACCGGTGCTCTGAAATGCTCGGATGGTTTATCCATACTATCACATCTTCCATTAGAGAATCATACGAAGTACTATAAAGATTATTGCCGAGAAAACCGCAGCAAGAGGAACGGTAAGCATCCATGAGTAGATGATTTTCCGTATCACGCGTAAGTCAATGGCCGCAAATCCTCGTGCCAGTCCAACACCAATCACCGCTCCAACAACCGTATGTGACGTCGATATCGGCAGCCCGAGGTTTGATGCGATAAGAACCGTGGTTGCTGCGCCAAAATCAACTGAAAATCCTCTCGTGTTCGTTAGACTGGTAATCCGACCGCCGACGGTTCTCATCACACGATGTCCCCAGGTGATGGCACCAATCGCTATTCCGATACCACCCAACGCAAGGAGGTATTCTGGGACCGCTTGGATTGCATTTAAGTTCCCATCCCCCGTCGAAAGAGAGAGCACCGCGGCGACAGGCCCTATAGCGTTTGCCACATCGTTTGCACCATGGGAAAAAGCAACAAAGCAGGATGTCCCAATCTGGAGTTTTCGAAACAGTAATTCGACAGTTTCGTAATCCTCAGGAGAACGACCTTTTATCTTTCGAAACGGTATGCTAGTGACAAACCAGCTGAGAATCCCTCCAACAGCAGAAATCGCACCACTGAGATACAGCTCGGTTATCCCAAGTATCGCTCCAACGTTAGTATTAATGAATAGTGATATCAGGATAAGAAACACGGTCACACCGATGATCGCAGGCCCGACAACTTTTGCGGATTCAACCGGGTTTTTCCTTGAAAAAATCAATTTCACAATGATTTTAAAGACAATGAATGCAAGGATGCAGCCAGCAATTGGTGAAAGAACCCAGCTTGCTGCTATTTCCCCAAGTTTCCCCCAATTGATGCAAGTCTCACAACCAGCGACAAGACCAAAACCAACTAACGCTCCGATGATGGCATGGGTCGTTGAAATCGGCATTTCTTTCCACGTAGCCAAGGTAACAAAAAAGGAGGCGGCAAGAAGGGAGGCGATAAAACCAAGCAGCATGGTATGAGAATCACCGATGATGCTGGGATTTACGATATTTCCTTTGATAGTCTCTGTCACGTGGGAACCAACCAGAACAGCCCCTAGAAAAGTCAACACACCTGCGATGATGACCGCTTGTTTGAACGTAATCGCTCGTGCACCAACTGCCGTTGCCATGGAGTTTGCCACATCGTTTGCACCGATGTTCCAGGCCATGTAAAACCCAAGAGACCCAACTCCCCCAAGGATAGCTAGCAATACAAAGTCCACAAGATGCCTCTAGGCAACTATATAGACTAAAAATTCATAAGCGTTGCGTAATAAAGAACAGAAAAGATTTTTTTATCATCACTCAACATAACAACGGTTTATAGAAAAAACCAAATTCATTATTTCTCTGATTTCACCTAAACGATGGGCAGAGCGACACTGTTGTGACGAAATAAACTTTTTCTATCATACCTTTGACTTGATGTAATTATGGCGTCATTTGGGTAAAAAAATAAAAAGTATGAGTACTATCTCTTTATCAACACCAATCCAGGAGACGTACGATAATATGAAAAAAACATTGATAGTTATTGGGTTATGTGCTGTTCTTCTATCCATGCCGACACTGCATGCCGTACCAACACTAACACATCCACAGCTTTTTTCTCCACTCCGGATGTCTGATGGAACCTTTGCAGGAGGACTCGGTCGGGGGCACTGGGGGAATGGCCGTTTTAACATTGACACCGTCTATGCATACATGCGAGGGGTGTATACCGCTGGAGTGTACAAGAAAATCTCAGGGGACCTTACCAATTCCTATGATCAAAAAATCGGGGAGATTCGAGCGTATCTCATACAAAAAATCATCATTGGGAGTCTTGAGGTCAATAACCATCGGACATCGATTGTCGGATTCCTTGTCAGGAATCAAAACGATCAGTTCGTTGGTCGCATCATGGGTATCGTTGGTCCGGCGCCCCATATCTGGGGTCAGTTTGTACCAAATACAATGACCATCTAGACCATCATTTCTTCCTCTTTTTCATTTCAAAAGCTATAAAACAGAATGCTCTGATTAAAGAAACAGGACATGTGCTATGCGTGCAGCAAAACGACTCCTCTGGTGGATCTTAGCTGGTTCGGCGGGAGGCTTTAACAGGACACGCATCCTGCATGAGATAACAACAACACCACGAAATGCCAACGAACTTGCTACTCTTTTAAAGCTTGATTATAAAACAACACGACACCATCTTGAGATGCTAGAAAAGAACCGTTTGATAACCTCCGTGGGAGATAAGTACGGGACACTGTACTTTCCCTCTGAACTCCTGGAGGAAAATATGCATTTCTTTATGGAGATTTGGGGTAAAATAAATAAAAATGAGATACATAAGAAAAATGAAACGGGTGAAGAAAAATGAATGACGAACCATATGCAAAGAAGATTCAACCAAAAACAAAAGCATTTATCATCATTTTTGGATTGATCATCATCGGAGGTATCATCGGATATGCTGTCTCGGTACTCAGTCTTGAGAATATTTTTACAGAGTTGAACGAACTGCCCATCCAAATCCCTCAGACACGGATCGAACGGTCTGTGAATTATTACACTGCCGCTCTTATCTGCTTGTTTGTTGAAATTTGTGTACTTGTTGGATTACTCTATATGTATTCTGATTCCTATCGGAAAACAAAGTCACGTTTTCTCATCGGTCTGAATATGTTCATCATCGCTTTATTTATCAAATCGATTCTCTCGGTCGTCTCGCTATATAACATGGCGACGGATTATATTCGATTTATACCGTATGTGAGTAGGACGTTTCTTACCCCCGGGTTCAGTGAACTGAATTTCGTTGTATACGCTTTTGAGATAACTGCTCTAAGCATCTTGCTGTACCTTAGCATGGAATAATCTGGAAAGAATATCACCAAAAAGAATAAAACAAAACCGAATATTTTTTATAAAAATAAAAGAACAGTACGTCTGAGAACATAGTTTAGAAATGAATTCCCTTTAAAAAAAATAAAAAAAAAAAGAAAGGAGAGGAGAATTATGGTTGATTGTTGTGATGGCCGTATCGCCAGCGCCATTCATGCTGAGCAGCCCAAATAGGCTGACCCGGCTCACGGTAGACTTCACCGTTAATGGTAAACACACTCATCCAGTTATCTGACTGATAGTGTCCTTCAACAGTGACTTCCGTGTCGACAAGACCAAGCAGCTCATCGATGACAAGCTCAAGTTCTCCATCCTGGTCGAAATCAACAGCTGACATCGCAGAGGTGATATACCAGGTTGGTCCGAAATGAAGCTCAACAAGTTCGATATAGAAATTTGCTCCATCATAGGTCATGATACCAGTCAGTTCCGTGAGGTTCGCACCACCTTGGCACATCCCAAGCATATCACGGATTCGGTTCCTGATTTGCTGCATCAACCCGTTTCCACCAGGCAAGGGTTGATAGTCGTTGTTCTGAGTTTTACATTGGCAGTCATCAGCCTGTTTTTCCGCAGCCATAACAACTCCTGAGAAAAGGAGGAGAGCTGCAATTGCGACAATGATTATATTTGTCTTCATAGCCACATACCTTCATTTATTCTGATTCCAAGATAGTCCATTAAATTATATATGGTTTTACCCAAATTCCACCAGAATTATTACCATATCTGCAAACAAAAATGTATGAAAAATACATACTTGATGCTGAGATCTATCATATAAAAAAACCAGTAAAAACAAAAAGCAACACTCGTTCTCATACAGATTTTAATTTTTTGTGCTATAAAAAAAACACCATTCATTCTCTGTCCTTACATTCAATTTGTCATAAAATCAGGTAGAATTCTGGTAAAATTATATATATTCTCATCATCTTTCTACATCTATAAATGAAAAAAGGAGGATAAAAAAATGAAAAAGGGTATCATACTTGGGGTAAGCCTGTTATTTCTAGTCGTGTCACTAGCAGCGGCAGCGCCTGGTTTAACGACACAGCTCACACAACAGGAACCGTTGTTTACAGATGGCACATTTGACGCAAATATCGGATACAAAAGACAAGGCGAAAATGCAACCATCGTCGGGACGATGTCCGGGACCTATGAGATGCGTAACCGCGGCGGCAGATTCACGGGTGACTGGGAGACCGCGAACAGGACAGGAACTCTCAGAGGACGATTCGGAAGGCACTTGCTTGTCGGAAGAATATCAACCATGGTAAACGGCACGGAGCGATCATTACCAATTGTTGGGTTTTTACGTGCACAGAACAACACCCTCATCGGTAGGTTCATGGCACCAGTCGGCCCCGCATTGTATTTCTGGGGAACCTACATCTAAATTCCTTTTTTTTTCTCTCTTTTTTAACAAATACAGTTTGTTCATAAAATTTTTTTAAACAATACGATAGCAAACCTTATTTCAGAGATGAGTATTACCGGACCCAACATACAGAACAAAAGGAGATGTACCTCATGAAAGTAAAACTGATTCTTCTAGGAAGCCTAATCCTGGGACTGATGCTGCTTGTTCCGGCTGCCATCGCACAACCATCCATTATTGTTGCAGATTATACGGTAAGCCCGGAGAACCTCATGCCTGGTGACAGCGCGATACTCACTCTGCAGATACGAAACGGGGAGACCGTCGCTACAGAGACAACGACCTCGACATCAGGCTCAGAATCCACATCCACAATACGGACCCTGGGAGCCACCATCGAAAGCATCCGCATCATCCCTGCGCAATCCGGTGCGAATCAAATACGGGCGACAGCGCAGTACAACGACCTTGGGTTTCTTGCGGCAGGAACAAGTATGTCCGTCTCCTTCAAACTCCTTGTCGATGCCAACATGAGCGAGGGCATCTACTTCCCTAACGTCAATATCGATGTGAGCGGTGGTACCGATGTCTCCTATCCGCTCCTCATGAAAGTCAGTAACGCAACGGTGGATATCATCCCAAAGAACATCCCCTCAAAGATATCTCGAGGCGGCACCACAGAGCTGATCATCACCGCGATAAATAAAAGAGACAACCCGGTCAAAGAGGTAGTACTCACGCCACATGGGGACAATGTCGAGTTCGTACCCCAGAGCTATTTCCTTGGATCCCTGGCAGCGGAGACGTCACAGGATATTGTCTTTTCAGTCAAACCACTTGGGACCGGACCACGGGACATCAGCTTTGACCTGAGCTATAAAAACGGGGATAACATCCATACAAACCAACTGGTTGTTCCTGTTACAGTTATCGATGCCTTGGATGTAGCACCCATCATTACGAATTTTCCCATCAGTATCACCAAAGGGGGTTCCTCTCGGATCAGCATCGAGGTATATAACGCAAAAACAGAGAAGATAACCGGGGTTCTGATCACCCCGATTTGTAACACGACGATAATCCCGTCGCAGTATTTCATTGGATCCATGGACCCTGATGACGTGTTCTCCGCCTCCTTTGACATCTATGCTGATATGATTGATTACGGAAGCCATCTCGTCGGATTCATTGTGTCATTCAAACAAGGAAACGATTACTATGAAACCCCGATTGTCACAAAAGCATTCAGCGTAGTCCAAGGACCCGGGGTCAGCTATCAAGCTTCAGGTGGATCGACGAGCTCATCAGGGTCAAACACGCCTCTCACGTCATCGCTTTTAACCTGTTTAACCCCGGTAATCATTGTCATCGTCGTTGCTATCCTCTTTATTATCTTCTATATCCGATGGAAAAAACGGCGGCAGGCATAATGACTGATGAGGTCATCATCACCCAGGATATCTCAAAAACCTACGGCAAGCCTCCCCTGCAGGTCTTTGCCTTACGTCCGACGACCCTGCAGATAAAAAAGGGGGACTATATCGCTATCATCGGACCATCAGGTTCTGGGAAATCAACCTTGATGAACCTTCTTGGGTGTCTTGATAAACCAACCGCAGGGAAGATCTTCATCGATGGAAGCGATGTCTCAAAGTTAAATGAAAACGAGCTTGCACGCATCAGACGAGAGAAGATAGGATTTATTTTCCAGAAATATAATCTGATTCCTACATTAAATGCCATGGAGAACGTTGAACTGTCCATGGGGTTTGCTGGTGTTGACAGCCAGCAGAGGACAGCAAAAGCAAAGCAACTTCTCCAGTTAGTCGACCTTTCAAAACGATTAACCCATAAACCCTCTGAGATGAGCGGGGGGGAACAGCAACGGGTCGCAATCGCCAGAGCCTTAGCAAACGATCCATCGATTATCCTAGCAGACGAACCCACCGGGAATGTTGACACAAAATCCGGTGAGAACATCATGAGTATTTTAGAGGAGGTCAATCGACGGGGTGAGACCATCATCGTTGTTACCCATAACATGGCTATTGCGCAACGTGCGAAACGAGTGCTGCGAATCCAAGATGGGGTGGTGAAGGAAGAGTATGTTTAGAGACCATGTCAAAATCGCGATAAAAAACCTTCAACATCGTATGTCTCGGTCACTGTTGACACTGCTTGGTATCGCGATTGGGATCATGGCGATTATCTCCTTAATGGCTCTTGGTGAGGGGATGCAGCAGGCGGTAACAGGGGAGCTGTCATCGCTCTCTGATGTAGTTATTGTCAGTACGGGTGGTGATTTCATCTCGTCATTTGGGATGGGTGGCTCATCAGGTGAGTATTTCACGGACCGTGATATCGCTGTTGTCGAACGGACCCAAGGGGTTCGGGATGTCAGTACACAGCTGTCTGGGACTGCGATCGGAGAGTACAACGGCAAAAAAACGATCCTTTCATTAACGGGGATGGACGTCCTTGTAATGCGGTTACAATATTCAACATCAGACCTTGAAGCAGGTGACTTTCTCAGTGAAAATGATCAAAACAAGATTATGGTCGGATATGGAATTGCGCATAGTACATTTGATGCTGACGTACCGGTCGGGGGACGTATCGAGATTAACGGTCAGAAGTTTTTTGTCGGGGGGATCTTCACAAAACAGGGGATGGGAGGATTTACGTCAGATAATCTTGTTCTGATGAATTCACGTGATTTCAAGAAATTGACTGGGCAGAGTAACATCAGCATCATCTATTTCCGGGTCAATAACGTCAATGACGTTGAATCAATAGCAGAGAGCGTCCAGGATGCGATCAATCAGAACCATGGGCGGAAGGATTTTGCCACGGCAACCACGATGACCTCTGTGTTAGAGACGGTTCAGTCCATCATTGGTATTCTCCAGCTAGTCTTGGTCGCCATTGCATCCATTGCCCTGGTCGTGGCTTCCATCGGTATCATGAACACGATGCTTACCTCGGTGATGGAGCGGACCAGGGAGATTGGTATCATGAAGGCGATCGGTGCGACAAACCAGGATATCATGAGCATCTTTATCATCGAAGGCATGCTGGTCAGCAGTATTGGCGGTATCCTAGGGATCATCCTTGGTGTCTTCGGGTCCCAGGGTCTGACCTTCATGCTGAATAACATCATGCAGATGGGGGGCTCTTCGAATCTCACACCGGTGATCACGCTTATCTCCGTCGTCCTAGCGGTGACCGTGTCTCTGCTTGTCGGTGTCTTCTCCAGTCTCTATCCTGCATGGAAAGCAGCCCGCATGAGCCCCATTGAGGCGGTGCGTTACGAGTAAGTAAGCCGTCACGAACCAATTAATATGCCTTTTTCTATGCCTCTGTACTCATGAAGCCCTCACAGTTCATCAAAATCCTGCGGGAAAAACAGTTGTTGTTACCTCCTCTTAGTGGATATACAGATTATCCGTTCCGGGTGATCCTTGCTGGTTTTCAGCCGCCTTTTCTGACGACTGAGATGGCCAATGCCCGGGCGATCCTGCAGAACAACTGGCGGACCCTGCAGATACTAAAAATCGCTAAGGGACGTCACTATAACGGTGTGCAACTCGTCGGAAGCATCCCCGAATATATGCAAAAAGCTGCGGTAATCATCCAAGACCATAGGTTTGATTACATCGATATCAACATGGGTTGCACCGCACGAAAGGTCGCCAGTCGCGGAGAAGGAATCAGTCTGATGAAACAAGAACAACGCGCCTATGACATCGTAAAAGCGGTGTCCGATGCTGTCGACCTGCCAGTGACTTGTAAACTACGTCTTGGCGCGTCGAAGAGAACAATCAACGTGCTTTCTCTTTCTGAAAAACTCGTTGATGCTGGTGCGGTGGCCCTGACGATTCATGGACGAAGCGGGGAGAAAAAATTCGGTGTACCCCTGGATTTTGACATCATACGAAAAACAGTGCAAGCAGTACCGGTCCCTGTTGTTGCGAACGGAGGGATTTACACGGGTACTGATGCAGTAGAAATGATTCAGAAGACAGGCGCAGCAGCGGTGATGCCTGGGCGAGGTCTACTGGGCAATCCCTGGCTGGTGCCTGAGATACAAGCCGTCCTCTCCGGTCAGGATTTCACACCACCCGCCCTTCAGAAACGGAAAGAAGTCTGTCTGAGACATCTTGAGCTGCTCGTTGATTTTTATGGTGAACGACGGGCGATTCTGCGGATGCGAAGCATCCTGCCACATTATTTCTCAAAATGCATGTTCCTCAAAGAGTTAAAAAAGGATGTTGTACAAGCCAATACCGCAGAAGATATAACAGTACTTCTCGGACGTATTTGCGAAAACAAGACACATCTGGTGTATCAGAAATAACCAATCCCTGTTTCTTTTCTCCTGCTTAGAACCCAGAGAGGGTCGGCGGGAGTAGCGATGGATCAAACTCGGAGGGAAGCTGCTTCTTGGTCGCGTATTGATACATGGCTGCGACATAGATCCCGTTGGTGGCTGAAGCAACCACACCAATGATCGCCCAGTAGAGAAACGCGATGATCACACCGATAACAACGGTGGTCATACTTCCAAGATAGACACCCAGGATGATGGGCAGTATCCCAAGCAGGGCAAGCAGGAAGAAAATCACTCCAAAACCAAATGTTCCGACAATGGTCTCACCCCAGGTCTGTTTGAACAGCGAAGCACTCCGCCTGATGGAGGAGGCCATCCCTTTTTTCTCGTAAATCAGCACGGGGATGATAAAGAAGGTAACATAGGTCCAGGCGAGACCAAAGATACCGGCAACGATTCGTCCAACCCATCCACCACGTTGACGGATCGCTTGAAGGATCATTCCGATAGTCGCTGAGATGATCGCCCAGATGAGGATACGACCGAGGTTCTGAGTAGCGATACGCAGCCCATCGGCGACGGTCGGGTCACCGCCATTCAACCGGATGTTTGCGCAAGCGATGATCGCGGTGTTGAAGAATATCACGATAAAAAAGAGGACGAAATAGATAAGAATCATGGAAATCCCCCAGAGCCACAGTGAAGACTCCATGGAGGGTAAGCCTAAAAACCAGAATCCTGCGAAGAAGGACAGTAAGATGATGACGCAGGAGATAAAGGAAAGCACTGGAAAAATCATGATTTCTTTGTCTTTTCGAAGCACTCCAAGGCTTGTTTTCATCAGCTGCCAGCTACGCCCTATTCTTCCCATGAAACCCTATAACCATTGACACGTTAATAAAATTATCATTGTACTGAGTTGAAAATAAACGACGTAACAAGATGATATTGATTCGATACGGAGGCTGGATATTCTTCCTTAGGTAGAATAGAATGTCGACGGCCCCTTCTGCACCTTCCAGCCTGCTTCATGGAAAACACGGATGCAGTCTGCTACACTCATGCCTCGTTTTCTCTCTGTGTTTTCAATCGTGTCTCGTGGATTGGAACCAACCTCTGCCCAGAGCAGATTGGCACCCGCAAACGCTCCAATAACGTTTGGCTCATGGGTACAATTCCCAAGGATCTCATCACCTAGTGCGAGTCGTACGACCGCTAGGATCTGAGCCATGGCTGCCTCTGAGACAATCCCTTTTGACCCTAATGGTGTATGAGGGAGGGGGATGCGTCGGGCTGCTCCACTGTACACAGGGTGGACATTACGGGTGATGAGTGTTTTTTCAACAAGCTCATCAAGGCAGTGTTCTGGTCCCACTGGCTCAAGACAGGTGCCGATACCCAGTCCAGCTTCTCGTGCATGAGTCATCGTCTGCAGTCGTTTCTCAACTGGTATCTTCGTCTGTGTTCCTTCTCCTAGTCGAACCGCATGGTAGATGCCTGAAAAACCCACCTGTTTTAGTTCTTGTGCTTGTTCTGCGGTGAAATCACCGATGTTGGCAATTAGAACGGTGGTTGGTTTTAACGCGTGTCGTATTTCTTGTGCTGTTTGGATGAATCTATCAAACGGAAAATTCGCAGTCGTCATCAGATAGATAGCGTTTGCCTGGTCCGCTTCGAACTCCTTTGCTTGCAGAATTGCTTGATCAACAGGAAGCTCATAGGAATCCTTGAACACCTTGTTGTCTGCGGCAAACGAACAGAACTGACAGTTCTTCGGACAGGGAGCGATGTTTAACCCGATCTGTGCATGGACCTCCGCGGTCTCCTTGCTCGCCTGCATTGATTTTTTGCGAGCGGCCCACAGAACCAACAAGGAGTCTTTTGAGTATAATGGAACCTTGTACAGACTTCTGATTTCTTTTTCTGTTAACAGCTCTCCTTGTAAAGATTTTTCAATGATTCTTGTGATCATGGTGGGCTTCTCCCTGTTTGTTTCTACATCCACAGACTCAATAATCGGAACGCAAGACCTCCGATGATGATTGCGAGGCTGATTTCAAAAAAGGTGATTGCCCCGGCTCGTTTCCATCCAATCTCCCGTATCAAGGCAGCGATGGTTGCGACACACGGCACATAAATCATGATGACCAGAGCAAAGACAATCATTTGAACGGGGGACATCACTGACGGAATGTCGGTTGTCCCCGCAGCCGTCATGAGTAACACAAGTGCTGCTTCTTTCCGCAGGATTCCAAAGATGAACAGAAAACCGGTAAACGCAGGAAGCCCAAGCCAGAGGACCGTGACTGGGCTTAAGGCATCTGACACGAGGTACAGAACATCGGTCAAGCGCATCGCCTCGATGATGACACTTCCTAGGACGATCAGCGGCAGTGCGGTGAGGAGGAATGGTTTAAATCGGTTCCAGGCTTGTTTCAACACCACCCTGCCTGAGGGGAGGCGATATGGGGGCATCTCCATGATAATTCCAACAGACATGCCCGGGAGGATTCGATTCAGGAGTCTTCCGATCAGGAATATGAGCAGGAAATCAAAGACGTACAGCAGGAGCGCCCATTGCACTCCGATATACGCACCGACCAATCCAAGGATTACCACAGTTCGGGCTGAACAGGGGACAAGAGTGGAAAGGAAAATAGCGATGAATCGATCCCGTTTCGTCTCCATGATACGGCATCCGACGCAAGCAGGCACGTTACATCCAAACGCGACAAGCATAGGAATACAGGCTTTTCCATGAAGCCCCATCAGATGGCAGGGTCGATCCATCAGATACGCTATCTTCGGGAGGTACCCTGAGTCTTCCAGGAACCCTAAGATGAGGTAGAACGGTAGGATAAACCCAAAAGCAACACCAAGGGTAGCGTACAGTCCGACCACTCCACCGTTCCAGAACAGATCACCCCAGAAGCCAGTCAGCCCGGGGTTGTTGCCTTCAAAGAGGTTTTGTATGAGCTCAGAGAACCAGGCTCCGAAGAACGACATGAACAACAAGATGGACAGCATGATTGAAAACATAAGCACGTATCCGTAGATACCATGCATGCTGAGGGCGTCTAACCGTTCACCAAGGGAGGGTTTTTCTGATTCCTTGAATGTTCGGACTTCCTTTACGATCCGTGCAGCGACCGCGTAGCGTTCTGAGGCGATAACGGTTGGGCAGGGTTCCTTGTGGATCGCTGAGATTTCCTGGGAAAGTATCCTGGCTGCTACGATAACATCAGGTTTCTTTTCCTCCATCTTCTTGGTGATCTCGGAATCACCCTCTAAGAGTTTTATCGCGGTCCATCGTGGCGGATAGCCAATGGAAACCCCGGTGAGGATGCGTTGGAGTTTTTCTATTCGTGTTTCGATCTCAGGTCCATACTTGATCACATGCGGCTGTTCAGCTTTTGGTTTACTGGCAAGTGTGATTGCCTCGTCAACGATTTCATGGACGCCGATGGCTTTTGTCGCAACTGTGGGGACGACAGGGGCGTTGAGTATCTTTTGAAGTTTTTTTTCATTGATGCTGATTCCTTTTTTTTTTGCGCTGTCCACGAGGTTTAACGCGATGACAAGCGGGATTCCCATCTCAAGGAGTTGCAGGGTGAAAAACAGGTTTCGTTCTAAGGTGGTTGCATCGACGACGTTGACGACGACATCGGGGTGTTCTAAGGCAATATAGTCTCTGGAGATGAGTTCTTCCAGGGAGTATGTTGAGAGTGAGTAGATGCCAGGGAGATCAATGATTTTGATCTGTTTGTCGTGATGCAGCAGCATCCCTTCTGCTTTTTCAACGGTTTTGCCAGGCCAGTTTCCAATGATCTGTCCTAGACCGGTGAGTTGGTTGAAAATAGAGCTTTTCCCGACGTTTGCGTTACCAGCAAGGGCGATGACCAGGTCAGCTTTCATTATCTATCACGTTTTCTGTACGAAGATTTTCTCAGCGATACCCCTACCGATGACTAATTTGCATCCTCGAACGCAGATTTCAAGGGGACCATGCATAGGAGCTGCTCGCAGGAGTGATATTTCGGTACCATTTGTCAGTCCGAGGTCGCAGAGTCGTTGCATGACACCTCCACCGCCGCGGATAAAAGCAATTTTTGCTTTGTCACCTGTGTGTAATGAAGTGAGTACTAGGAGGTCTTTTTGTCGTTTTTCAAGGGGTATGTTTTGTTCTGCGAGGCATTCTTGACAGTTTTTCACCTCAAGATTGCATGGTGGGATTGGTGATCCATGAGGGCACTGTGTTGGTCCTCTGAGTGTCTTGCAGAGCGCTGTTTCTGTTTCATCGGTCAAGGTGTGCTCCATTTTGCATGCTTGTTCATGGATGTTCTCCTTGGGGAGATGCAGCATTTTATCAAGGAAGACTTCTAAGAGTCGGTGTTTTCGTTTCATTTTAAGGGCTGCTTTGTATCCTTTTGTGGTGAGGGAGACTCCTTTGTGTGGTTCGTATTTCACAAGACCTTTCTGTTTCATTCGTTGGAATGCCTCGGTGACGCTGGCTGGAGCGTTCTTGAGTCGATCCGCTATCTCTGTTGTTTTTGCTATGCCTTCTTTTCCTGCGATATCGTAGATTGCTTCAAGGTATTCCTCGACGTGTTCTTGTGCCATAATTATCGCTATGGTATGATATAGTATTCAGCGAAATATAAATATTTCGGTCGACCTAAAAACCTTTGATGGAAAAGATTTTAATAGACAGATACAATGCAGAGACATAGCAAGGAAGGCGGGTTTTTTCACATACCTCGATAGGAACGATTAATGAAGAATCCTGCTAGACTGGAGGAATGAAACATGGGAGATGAAGAGTGTATAAAAATGCCGCTAATTGGTGACGACGTACCAAAATTCAAAGCAAAAACAACCATGGGGGAAATAACCTTCCCTGACGATTACAAGGGAAAATGGGTCATCTTTTTCAGCCACCCTGCTGATTTTACCCCAGTCTGCACCACAGAGTTCATGACGTTTGCCTGCATGCAAGAAGACTTTAAGAAACTAAACGCTGAGCTCATCGGCCTTTCTATTGACAGCATCTATGCCCATATCGCCTGGTTGCGAACGATAAAAGAAAAAATCGATTACAAAGGCATGAAGAACATTGAAGTCAAATTCCCTGTCATCGAGGATTTAAAGATGGATGTGGCAAAAAAATTCGGTATGCTGCAACCAAACGCATCAACCACACAAGCGGTTCGGGCCGTCTTTCTCATTGATCCACAAGCAAAGATACGAGCTATCCTGTACTATCCCTTGTCAAACGGCAGAAACATGGCAGAGATAAAACGCCTTCTCACCGCGATGCAGAAATCAGACAAAGAAGGCATAGCCACCCCCGCGAACTGGCAACCCGGTGATGACGTCATCATCCCACCACCAGGATCCTGTGGACTGGCTAAAGAACGCGTCGAGAAGAAAGAAGAAGGAAAATACTGCCTAGACTGGTTCATGTGCCTGAAAAAGGAAAAATCAAAATAAAACATCCTTTCCTTGCCATCGCATCTTCTCAAATACTGCAATATAGCAACTGATGCACATCTTTAATTAGTGTTGATAGTATACACACAATAACAAAAATATATTATACAATATCGGGAGGTTGAAAATGGCAAAAAATAAGAAGATATTAACAACAAATTTTGGCAAACCCGTCGAAGATGACCAAAACAGTGTCACTGCAGGGGAGAAGGGCCCTGTCCTTATGCAGGATGTTCATTTGATTGAGAAACTGGCTCATTTTAACCGGGAGCGCATCCCTGAACGGATTGTGCATGCAAAAGGGGCAGGCGCTGGTGGATATTTCGAGGTCACCAAGGATGTCACCAAGTACACAAAAGCAAAATTCCTATCAAAGGTTGGGAAGAAAACCGAAGTCTTCGTTCGGTTCTCTACGGTCGGTGGCGAGAAAGGCTCGGCTGATGCTGAGCGTGACCCACGGGGTTTTGCCGTGAAGTTCTACACAGAAGATGGAAACTATGATCTTGTTGGGAACAACACACCGGTGTTCTTTATTCGAGATCCCATCAAATTCCCTGATTTCATTCATACCCAAAAACGAAACCCTGCGACAAACACAAAGGATGCGAACATGTTCTGGGATTTCCTGTCTCTCACACCAGAGTCAGTCCATCAAGTGACGATTCTTTTCTCAGACCGGGGGACACCCAAGACCTACCGGAACATGAATGGCTACAGTAGCCATACGTACAAATGGTACAATGACAAAGGCGATTATTTCTGGGTGAAATACCATTTCAAAACAGACCAAGGCATCCAGAACCTCACCCGGGGGGAGGCAGAGAGCCTCAAAGGAAAAGACCCTGACCATGCGACCCGTGACCTGTACGAAGCGATCCAACGAGGCAAGTATCCCTCCTGGACTCTTGAGGTACAGATAATGAAACCGCAGGATGCTGAAACCTACCGCTTTAACCCCTTTGATGTGACTAAGGTCTGGCCTCATAAGGATTACCCGCCGATACAGATTGGTCGGATGGTCCTGAACCGGAACCCTGAGAATTATTTCGCTGAGGTCGAGCAGGTAGCGTTCTCACCAGGGAACTTCGTACCAGGGATAGCGGCATCACCTGATAAGATGCTGCAAGGTCGTTTGTTTGCATATCACGATGCCCATCGGTACCGTCTCGGTCCCAACTATCACCTGCTACCGGTCAACAGACCCAAGGCAATCACTATGCAGAACTACCAGCGTGATGGCTACATGCGCTTTGATGGAAACGAAGGTGGGAAACCAAACTACTATCCGAACAGTTTTGGAGGCCCAGAACCGTTGCTTGATGCATCGGAGCCGCCCTTTGATGTCCAGGGGTTTGCCGCACGTCATCCATACAACCATCCGAATGATGATTTCGTGCAAGCAGGGGATCTCTATCGTAAGGTTATGACGAAGAAGGACCAGGACAATCTCATTGGCAATATCGTGACTCATCTCTGCAATGCAAACAAAGACATTCAGATTCGTCAAACCAAGATTTTCTATAAAGCAGACCAGGAGTATGGTCGTCGTGTCGCCGAAGGACTGAAGTTAAACATACGTGATATCAAAAAGTAAGCAAGAGAATGACGTTATATACACAGTTGGTTTGAAATCGTAGGGGTATGTCGATCATGGTGAAGGCAGAACGCCTGCTGAAAAGAACCCATCTTACATGACTCTACTTTCTTTTTCTCTGCTTTCTAATCTTTTTTTAATAATCTGCAAAGACACAAACTGCTGGTCGATGGAAAACATCATCGATGGTGATAAATAAATGTTTTTTATGGCTCCGATGGAACCAGGGAACTTTTGGTTGTATTTTTCCTCCCATGCGATATGTTCCTTTATCCAGTAAAAGCTACTGAACACCAAATGCGTATACCTTCCTGTGCTTGCACGCAGTACGAACGGTATGTGCGAATCGTTCTGCCATGCTTTTTCGATGTCTCCAGGATGTTTTTTCAGTTCCACAAGTGATATCACCAGTGTATAATCCGGGGGTACGACAAAACGAGGGAAACGGCATATCGGTGGGGAAATGATGTTTTCTTTAAGAAGGGATTGTATGCGACGTTCAATGGTTTTTCGATGGATATGGTGTCGTTCCGCTAAGAGAAACTCATTTGTGTGAATCCCTTCACCGTTCATCAATTTCTTTAAGATTTCTAACGATACCGTGTCAAGCTCATAGTCGTTGAGTCTTCTTTGTATTTTTCCGTAGTCTTCTTCGATGAGATGGATGAGATGCTCTGGTCTGTATTTGAGGAATGTTTGGGTACTAAAAAACATTGCATCAGTTGGATATCGTGTTTCTTGTGGCGGTAATTTCCCCTGGTGTATGACGGCATCGCTCCAGGTGAGATAAGAGTACAGATCCTTATGGTATTCAATAAGAAGCGTATTGTATTCTTCATCTTTTTTAAAAAATGCTGCGAAAATGTTTGGGTCTTCTTCTATGAACTTCCCTGTCAGTTCATCCCGTGGAAGATCCGCCCGGGCGATAATCATGAGAGGGTATTCATGATATAACCAAGAAAAGGGATAGACTGGTTTTGATATGATGCCGTGGTTGAATAATTGGTTGACTCGCTCGCGGATTGTGTTTCTATGTTTTTTTAAGAGTCGTGCTAATTCATTGATATTGACTTGAACCCCGTACCCGGAACAGATATCTGAGAGGAGATGGAGATTTACCTTATCTTCAAGTACCTCTTTCATTGTTCCTCCATTGTTGTTCTTTGATATTTTTTGCTGTTGAAAATACCATTTCCCATAATACAGATGATATAGGTAGGATATACAGATTAGTATTTTAAAGTATTGTCTTTAGCTTTTTTTTATATAAAAAAGTATTGAAATTATCAATTTAATCATTTTTTTCTTTTTTTTTGTCCACTTCATATAAATAGACTATTGCCCATATTTGCTTGACTGATGGGATAAAATCATACCTAAATAAAATCAATCTTCACACCTTTGTAAGTGAAGTAATGACACGTTCAAATAAAATATAGAAACAGACCAGAGTCGATTAAAAAAACATACATCCCATCCTCCGTAAGTCGGTTGAATACTATATGGAATGAAATTGGGTGTATCAACCGACTTACTCGATTAATGAAGACAAACATACAGAAACAACAAAGAATGTTGGAGGAAGAGAAAATGAAAAACAATATAGATACAAACATTGGAACTGAATCACCATCGAAAGGAGAATCTATCCACGCGTACATCTTCATACGCTCCCAAGGAGGCGATTTGATCAATTTCCTTGAAAAAGTAAGAAAATTGACACCGGTCAGAAGCACCTCTATCGTTGCGGGGGATTACGATGTTGTCATGAGAGTCAATGTGCACAGTCTTGAACAACTCATGGATGTGACCGATGAAGTACAACGTATGGCGGGGATACAACAGACATCGACTCACATCATTGAGAAGGAGGTGTTTCCGCATGAATCCAACCACCAGTCAACACTCTAACCGCAGCAGAGGCTTTGTGTCGTTTTGGAGCGAAAAACAAGGATATGGGTTGATAGAGAACCACGATGGACAGGATATTCTTGTATATAAAAAAGACCTTGATTTTTTGACATTACTTGATAGTGGTGATGAGGTCGAATATGAGATAAGAAATTCAACACAAGGTCCAAAAGCAATTCATGTCAAGATGCTCAAAGACTCGTTATTCTCCCATAAAAATTCCCATACATCATAATTATGGAATTAAGGACACTTGACCGTGTATTGATAAACTAAGGCAAGCTCATCTGTAATATAAAAAAAATTGATTCCAACCCGTAGTTAGGAAAAACTGGTAAGGATCATGTTTCTGAGAACACGCGATCTTTTTTTTACCCTGGTGCTGCTTTCTTCCTTTATCGCAGCGGTTGTCGCAGCGATTGACAGCAGCATCATTCATGAGTATTCAACTGTCTATACCGCTGAAAAAATCCCCTGGCTGTTTAGCTTCTCGTCTTTTTTCGTCGGGCTTCTAATAACCTTCCTCGTCTGCCTTTTTTTCTCTGTGCCGATTCGTGGAAAGAGCATAGGCTGTCGCTTTCTTGACCCTTCGTTTCAGCGGCTGCGTCTCTTGCATAGAACTGAACTTCCCTATCATATACTTGCAGGGTTTGGCAATGCCGCGACGACCATTGGTTATTTTGCTGTGTTATCGTTGTTGGTAGACCCCTCGCTTATTCTTCCCTTCAAGCAGATAGCGATTTTGTATTTACTTATTACCGAGTCTGTTGCAGAGAAAAACTCACCAACGCTCATCGAGGTACAATCATGTATTGTTGTCATGCTCGGTGCGATTCTAAGTTCGATTTCATTTTCAGGAGATATCAGTCTTGAGGCTATCTCCATTATGTTTCTTGTGGTCAACCCAGGATTGGTTTTTTTGCTGGTAAGCCAACGCAAGCTTATGCTTTTAAAGATAAATAAAAGACCAAATGATTCGATCAACATACGGTTTTGGAACTTGGTTTTTAGCTTTTTGTTTATCAGTCTTTTCCTTGCCCTTCTCGATATAGTGACGAGAACAACCTATGTTCTTGAGGGATTGGAATCATCTTTTCAGTTCTTCTGGCCTGTCGCCCTTTCCATGACTGTGGTGTTATTTTCGTCATTGTTTTACATTCGATCACTGCGTATCGGCAAGCCCAGTGTCGCACAGGCGATAAAAGCATCAACCATTCTTTTTTCAGTTCCCATATCCTTTGTTCTCTCCCTGTTCATATTCATACCCTTTCCAGAGTCACCAACAATCTGGCTTATCCGTTTGATCGGGTTCATTCTTGTTGTGATCGGGATCATCACCTTTGCGTTATCAGAAGTAAAAGCCTTTATTTTTATAAAAATCGATCCTGCGGTGCCGGTGAACTCCATTCTTGATTCTGTAGGAAAAATAAAAGGTATCGAGTCACTAAGCGTTATCTTCGGGGATAGATACGACATCATCGCCTATGTTCGGATACGGACGTTGCTAAAAGGATACACGCACATCATCCAGAGAGTAGACATGGTTCCCGGGATAAAAAAATATAAATTGGTTTCCATTCTTAAAGAATACGAAAACGTATAACAGCATCAATTGTGAGAAAAAACAAGTCTGGCTGTATTGCATTGAAGGCTTTGGTCTTTTTGTTTTTTCACTGTAAGGAAAGGTTTTAAAGAAAGAAACGATGTGAAGACAGGAGCGGGAAATGTATCAACAGAACCCTGAGTTTGAAGAACCAGCCGAGGAGACCATCATCTGGAGGTACGTCGACTTCACCAAGTTTGTATCCTATCTGGAACGGAACGCCTTGTTTTTCGTTCGAAGCGATCAACTGCCTGATAAATATGAGGGAAAATTCACAGAAACCGATGCGAAGTTATGGGAACAACGATTACAGCCAACCATCAAATTGAATCAGCTGGAGATATATGATAGGATTCGCAAGATAGTAAACATCAGCAGCTGGCATATCAATGATACCGAGTCAGCAGCCATGTGGGAGATCTGTCTGCAGAGCAATGAGGGCGTCGCGATCAAATCGACATTCAGACGATTGAAGGACAGTTTTCTGTCTCACAAGCAGGATGATATCTTCATCGGCAAAGTCAAATACATCGATTACACCCGAGAGATGATCCCTAAGGGGTATATCTTCAATCCCTTTCTCTATAAACGGAAATCCTTTGAACATGAACGGGAGCTTCGGGCAGTCATCCTGAAGTTCGCATCACCGCAGGAGAGCGTTGAAAAACCGATTCTGTATGTGGATCCGAAATGGTTTGGGATCTATGTGAAAACAGATTTGGATCGGTTGATTGACGCGATCGTCGTCTCCCCCAGCGTCCCTGACTGGTTCATTGATCTGGTCAGCTCTATCATGAAAAAATATGGTTTGAGCAAAAAAGTCGAACAATCTGAATTATCCAAAGAACCACCCTACTAAGCAAGGGTTGCCTATTCAATCATGTGTCATACGACAGATTTCTTATTACTTGTTTTTCACCAAAACGACCCTTTGTACCGATTCGTCGCCGGGCAACCAAAACAACGGTTTTCCGTGTATGCCTGGCAGGTCTTATATTCGACACCGCAGGGCGGCTTGTTCTGTGGTCTTTCGACAATCCGGAGCGGGACGACAAAATCCTTGATGCTTGAGATGATGATGTTGAAATCCGCGCTTTGCACGTCTTTATCTTTGCGTATGCGGCAATCTATTATCGATTCAAGGGATGCCAGATCCTCCCCAGCAAATAACAACATGAGGTTTTCATCCCCGGATACAACAAAGCCATTCAGAAAGAACGGACACCCACGGAACATGTTTAGGATTTTTGTAGTGTTGGTTGTTCGTACCATGACCTTTGCAAGATACATTCCGACCTTGTTGAGGTTCACTCCTGTGACTATTTCAAGTATGCCTCGTTCTTTGAGTCTTTTTATCCTCATTGCAACGGATGGTTGGGATAATTTTACTTTTTTTGCGATTTCTTCTTGGGAAATCTCATGATTGTCATGGAACAGGGAGATTATTTTTCTATCTTTTTCGTCAAGGCTGAATTTTACTTGCGGCATGAGCACACCTCACGAGAACATATATATTATTAATAATAACACCATTATATTTAAATTTTACCTATATTTAATAAGTAATTCTAAGAAATTGTTAATAATTATAATCATAATATTTATAAATGATATTCCATCCTCTATAGTACTGATGATGGATTTCCAGATAAAACCCATAAAAAATAAAATAAAAAAAGGAGGTGAAAGAAACTATGCCTGGTGGCGATAGAACAGGACCCTGGGGACTTGGACCAAGAACCGGACGAGCCGCAGGATACTGCGCAGGATACAACACACCTGGTTACGCAAACCCTGGTTTCGGACGCGGCGGTGGCTTTGGAAGAGGCCGCGGTCGCGGCTTCGGAAGAGGATACCGGGGGCGTGGCAGAGGCTTCTGGGGACCAGCACGATATCCCTCTCCTGGGCCATACTACCCCGAGCCATATATAGAACCGAGCCGAGAAGAAGAAAAAACCTATCTAGAAACTATGATACAAGACCTCGAAGAAGAAATCAAGCGAGTACAGGAACGGCTCCAAGAACTCTCAAAAGAAAAAAAGGACGCTCCCTAATTATACAAACAACGAGCATCTTCTTTTTTCTTTTTATGGCAGACAAATGCATGACGAATAAAAAGTAATCAATGAGGTGAACGAATCGATGGAAAAAAATAACAGAGACGATCAAAAAATTGCACAGAATCTCAGCAGGATAAAACATAAGATCATTGTTTTAAGCGGGAAAGGCGGGGTTGGGAAAAGCACCGTATCTGTGAATCTTGCCTTTGCTCTCTCAGAAAAAAAATACATGGTCGGCTTAATGGATTGCGATATGCATGGACCAAGCATCCCAAAAATCCTTGGGGTGGAAAAAAAGAAGCCAACAGCGTCCTCAATGGGGTTTAACCCAATCATGATTACACCACACTTAAAGGTCATGTCAATCGGTTTTCTCCTCTCTGATACGGATTCTCCGGTGATCTGGCGAGGACCGATGAAGATGGGGGCGATAAAACAGTTCATTGGAGATGTTGACTGGGGTGACCTTGATTACCTCATCGTCGATCTCCCCCCAGGTACTGGCGATGAACCCCTCAGTATCGCTCAACTCATCCCAAAAAGCGACGGCGCAGTCATCGTCACAACCCCACAGGATTTAGCATTGGTAAGCGTCCGCAAATCAATCAACTTTGTCAAAAAGATGAACATGCCTATCATCGGCATCATTGAGAATATGAGCGGGTTTACCTGCCCTCATTGTCACAAAGACATCGACATCTTTAAAACCGGTGGAGGATTGAAGGCGTCCATCGATTTCCAGGTGCCTTTTCTTGGGAAGATCCCCTTAGACCCCGATATCGTAACAACAGGGGACAGTGGAGAACCATTCCTTACAAAACATTCGCAAGCGCATGCAACAAAATCCTTTAAACAGATTGTTGAAAAAATTGTAGAAATCGTCAATCAAAGGAGATGAACGAGGCGATGCCAAGAGGACGAGGTGGCGGAGGAGGCTTCGGGCGATGTGGAGGCCGAGGCCTTGGTGGCGGATACGGTATCGGCCCCGGCGGGGAATGTCTCTGTCCAAACTGTGGTCATCGGGAACCTCACCAACGAGGTGTTCCCTGCTATACGAAAAAATGTCCCCAGTGCGGAACACTCATGACCCGCTCGTAGTCATAAACAACGGGACGATACTGAAATCAAAAAAACAAGAAGTAAATGAGGCGGAAATAATCATGAAAATATGTGTATCATCAACAGGAAATACTCTTGAGGCAGATGTTGACCAACGGTTCGGGAGATGTCACTATTTCGTAATCATCGATAACGACACCATGCAAATAAAAACGCTTTCAAACGAGGCGACCCTCTCATCAGGCGGTGCTGGGATTCAAGCAGCCCAAATCGTGACAAAAGAAAAAGTAGACGTCGTCATAACAGGCAATATCGGACCAAATGCGTTTCAAATCCTTCAAGCAGCAGGTATCAGAGTGTTCACAGGAGCCCAGGGGACGATCCGTGAAGCATTTGAGAAATACCAGAAAGGAACCCTCCAAGAAACAGGATCAGCAAATGTAGAAAGTCACGCAGGAATAGGAGACAGAAAGTAATGAAAGTATGCATCCCAACAATGGGAGACCACGGGCTGGACGATGTTGTCGGCGAACATTTTGGCAGAGTCCCCACCTACACGATTGTGGACCTGGAGACCAATGATGTGAAAGTCGTACAAAACACAAGTGAACACATGGGCGGGGTGGGATATCCACCAGAGATCATGGCCCGGGAAGGAGTCCAGGTCCTGGTATGCCGAGGACTCGGTCGACGTGCCATCAGCATGTTCGCAGAAACCGGAATCGATGTATACATCGGCGCCACCGGGACCGTCAAAGATGCAATTGCCGCGTTCAGACAAGGACGTCTCCAAAAAGCAGGTGCTGGTGACGCATGCGCAAGCCACGCGTTTCGGGATCAACATCATCATGAACACCAGGGAGAACACTGCCGATAACAATCAGACCATACACTCAAATCTCTATCGCAGGAGGAAGGATCCATGACCATCTATGAATTTGAAAATAAAAAACCACGCATAGGAAAAGGAACATTTGTGTACCCCTCAGCGGACATCATAGGAGAGGTCACCATCGGGGAGGATTGCTATGTGGGACCGGGGGCTCGCATTCGAGCTGACTACGGTACAATACAAATAGGCAACCAGACCGCAGTCGAAGAAAACGTCGTCATCCATGCCAGACCCGGTGAAAAAACCAGTATCGGCGATATGGTGACCATTGGACATGGTGCCATCATCCATAATGCCATTCTTCATGATTGGGTAGTCATCGGTATGGGGGCGATCGTCAGTGACTATGCAGAGATCGGGGAATGGGCAGTCATTGCTGAGGGCGCCGTAGTGAAAAATAAAACAATAATCCCTGGGAAATCCATTACGGTTGGCATCCCCGCAAAAATCGTTGCACAGATAACCGCCGAGTACGAGAAACAATGGACCGAATACAAAAAGATATATGCTGATCTTGCCAAGAACCGTCTTCCTTCTTCCCTCAAAGAGATAAACCCGTTGGGGATGACGGAGAAATGATACTCTCTGTTGCCAGCGGGAAGGGAGGAACCGGGAAAACCACCGTGGCAACAAACATCGCATTAAGCATTGGAAATGGCCAGTTTCTCGACTGCGACGTCGAAGAACCAAACGCAAATATCTTCTTACAGGCAACCATCAAAAAACATGAGAACGTCTCAAAAACAATCCCGAAGATTGACACAGAGCGTTGTGACTATTGCGGGAAGTGCGCTGAATTCTGTGCGTATAACGCCTTAGCCGTGGTCCGTTCAAAGGTACTCATTTTTCCTGAATTATGTCACTCCTGTGGTGGCTGTCAATTGGTCTGTCCAAAGAATGCGATTACATGGAAGCAGCGGGTGATTGGCAGTATCGATTATGGGAAAATCAAGGGGATTGATGTGTATCAAGGGATGTTAAACATCGGAGAATCACAAGCCGTCCCGGTCATAAAGGCATTGAAAAGAAAAATCGATACAAACAAGGATGTCATCATCGATGCTCCCCCTGGTACATCATGTCCAGTGATTGAATCAATCAGCGGTTCAGACTATTGTCTCCTTGTTACCGAACCAACACCATTTGGCCTGCATGACCTTACACTTGCCATAGAAGTTGTGAAACATCTGCGTATTCCTTTTGGGGTTGTCATTAATCGTGATGGGATTGGAGATACAAGAATAGAAACGTATTGTAAAGAAGAAAAAATACCTGTTCTGTTAAAAATCCCTGAACGACAGAAAATCGCTTTCCTCTATTCAAAAGGTATTGCACTCGTACACGAGGCATATGAATGGCATGAGATGTTCGCACTTCTTTTCAACCGAATCAAAGCGGATGTGAGGAAATGAAAGAACTGACGGTCATCAGTGGGAAAGGCGGCACCGGGAAAACCTCCCTTACCGCAGCCTTTGCAAGCCTAGCAAAAGATACCGTGTTTGCAGATTGCGATGTTGACGCAGCGGATCTTCATCTTCTCCTAAAACCAACGGTCAAAACAACACTACTCTTCTATGGTCTTAAGATAGCATCGATTGATAGCACTCTTTGCATAGATTGTAAAAAATGTCATGATTCCTGTCGTTTTCATGCTATTGATGAAAACATCCAGCTCAGGAAACAATCCTGTGAAGGCTGTGGCGTCTGTGCCTTCGTCTGCCCTGTGCATGCTATCACAATGGTCGACAGGCAGTCTGGTGTTGCGTATCTTTCTGAGACACGATTTGGACCCCTGGTACATGCTGCCTTACACACCGCAGAAGAAGCCTCTGGTAAACTGGTGACACTGGTGAGAACCCTTGCGCATGATATCGCCAGACAGCAGGAAAAAAACCTCATCATCATCGATGGTCCACCAGGGATCGGATGTCCGGTGATCGCATCTATCACCGGTGTTGATCTTGTAGTAATCGTAACCGAACCAACACTCTCAGCTATCCATGACCTCCAGCGGGTGATCGACGTCGCACACCATTTCCGTATCCCTGCGGTCGTCTGTATCAACAAATCGACGATCAACCCGGAGAACACCACCGAGATTCAGCAGTATTGTGAACAGAATTCAATTCCGATTGTAGGCATACTCCCCTATGATACGACGATAACACAGGCCATGATTCATGAACAAAGCATCATTGAGTTTTCAGATGGAACAGTATCCAAGGATCTGCGTGTTATGTGGAAGAAAATCTTGGAGGTGCTGCATCTGAATGGGTAAAGATCAGCTGGATGAACTTGTCAAAAAGCTCCAGAGGAAAATACACGATGATGAAGAAAAGACATATTCAACAACAGTCATTCGAGAATATCGAAATCCCACCAAGTTTGGGATTCTCAAGCAACCAGATGCAATAGGGGTAATCAAGGGACCCTGTGGGGATACGATGAAGGTGACCCTGCGGATCGTGAATCTGAAAATAAAAGACGCACGGTTTTGGACCGATGGGTGTGGTGCGACCCTTGCTTCTGGGAACAGATTGATAAAAATGATTATTGGAAAAACAACAAAGGATGCAGTAGGTATCAACGAGACACAGTTGGTTGATGCCTTGGGAGGTCTCCCACAGGCACATCTTCATTGTGCTCTTCTAGCGGTAAGTGCCTTGCATCAAGCACTAAAAACATATAAACCACGGGAGGAAGGAAATGAGTAGTTGTAGTGAATGTGGGAAGAAACTTCGTCTCTACGAAGGATACAGTCATCCCCTACGAGGGAAAAGTGTGGTTTGTAGAGCATGCTTTGAGTATATTACCCAAGGTATAGAGTTTTACAACACCTGTTTGTTCAAAGGCCGTGAAAATCATAAAAAAGAATGTTACTTCTGGGATGCACAAACGAAAAGATGTAGAAATGACGCTTACTTCCAGACACGTAAGAAAAAGAAAGAAACAAAAGAGAAAATATTAAAAAAAGGAAGAAAACATGCTATCGAAAATACCAATAGTTCTTGAGAACATACAAGCAGAGACTCTAGACCGGCAGATACTCCGAGCAGGCATTATTGCTGAGCTTGATGCGATAAATCTGTATGAGCAGATGGCAGCCTTGGCGAAAAAGGATCATATCAGGATGATACTCTTGGATATCGCAAAAGAAGAAAAAGCTCATGTCGGTGAATTCCAAACCTTGTTACTCATGGAGGATCCTGAACAGGGAACTGAACTGGCAAAGGGAAAAAAAGAAGTTGATGAATTGATTGGTAAGTAATGGAGACAAACCCGGTTGATACACAAGAATTCATCGCTGAAGAATTTCCCTGTGCGCAGCATCAAAAAAGGAAGGGATAACAATGGTAGTGCTTGGGCTCTTTGATCGTAAGAAACCAGAAACATCAATAAAAGTAGCAAATTCTGTTGTTTCTTGGCCTGACCATGTGGTGACGTTGCAGGCAAACACCTTTCATGCATTCATCCAAACCTATCCAGTGACCCTTGTGGATTTCTGGGCTCCTTGGTGTGCACCCTGCCGGATAATGGCTCCTCGATTGCGGCGGTTGTCAAAGCTCTACAAAAATGAAGTTGCATTTGGCAAACTTAACATACAAGACTACCAGGACATTGCAAAGCAATACAATATCCTAGGAATCCCTTGTTTCATAGTGTTTCAGCAGGGGAAGAAGAAAAGTAGCATCACCGGCGTTCGGTCTGTCAGTGACATCAAAGATACGATCGATGCTCTGCTCAAAAAACTGCAGAGGTGAAGGGAAAAAATGAAAGTAACAATACTGTATGATAACGAGGTATTGACAAAAGACATTGGTTTGAAATCTGATTGGGGGTTTGCCTGTCTTATTGAAACATCACAGGATACTATTCTGTTTGACACGGGGGCGAAGGGGAAGATCCTTCTTCATAACATGGCAATCCTTCACAAAAAACCCTCTGAAATCAACAAAATTGTGATTTCTCATGAACACACAGATCATGCAGGGGGATTACCATCATTGTATCCCTTTTTGAAAAAGTGCGAAATCTACCGACTGAAACATGAACCAACCAACGAAACAACGCGCACCATCTGTGTTGAAAAACCACAGAAGCTCTGTAAAGACATATGGACAACCGGGCTTCTGAAAGGACCGATTGAAGAACAAGCAGTGGTCCTAGAAGGAAAAAAGGGATGCTATGTGGTAACTGGATGCTCCCATCCTGGTGTTGAAACGATTCTCTTGGCTGCGCAAAAGATTGGTAATATTGTCGGTATCCTTGGTGGTTTTCATGGTTTTCAATCGTATCATGTTCTGAATGGATTAACATCTGTTTGCCCATGTCATTGTACAAAATATAAAAAACAAATAAAAGAACACAGCCCACACGCATACCAGCCCTGCGGGGTAGGCCAAAGTATGGATATCTAAAAAAGGTGTCATGGAGAAGACGAAATGCTCAAAGAAACCTATGTCGCAAATCTAAAAAACATACCACAAAACTCAATCAAAGTAGCGGTTGGGTATCCAAGTATGTTTTCTCCATCCGAACGATTATTAAAAGAATTCAATGAGATAAAAAATGCGCTGATACAAGACGGGCTTGCTGAATCAGAGGCAAGAAAAAAAGCATGGAAACAAACAGATTTTGAAAAACGATACCGCGCTGAGATCCGTTCAAACCCCCTTGTTATGAACAAGTTACGGGAACTCAAAATGCTTGCTGAAAAACAAGATGTGTTTCTGTACTGTTACTGTGGAAAAACCCCTTGTCATCGCTTTATTCTCATGGATATGATTCAACATTTGAATGAATGATAAAAAAAGACGTTAGATCCTATGGTAACTGAAAATGATGCACGGAAATATATGCAATTTTATTCCACTTCGCTTGGTAGTACCATATTAAAGCAAGAGGCCCAGTTCATCGGTGAACGATTAGTAGGTTGCCGAACCATCTTAAGTATCGGCTGTGGTCCGGGGATAATAGAAGCACGACTTCAAAAAAACCTTCCTACGACCACAATCATAGGCCTGGATAATTCCAAAGAAATGATGACACAAGCCCCCAAAGGTTTTACGCTGGTACAAGGGGATGCGTTGAATCTGGCATTTAAGGATAGATGTTTTGATGCTGTCATTTTTGTCACCGCGCTCGAATTTATCCAGAACAATGAAAAAACGCTCCAAGAATCCTCTCGGGTCCTCAGGGAAAATGGAAGACTCCTTGTTCTTATGTTGAACCCAGATTCATGGTATTTCCACGAAAGATTCAACGTTCCAACATCCTATATACGACACAATATTAAGCATAAGAACATCGAAGAAATCCAACAGAGAATATCAGAATATTTTCAGATAGATAATCAGGAATATTTCTTGGGCATCACACCAGAAGGCATCGTTGCTACCACGGAAAAAAGCGTAGCAAGCCTGTATGTGGTCACGGGGGAGAAACGATGACTGAAGCCATCAACAGCATAGCGTTTGGTCCTGTACCCTCGCGACGCTTAGGGCAAAGCATTGGAATCAACAACATTCCACCAAAAAAATGCTCCTATTCCTGTATCTATTGTCAGCTTGGAAGAACATACGATGTACAGATTACACGCATAGCATTTTATAAACCGCAGGAAATCTTTGATGCTGTGGAACAAAAAATTCAAGCAGCAAAACAAAAAAAAGAATCCATCGATTATCTTACTTTCGTTGCTGATGGCGAACCAACGCTGGATCGTAACATTGGCGAAGAAATCAAAATGCTTCAATCCCTCGGATTGAAGATAGCAGTCATCACGAACTCATCGTTACTCTGGAAAAACGATGTCAAAGATGATTTGTGTAATGCAGACTGGGTGAGTCTAAAGGTAGATACAATCGATCAGGGGATATGGCGACGTATCAATAGACCACATCGTTCCCTACAACTAGAGGAGATCTTACAAGGGATACGAGATTTTTCAGACTCTTTTTCTGGTACTTTGACTACTGAAACCATGCTCCTTCAGGATGTCAATGAAGCTGCTGAAGGACAAACAATGGTTGCCACGTTCATTGGAAGTATCCAATCAGATAAGAGCTATCTTTCCATTCCAACCAGGCCCCCGGCGGAAAGCTGGGTGAACCCCGCTCAGGAAAAGAACCTAAACAATGCGTTTCAGATTTTTACAGAACAAGGAATCAACGCTGAATACCTCATCGGTTATGAAGGAAACAGATTTGCGTCCACAGGGGATATCATTGAGGATCTGCTTGGTATCATGTCTGTTCATCCTCTCAGAGAAGACGGTGTGAAAGCAGTATTGTCAAAAGCACACGCAAACTGGGATCTGATAACTGATCTTCTCGACCAAAAGAAAATCATACAAACAGACTATAACGGAAAGAAGTTTTATATGAGAACTTTACCAAAGAAAGAAAGTGATTCCAGAACTGATGGTCATCAACGAAACGATTCAACAGGGAGTGATTCACCATGATGAAACGAAAAACCACTGAAGAATATGTTGAAATAATTTTTATTCTTCAGAATAAAGACGGATTTGCAAAAACTGGTAAAATATCCCAAGAGATGGGCATCCAGCCATCGTCGGTCACAGAAATGCTGCAGAAACTCCAAGAAGAAGGATATATCCAGTACGAGCCGTACAAAGGTGCAGTATTAACAGAAACTGGGAAAAAACTCGCAAGCGAGTTGATGAAGAAACATAGAATCATCGCGGATTTTCTCGAGATACTAGGGGTTGAAAGAGAAGTAGCAGAAGCTGATGCATGCCAAATTGAACATCATGTGACGGTAAAGACGCTACGACGGTTAGGAAAATTTGTAGAATTTATCAATAATGCACCTCATGAGCCAAAATGGATAGAGCATTTTAATCATTATGTTAAAACCGGAGAACGAAGACAATGCAATTTTTATGAATTGAAGAAAGACATTAAAATTAATTAAAAAAAAGAGGTTGAGTGAAGAGATATGGTTCCGAGAAAGATGTTTTTCACAAGAGGTGTTGGACGACATAAACAGCAATTACAATCATTTGAGCTGGCACTTCGTAATGCAGGAATCGAACGATGCAACATTGTAACGGTGTCTAGCATTGTTCCACCGAATTGCAGAATTATACCACGAGAACAAGGAATGAAAGAACTCAAACCAGGGCAGATAACCTACTGTGTCATGGCAAGAAACTGTACGAACGAACCAAACCGGTTGGTCGGAGCCGCGATAGGGGTGGCGTTGCCAAAAGACTCCAGTTCTCATGGATATATCTCTGAGCATCATTGTTTTGGCGTTACCGGTAAAAAACTTGAGGAGTATACAGAAGATTTAGCAGCAACAATGCTAGCGACCACGCTTGGATTGGAGTTTGACCCAGACACAGCGTGGGATACGCGAAAACAGGAATACAAGATGAGCAGGCAGATCGTCCGGACCCAGAGTATCGCACAGACTGCCGAGGGCGATAAAAACGGGTTGTGGACGACGGTGATAGCGGTTGCAATTTTTAGTGAAAGATGAGCGGTGAGACAGATGTTTACAGATGAAGTGATACGGAGATTTAAAAATCCGAGAAATGCAGGCGACCTTCGAACCTTCAATGGCCTTGGAAACGCAGGAGATCCAGGATGCTCTGATATGGTTGAAATAAAAATACAATGTAACGATGGTCGAATAAAGAACGCAAAATTCAAGGTTTTCGGCTGTCCTGGCGCAGTAGCGACAACTGACGTCTTCATTGATATGATAAAAGAGAAGACCATCCAGCACGCTTTGCGGATAAAAGAAGGGGACATCGCAGATGCTTTAGGGGGACTTCCGGTTGCATCTATGCATTGTGCCCATCTACCTTTAGAAGCGTTTCGAAAGGCTGTAGAGGATTATCATAATAAATAAAACAGAGAACCATTACAAGAAACTGGAAAAAGATGAAATAAGTGAGAGACAGCGGCACTTTATCTTTGATACTTGGAAGTATTTTTTGATTAGCTTAATCGAATAAATAAAATTTTGAGTAAGTTTCGATAAATAAAAAAAAAAAAGCTCACAAGATCATTAGAATAGGTAAATATATGATTTGAAAACCCGCGTTTATGTAACTTATTCTTTTTTCCAATTTTTGGGAAGAATATTTTTCATACTAAAATGAATGCGCATTGCCTCGGTGACTCTTTTTTTATGATGCGCTCTCATGATATCACTTTTTGTGATAAAACCAATAAGATGTGCCGGCTCTGAAGGTTCGACAACCGGTAGATGACTGACTCCTTTTTCCACCATTCTGTTAATCGTCTCATCCAACGTCTCATTTGGATACGCCAGTAAGAGATTCTTGGATTCAACATCTTTTACTTTCAAATCATACTTATTGTCTAAAATCGCCTTATAGATATCATGATGAGTAATGATTCTAACAAGATTTCCCTCAGCATTAAGAACCGGGAATCCCATGTGTTCTGTCGTTTGTATGAGATGAGCAAGTTCACGGATGGTCGTATCCTCAGAAACAGTGACGACTTTTTCAGACATAGCATCTTTCACCTGAACAGAACTTAACAGTTCTGCCTCCATATCATGACTAATATGTATTCCTCGCATCTTTAGTTTTTTTGTATACATCGTCTCTTTAGAAAGCAATGTTGATGCTGCATCACTGACAACACAGGCAAACATCAATGGAAGAATGATGTTATAGTTCAACGTCATTTCAAAGACAATGATAATAGCAGTCAGAGTCCCTCGGCTCATCCCTGCGAATACAGCTGCCATCCCTACAATAGCATAGGCTCCATATGAGGCTGTCAATGTTGGGTATGCTGAGTGAATGATGATACCAAAGGCGCCACCGAGCATGCCACCGATGAAAAGGGATGGAGAAAACACACCACCGGATCCTCCCGAACCGAGTGTCAATGAATTCGCAATGATTTTTCCGATACAAAGAACAAGCAGGAAGATGATGCTGACCCCAATGATATTTTCATTGAGAACGGAACTTAATGTCTCATAACCGACTCCTAATAATTGCGGGAAAAACAATCCGATAAGACCAACACAGGCACCTCCAATGACTGGTTTATAATACGGTTTTATTCGCAGCTTGTCAAAGAATGTTTCTGAACGGCTTCATCCCGAAATAGATAACTAGGAGATAAAGCTCTATTTTTCGTTGGATGGGATGCGCAAAGCAACGGATGAACCCAACCGTTGCGAACCATGTGAACCGCAATTTCACCGCCCTATACACCCGAGCGGTGGTAAAAGCGGTGCACCGGCTGCCACCACCCTGGCAGCATAAAAAACGAGGAAGGAAAGGACACGACCCTAAGACCGTCGCCATCGGATGTCTCCTCAAGGTAGGATTAAACCAGACCTACGACAGCATCGAAGCCCACATGAAAGACAGCCAGAGTCTCACCACCTGTTGTCCGGTGCTCCCCGGACACAGCGTCATCCATCGCGGGATGACCCGACTCTCCATCAAATACATCCGGAAAGTCATGAACCTGATCATCAGGTTCCTCCGCAGGCGGAAAATGACCATCGCGGTTGACAGCACCGGGTTCAGCACACATCAAAGCAGCGCCTGGTACGACCTCCGCATCGAACGACAGGGAAGCAGACGCGACTGCATCAAACTGCACATCAGCGTCGATGTGCACACAGGAGTAGTACATACGTTCACCACCACCCGATGGAACCGACATGATTCCCGTGAGTTCGCACACCTCATCAAACATCTCCCAGAAGTTGATAAAGTCCTGGGTGACAAGGCGTACTGCTCCCGAGCCAACTGCCAACTAGTGGCCGACAAACACGGGACACCCTACCTCAGCTTCCGAGAGAACGCAGTCAGGCGGCCACGACGGAGCCTCGCATGGGTTATCTCCTTTCGCGCCTGGAAACGTGATCCGGAAGGATGGCTGGTCATATATCATCTACGGTCCATCATCGAGAGCGTGTTCAGCTCGATGAAACGACGCTGGAGCAGCTTTCTGCAAAGCAGGAAGCGGTGGATGCAAAAACGGGAGCTGGCGTTGAAGGTCTTCGCTTACAACGTCAAGCAGGTGCTCATGGTTCGTTACGCAAGGGAACGGAAGGTCACGCTGTGGATTAGAGTATAACACCCCACAGCGAACCTATCCGAACTTCCATTTAACATGAGTGTAAACCATAGCAAGTTCTTAAAAAAATCGGTTCTATTGATTCACGCCTGGCCCCCAGCGGCCATGCCTGAATCATTTTTTTCTCCGAAAAGAGTCGAGAAGTAGATAAAATGTTTACTCAGATCTTTAATCCTTAATTCATTTCGGGATGTAGCCTTTCTGAACCATACATTATTTTAATAAAAAGGACTGCGACAACCCCTGCCAGAAG
>CAYXPY010000009.1:0-72823 GCA_964467345.1 uncultured Thermoplasmatales archaeon | reverse complement strand
TTTATTTTTTAATTGATTTTTAATCATTTTTTCGTCATCGTTTTAAAGATAATACCAATCAATGAACAGGAAGGAAAAAATATGATGAAAAAAACTCTAGATACATCAAAGATAAACTCTCAAATCATACTTGGTATCCTCGTATTAGTCATCTTTCTTTCAGGTTGTACACAACAACCAATTAATCCCGATGAAAACACTGTTCTTATCGAAAATTTATCATTCAAACCAAGCAGTCTCACTGTTGAAAATGGAACAACGGTCACTTGGATAAACAATGATGGGGTTGATCATAATATAATCGAAGATAATGATTTGTTCAGTTCTGGGACGTTGACGAATGGACAAAATTATACCTATACATTCACGACCTCAGGGACTTACGATTACTACTGCAGTATTCATCCAAACATGAGAGGAAAAATAATTGTTCAATAAAAAAAATGAAAGCTAGAAGCAATGAAGAAAAAAATTATTAATATCGTATTTCCATTGCGACTCACCTACATTATCTTTAAACCTATTCTTTACACTTCTTTCATCTATTTCTGAAGTATATTCATATAGTTCCATCGATAATAAACATACCAATGGACGAAGCGGTAGAACGTCTAAAGAATCAAAGATTGAGGCGTCAATTGGTCTATCCCTTTTCAGAAATAGAATATTGGAATAAAAGCGATAAATTTGAAAGACAGCAAGGAGAAACAGATATGGCAGAAGTAGTAGAAATAGCAGAAGATGGACGCTTGTTATCGATTAAGGAAGTCTCTGAAATTTATTTATCCGAAAACCATAACAATTCCCGGGAAAATACCGATACAACATTTTAATCAAGTAGTAGGTCTATCTTGGAGAGACTACTTCAACCTCGCTAGTCTCATCACTCCCCTTTTTCAATAACTCGAAGCGTTTTTTACATATTTTTTAATTATTTTTAAGTCAAATTATTAACACAAAGAATTATGTTAATTTATAGGAGAAAATGAACTATGTTCAATAACTCTGAAAATGATCTGAGAGAAAAATATCTAACGCAAGATGAAATTATTTTGCTACAATCGATACGAAAACCAACAACATCTTAATCTAAATCAAACGTGGCGAGTATCTTATGATGAAAAAGAAAGGAAAAATAATTAATATTCAGACAAAAAAGAGATCTTTTCCACGGCCAGCGATATTACCAATTCTAGGAGATCCTTTGGAATTCATGGACAATATCAACAGAATGTACAGTAAAGATCCTTGGGTAAAACCTTGGTGGAACGACCTAATCATGAATCAAGTGTCAGAATCACATTCCGAAAACCAAACAAAATTAATACCCGTCGACATGATTGATTCCGGGAAAGAATATCAAATCATTACAGAATTACCCGGAGTTAATAAAAAAGACATAGAGATTGCATTGACGCCGACTATGATTAGTATCTGCGGTGCGATAGATACAACAATTCAAAAAGAAACTTTTGGGTATATTCAACGAGAACGAGGATATTCAACACTCTGTAGATACCTTCGGTTCCCTGAGGAGATTAATCCAGATAACGCAGAGGCGATTATGAGTGATGGTATTCTTCGCATAAATATCCGTAAAAAAAATCCCTCAGAGAAAAGACGTATCCCAGTAAGATATCAAGCGAAAAAAAATAATTCTCAATAAAAAATTTTGAAGGTTTCTGATTTTCATATTACCAATAGGTTTGCTTATGAGAGAACATCGATTGATTAAATGAATGGTTATCTTAGTTAAACCGGAGAAGCAACGAAGTAAAAAATCGTTAAAGATTGATATTAAACTCATACAAATTTCCATCGGTTTTTTTTAAAACATACTCTGACGCGACTCACCATGGAACGGAAGAAGAATTACGGTTAAAACACTTAAGAGGAAAAAAATCTTCTGAAAAATGAAATATATCTCTTATATTAAAAAACAAAATTCATTAAAAAAATAACTGTACTTATCACAAGAAAAAGACGTACAAATAACCAGGTACTCTGCTGAATATCGAAGAGATATGTTTCTTTTTTATCCATTACTATCAACTCCTTATTTTTTTTTTCGATTATCCGTACATCCTGGGAATCGCATCCATCCCTTTCCAATGCATATGCTCTTCTGTTGTTTTTGCTTGTTGCATAAACGTCTGAATCGCATGTTCAATTGATTCGGCTTCGATATACAATGGTTTAGGATCTATCTTAATATCGGGAATAAGAAAGTTTAATTTTTCTAACAATCTTCCCGCACTACGCGAATCTGGATATGATACATGAACTTCCGAGAGGAAACATAGCATATCGAGCTTCTTTTGAACTGCTTTATATAAAAGAACTCCAGAGATACCAGTAATTAAACCGTCGTTGCTTTCTTCAATATGAAATTGATTTAACAGGTCTCTAGTGGCTGTTGTAGTCCCCAATCCATATACATTTGGCTTTGCTAAGGCTTCCTCACCGACAACGTTTATTCCTTCTAATGTAACGATATATTTGCATTTTTTTTGCTGCGCCCAATCAATAATAGCGTCTGTAAGAGGAATCATAATTTCCCAGGGGGGCATGAATTCAGATAAAATAATTACGAGTTGACTACATGATCCGTTTGGACCGCATGTTTTTCTTCCTGCAAAAATTCTCACCGGTGGCAAAGGTATTCCATCATGAATAACCGTAGCAGGGATAAGATACGGGGATTCAATCGATCCGATTTCTTCAAGTTTTAGGGATTCAACCATGAATCGTGCACTTATGATACTTACTAAACCAACGGTTGGGAATGCAACAATCAACAGTGAATTGGATAGATCAACTTTATTATGAGTTATTATGTTAATTTCTTTCATCATATCCCTTTTTTTTTTTTTTATGAGTTGACATTTGTTTTAGTGCTGTCTTTTTGAATTCTTTTTCCTGCATTCTGATAGTTGTTCTTCCAATCGGAGGTGTTTTTCATCTAGCCATTTAACAATTTTTTTTAAATACTCAGGGTCATATTGAAGATCACTCATAGGTATCAAGCTTCATAGGGAGAAAATCCTATTAAAACATGACCAAAGAATACATTAAAAATATATGAAAAACAGCTCATATTAAAACGATTATTTCACTGATTTCAAAAGACATATATTACCAGGCCGTCTTCCGGGTTTTTATCGACATATATCTAATCACCTGAAATTCTCTAGAGCGTAGCAAAAGGGCGAGTTCAATCCTCAACTAACTGCTTTCTTCACAAGTTCGCTGATTCTTGCCTCTTCGACGGCAGTCAACTTCGTCAGCGCGAAGGCGATTGGCCACAAATTACCTTCGTCAAGGTTTGCCTTGTCGTTGAAGCCAATCGTCATATACCGCTCTTTGAACTTATCCGCGCCGCGGAAGAAGCAGATGACCTTGCCATCCTTGCTATACGCGGGCATCCCATACCAGAGTCTCGGTGTGAGGGCTGGTGAGCTAGTTGTGATGATTGTATGGAGCCGTTCGCCTATGATGCGATACGGTTCCGGCATCGCTGCGATCGCCGCAAGCACAGCACTTTCTCCATTCGTCGTCTCCGAGACTTTCTTTGTGGTGGTTACCATATCCAATTAACCCCGTTTCATTTTTTATTATACTTTATATAAACAATTTTTTAGACCGTATTACTACTGTATGGTTTGTGTTCTTTTTTCTATGATTAATAACTCTTCCCTTGAGTTCCGAGGAGTAGCTCTAACTCTGTGATATGCTCTTGTTCTTCCATGAGAATGTGTCTAATGTCATGCTCAAGGAGATGATCATAGTATCCTTGTCCCTTCTCCTTTTTCAACTCTGCTAGGATATTTCGGTAGGTGTCAACCGCTGTTTTTTCGTCTTTTAGATTTACTTCAAGAATCTGCTTGATAGTTGTTGCCGGATGTCTTGGGGTGAAATTAACACTTGGAATACCACCAAGATTTCCGATTAAAGTCCGAAATTTCTCCTGATGTTCTTTTTCATCGTTCGCGATTTCCTTAAGCCGTGTGATAATAGGTTCAGCATTTATCCCCTCGACTATCTCTGCATGGCTCAAGTATTGCACAAAAGCAGCATGTTCTAACTCCAGCCCTTGATTTAACAGTTCAATTATTTTTTCCTTTGACATAACGTATACTTCCTTTTTTCTTCTTCACCTATTATTAGGAGGAAAAATCTAACCGAGGATTGACATACATAAAAAAAGAGAAATGGAGGAAAATAGTTATTTGATTTTTACTGCCGTAGCTTCAACTTTCGGTTTTGGTTCGGTCTTTGGTAGTAAAAGAGTGAGGACACCGTCTTTTAGTTCAGCATCTACATTTCCTGCCTTTATCCCTTCAGGAAGATCTAGATAACGGTAGAAGTCCATGGTGCTGCGTTCTTGATGCAACCAATTCTTCCCTTTCTCCTTACTTGTTTCCTCATGTTCCGCGCAGATTTCCACCGATGTAGATGTCACTTCGACATTGATATCTTCTTTTTTTATCCCCGGCATTTCGACTCGCATTTCGAATTTATCACCAAGGTCGACGACATCCATTTTCGGTGTGCGAAAATCAGATGTTGTCATGGGATGTGTGCCTGGGCTCCAGAAGAGTTCATCGAAATTTGATCGGAAACGATCAAATAGCTTATCCATGTCCATCCAAAGATCGTATGGTCTTCGTGCAACCATACCTGTTTTTTCTTTCGGAGCAGCTGCAAGTTTTTCTTTCTCTTTTTTTATCGCCATTGATTTTTACCTCCGAAGAATCTATTGATTATTCTTATAAAAAAATGACTAAAAAATAGGTTAAAAATAATTACAATATTAGTGAAAGATCAATATCATTCATCGAGTTTTCCTTCACTTATTCATCATAGAATTTTTTCTATCTCACGAGAGAAATTTTAATAATTTATATGATAAATCTACATTTATTTTTTTTTGTTGAATCGCTGTTTCCATGGGAATCGTGATTAACTCATTATTTCTTAAACAGACACAATGGTCGGTTACCCCGTTTTTTAATTCCTTAACCGCAAAATAACCAAGACGTGATGCCATAATCCGATCAAGAGCGGTAGGGTGTCCTCCCCGTTGTATATGTCCAAGAACGGTGACACGAGTCTCCAATGCTGTTTTTTCTGTGATTGTACGTGCGATATCCTCACCTTTCGCCTTTCCTTCTGCTACAATAATTATCCAGCTTTTTTTGCCTTTTGAATTGCCTTTCTTTATTTCATCACACATTGCATCGATATCATAATTCTTCTCCGGAAGCAGTACTTCTTCACATCCCCCTGCTAAAGCAACCTGAAGAGCAAGATATCCACAATTACGCCCCATCACTTCGACGACAAAAATTCTCTCAAGACTCGTTGCTGTATCTCTTATTTTATCAAGAGCATCCAAGGCGACATTGACCGCGGTATTTGCTCCAATAGCTAGATCCACACCATTGATATCATTATCTATGGTGGCGGGGATACCAATAATCGGAATACGATGGATATTAGCAAGAATATGAGCTCCTCGCAGTGAGCCATCTCCACCGATAACAATGAGTCCATTGATGTTATTTGTTTTAATGGTATGAACTGCTTTTGCTTGGTTTGATTTGAGAAAAAATCGTTTAGAGCGGCTCGTCTTTAGGATTGTTCCTCCATTATTAATAATTCCTGATACCGATTGTCTATCGAGATGAATGAGCGTATTGTCTATTAAACCATCGTAACCATTGAGGATGCCCATGACTTCAATGTTATGTTTATCTGCAGTTCGAACCACAGATCTGATAGCTGCATTTACCCCTGCACAGTCCCTGGTTACGATTGCGATTTTATTGACCGGCTCGAAATTCATCACACGCGGTCTCCTCTTCCATGGGTCGTGCATGTTCAGCATGAGCGGGTTGAAGACAGATTTCTCGCTGCACCTTTATTCTCATGGGTTTACCACAACAAATGGGTGCATCGCTAGTATCATCAATCGTCGCCGTTCTTTTACATGATAAACACTCGTATTCATTCATCTAATCACAGTAATTAAAAGATATCTTCGTTTAATAACTATGACTTAAAAATATATGAAAAATAACTCCAAGACAATTACGATGATATGAAATATGAGTTTATAAAAACGAAAAAACTGAGGTGTTGTAGAGTTTTTTTTATTTATATTCCATTTGAGGGGGGAGGCGGGGAGATAAGATATAATATTTATTTTTACTCTACAACCCTCTTGTGTTCTAACATTGATAAGAAATACATGAGATTATAAAATATTAATTAAAAAACAAATAAAAAATACATCAAAATGAATTAAGTTTTATCTTTATGATAGACTGAACGCTCTCCTTATAAATAAGCATAAAAAAAAATCATGTGTGTATTGGATGCGGTCAGATATTTGTAATCGAAAAGAAATTCTCATTATTTCTGATATTCGTCTACTATGTATGTTTCATTTCTGTTGCAGGATAAGGAGGAGGTTTGTAGAGTGTCAAATTTTTTAGGAGGGGGAAAGGAGAAACGAATTTTTTTTCATTGATTTACTCTACAACCTCCAATAGGTCATACATTAAGAGAAAGATCTACAGTCTATAAAAAAATAATTGAATAACAGATAAAAAACAAATTAAGTTTAAATCAATACGATTCTTTTGAAGAAGGGCGAAAACCATATTATTGTGTCATTGGGATTTCATTAATGTCGCCCCAATAGGAGATAATCTGTTGAAGGACAGATATGAATTTTTCTGAATCAATCGGTTTTCTGACATAACTATTTGCACCTAGTAAATATGCTTTGGTGATGTCCTTTTCCTCCTTTGAGGAGGTAAAGACAATAACTGGTATTAATTGTGTTTTTTCATTTTTCCGAATTAGTTGGAGGACTTCAAACCCGTCGACACGAGGCAACTTCAAATCAAGAAGGAGAATCATGGGTAGGATATCTTTCTGTTTTAGGTTTTTAAGATACGAAGCTGCTTGATTTCCATCTTGTGCAACGATTAAATCAAATTTTTCCGACAGCTTCGATTTATGGAAAACTCGTTCAATAAGTAAGATATCATCTCGGTTATCTTCTACAAGTAAAATCTTTTTTTTATCCATATCTAATTGTCTTCCTTGTGTATGTACATTTATGATGGTGAGGGTATTTAAAAAGATTGTGAAAAAACATATAAAAAATAATCGTAAAATGCTTAAAAAAATTAGAAAAACAAATTAAAGAACACTTTTATACATGTTCGCTGTTTGGTTTGCTACTCTCGACCAGGTGAAGAGTTGAATCTCCTGTGTACCGTTTTGTACCATAGCTTGTCGTAATGGAGGATACCGGAGTAAAGCAAGTATCTTATTTGCAGTTTCATCAACATCCCAGTAATCGACTTTGAAACAATTTTGAAATGCTTCCGATACACCTGATGCCTTTGAAACAATCGTTGGAGTACCTGCGGAAATCGCTTCAAGAGCGGTTATCCCAAACGGCTCACTAACTGAAGGCATGACATAGACGCTCGCGATCCGATAAATATGTTTCACCTCCTGTTCAGTTAGTTTTCCGGTAAAAAAAATCTTCTGTGAGATTCCAAGATCGACTGCTTTATCGATTAAACGGGGAAGCAGTTCACCACAACCAGCGACAACAAATTTCACGTCCTGTTCTAATTCCAATACTCGCTTTGCAGCTGCAAGGAAAAATTCCGGTCCTTTTTGTATTGTAAGTCTGCCTAAAAATAAGACTATCTTTTGTTTCTTACCAATTCCAAGCGGTGACACAGCATTATAAATAACCTGAATTTTTTCAGGAGGAATCCCATATTTTTGAATCATTACTTTTTTCGTTAATTCGCTTACTGCAATCAACCGATCTGCAGCTTTCATACCTTCGCGCTCATAATCGATAAACCATTGATTCGGATGAAGCCAGCCAGATCGGTCATATTCAGTAGAATGAATTGTAAAGATAAGTGGGATTCCAAGTTTCTTTTTAAGTTGTATCCCAGCCTTCATGGTTAACCAATCATGACCGTGGATAAGATGATAGGACCCATTTACTTTCTGGACAAGTAACTCATTATATCGATTCACTGAATCAAAAAAATCACCTTGCAGGAGTGTATCTTTTGGGCGATCATAGGGATAGATTTTTATTTCCCCGACTTCTCTAATACGAATGTTTTTATGAACACTCTGGACTATTTTCGAGGTTTTCGGCATGTAAAAATCAATAGTTATTCCCTTTTCAGCAAGACTCTTCGTAAGTCCCAGACAATGCGTCCCAAGGCCACCAACCTTAAATGGTGGATATTCCCAACCAATCATTGCGATTCTCACGTTGTAGTCTCCTGAGTATTTATCTCTGCTTGAAATCACTCTCCCCCATTAGATAGAAATGACCTCCCATGGAAAGTATCCAAGGAGGGATATACCTCTGTGAATGATCTTTCAATCGATGATATGATTAATAGACCATAGGAAAGACAAGAGTTCTACTTCAAAGTGTAATAAGGATTATTTATTTACTTTAATTGAAAGAGAATTTGGTTATTTTTTCCCCGTATGACATCTATTTTATTTTCCCGAGCAAGCCAACCAAGCGCTGAATGGACATCATGCTGATCAGCATTGATTCGTTTAGCTATTGATGATAAATCAGCTTTTTTTTGTTTTGAAAGCACGTTCCATATTTTCCCTGCATCAGAACCTATTTTCGATGTAAGATTCGTTTCACCAAGGCGATATACGATTCCTGTTTTGTTGATCTTATTTTCTCGAGCAAGCCAACCGATCGCACTAAAGAATGCTTCGTCTGGAAGTTTTGTCATTTTTTGCAGTTTAATTTGTGTCATTGATGAATCATTGTGACTTAATGTCTCCCATATCTTTCCTGCATATATTCCAAATTCATCTATCGGGGTATTGATATCAATCACCTTTTTTTATGGTAATAAAACGATAATCCTATAAAACGATGATTTAAATATGAATGAAAAACAGGTTTAAATCGATTAAAAGTCTCTTGCTATGTCGCTTGGCGTTTATGGAGAAATGTCTTACCCTTATCTGAAATTGTCACGGTTCGGGATTTCCCTTGCTTTTTTGTGAAAATCAATCCTTTCATTTCCAATACCTGTAAACGTTTCGCTACCGTTGAATATGCTAAAGAAAATCGTCCCATGATTTTCTTAATGGGAACGACCGCATTGTTCTGGTTTTGTTCATAGATAAAGCGCAGGATATCATGAATCTCGTCTTCAATGATTAATCCTTCAATTTTTTGACTGGGGAGAAGTTGCACTTCATTTTCTATGAATGCCATTTGCGTCTTCTCGATGGTTCCTGGATCGATTCGCAATAACAGGAGACATTTGTTTCGTGCAATGTCATCATTGATCTCATAGAGAACCTCCATGACCTTTTCAAAAGAAAATTTACTAATCAGATAGTCAAGCCTCTCTAATAGGATGACTGATTCTTTTTTTTCCGTCCCAATCTCTTTTATCGTTTGAAGGAGCTGTTTCAAATCAGTAATTGTTTTGTATTCCTTCCCACGATTTTGACCTAAGACATAGGTAGTGATATGAGCAGTTGAAACCATGCTTTTCATGGTGTGGGGATCCATCCGGGTAATCAGGTAACCGGAATATCCTGAGGTAGCCAAATCCACCAGCAAATCAAGGGAGGCAGTATTGCTTTTCTCAGGAATGAGATAGCAGTTTCCCACAAGGAGTTTCCCATGAATTTCCATTTCACGGGTGATATCTCTTCCTATAAAGAGGACTCCGCTTTCTGGTCTTCCCTTGATGGGAGATCCGGTTATCCGAAGAATCTTTTTTACTGAGTTTTTTGTGATAATCACAAAATCCTCATAGTTTGGATGGGTCTGTTTTGAAAGATTTTTTATGAGATCGAGAAGTTTTTGTTGATTTTCAAAAAGCGTTAATTTTGAAATACTCCAATTAAATACGTCCTTCTGTTTATAGCCGGTTACGACTTCTGCGGCCTTATTCCATGTCGTTATCCTTTTATTTGCATCGATTGCAATAATGATTTCTGATGCACTGTCGATAACATTTTGAAGGTGCTCTTTCATCTCCATTGTATGTTTTTCTGCTTTTTGTCGTTCTTCGATTTCGTCACGTAATTTTTTATTTGTTTTTTCTAATTCGACCGTCGTATCTCCCAGTTCATTGCACGTTTGGATTAATTTTTCTTCAGCCTCTCTGCGTTTCTGCCGGACTTTTGCCTCTTCGATTTCTCTGTCGATAGCAGGAATGAGTCGAGCGAGGTTTCCTTTCATGATATAATCGTGGGCACCTGCTTTCATCGTTTCTACTGCGGTATCTTCTCCAATTTTTCCTGAGACGATAATGAACGGTAGGTCTTTCTGTGTTTTTTTTAGTAATTCAATCGCATCAAGACCACTGAATGTTGGGAGGACATAGTCAGCAATCACTACATCCCATTCTTGTTTTTGTAATGCTTTTCGCATCGATTCAGCGGTTTCAACTCGTTGTACAGTTGGTTGTATTCCAGCTTTTTTCAATTCTCGTAGCAATAATGTTGCATCATCTTCTGAATCTTCTACTAACAACACACGTAAGTGTCTACTCATTTGTTTTTCCTCCTAAAGTAAATAAAAATGTTGTTCCTTTATTTTCCTCTGATTCTGCCCAAATCCGTCCTCCATGTCGATTTACGATACGAGCCACGATACCTAGACCAATACCGGTTCCAGGATACTCTGCGTCATCATGGAGGCGTTGGAAAGGGATAAATAACTTATCAGCATATTTCATGTTAAATCCCGCTCCATTATCACGAATGAAAAACACTGTTTCTTTATCTTGTTGTTTTTTCCCAAATTCAATTTCAGTAAATTTACGCTTCTTGGTAAATTTCCATGCGTTTCCCAGGAGATTTTCAAGGAGGATGCTCAGGAGGTTCGCATCACCATCTGTTAAAATATTCTTCTGTGTTTTGAATTTATACTTCCGTGAAGGATCAGTTTTTTTTAATTCATTGATAACAGTATTGGCTATTTTTCCTAAATCAACGGTTTCTATGGTCATTTCAGTTCTCGTCAATCGAGACAATCGAAGCAAATCATCGATGAGTTGCTCCATGCGTTTGGTGGCATTCCGAACCCGATGGAGGTACTCTTCTCCTTGTTTATCGAGTTTACCTGCATAGTCCTCTAATAAAGCCTGACTGAATCCGTCGATACTTCGCAATGGTGCTCGTAAGTCATGGGAGACTGAGTAGCTAAACGTCTCTAGTTCCTTATTGGCTATCACGAGTTCGATACTGCGGCGTATCAGATTTTCATTGAGTTTTTTTATTTTTTCCTCTGAGGATTTTCGATCTGTGATGTCAACCACAACACTGATAATCGATTGAAGAGTTTCATTAAGAAAAATCGGGGACCAGGAATGTGAGACCCATCGAACCTCACCTTGTTTCGTTAGAATGCGATATTCAAAACCAGAATCTTTTTCCCCGTTTAATGCCCTTGTCAGTGCTTGGTGGACTTTTTTCTCATCATCCGGATATGCTATTGAAGGATTCGTTCCAATCAGCTCTTCTGGGGGATACCCAAGGAGTTCTTTACTGGATGGACTGATATAAGATATGATGCCATCTGGCTGAGTCATCATAATGACGTACATGGAATTTTCTACGATCAATCGATATTTTTTTTCACTCTTTTCTAGCTCTTCTTCAGCATGTTTCCTGGAAGTAATGTCGGTGCTGTAAATAATGATTCGTTTACTCTCTGGAATGTAGGTTATGGATTGATGATAATATTTCTCCTTGCATTTTATTTCTCGGAAACGTGGATATTTTTGTTCTTGAATCTCTGTGATGATATTGTTTATTCCTTTTAAAAAAGGATGATCGAATTGTTTCTTTTCAATATCTAAGAACAGTCCTTTTGATATTGGATTGAGGTATTCGATTTTCCCAGAAAGGTTCAGTTCAATAATGGGGTTTGGATTTTTTTCTGGGAATGATGCTAAACGAACGAGTTCTGTTTGAGCCTTTCTCGCATCTGTAATATCATGAATCATTCCCACCGACCGAATGATGTCTCCGGAATCATTACGAACATGTTCACATTTTTCATGTACAAAGCGGATTTCCCCATTTTTTCTTAAAATCCTATGTTCTATATCATAAGAATTTTTTCCCTCTCTAATCGAATTCGTATACGTTGAATCGACTATTGCCCGGTCTTCAGGATGAACCCTTTCAAGAAATCTTTCATAGGTAACTGGAAATTCTTGAGACTGCAAGCCGAAAATACGGAACACTTCATCGGACCAAGAGAGATGATTCGTGATTAAATCTAATTCCCAGCTGCCAAGGTGAGCTATTTCTTGTGCATGTTTTAACCTGGCTTCATTTTCTTTGATAATCTCCTCGTTTCGTTTCCGTTCGGTGATATCAAGGCATATACCGGTCATCCGAATTGGTTTCCCCGTATCGTCGTATGTTGTACTACCAAGAGCGTTAATCCATCGTATCTCACCTGAGGGTAATATAACTCTATATTCATTTGTGAGGGGAATGCGATTGTTAATAGCATTCTGAATTCGCTCTTCAGCCTTTTGTGTATCCTCCGGATGAATGACGCTTCGCCAGATATCGAAAGTAGCCTGGGGTTTTTTTGAATCCAAACCAAACAGACAATACAACTCATCAGACCATTCAAGCTTCCCAGAAAGCAGATCCCAGTCCCATAACCCAGCACCCGCAGAAACTTGAGCAAGTTTCAGACGTAATTCACTCTTATATAATGACTCTTCAGTTTGTTTTCGTTCGGTTATGTCCTGTCCTTGCGCAATTGTTGCAAGAAGTTTATTTCCGTATCTATCATAGATGTTTGCAGAATTCCACAGAGCGATACGAATTTGACCATTTTTTTGTAAAATTGGTATTTCAACGGATTCCCAATATTCCCCGCCAAGAGTTTGTTGAATTTTTTGTAACGATTTTTCTTTTGTATCTTTAGGGAAGAGAAGATCAAGGTTTTTTCCAATTACTTCTTTTGAGGTATAACCGGTAAGGTGTTCAAATGCATGATTGAATCGAATGATTTTGAAATCGTTATCCCAAACGATGATTGGTGCGTTCGCATAGTTGAGGAGGTTGTCAAGATACTCTGTGGTTTCCCGTAATTGTTCTTCTGCTTTTTTCCGCTCGGAAATATCAATAGTAAATCCAACAACACCTATGATATTCCCGGCCGTATCACGATAGGGTATCTTATGTGTCTGAACCCAGAGCAATCCTTTCTTCGTTTCTACTGGTTCTATTATATTTATTTTTTGTTGCCCTGATTCTATAACTTCTTTATCATCTTTCCAGAATGCTTCTGCTTGATCCTTTGGATATAAGTCAAAAAGGGATTTTCCTTCTAATTCCTCTTTTGGTAAATCCATCATAGTGGTGAATGCTTTATTTACTCGTAAGAATCGATTTTGTGTATCTTTGTAAAAGATTGATGCGGGAACTGTGTCAAATATTGTTTCTAATTCATTATGTTGTCTTTCTAATGTCTCTGCCATTTGTTTATTTTTTGTAATATCTCGATTACTCCCGCGAATACCAAGAAATTGACCGTTTTCATCCCAAATTGGTTGGCATACATGATGGATCCAGCGTATCGATCCATCGTTATGAATGATGCGATGCTCCAATTCTCCTGGTTTTTTCTTTGAAACCTCATTTTTTACGTGATTCATAAACATTTGTTTATCGTCAGGATGGATGATCGTTTGACGAAGATCAGGTTGAGAATAATATTGATCTGCTGAAAAGCCAGTGAGCCTTTTACACGATGGAGACACATATAAATATTTTCCCCGGGGGTCAAGCCAAAATTCAAAATCATAGGTATTTTCAGCCACTGTTCGATATTTTTTTTCAGCTTCTGTTAACGAATTCTGCATTTTTTGTGTTTCAGTGACATCCCGATTTGTAACAACATATCCAGATATTTTACCATTGTCATTAATAAGCCGTGTCGCATGTGCTTCCGTATAGATACTTGTGCCATTGCGATGTTTGGTATGGATTAAAGATTTCGATGTCCCAGTAAGTTTTAATTCATTAATTATTTTTTCGCGCTCTCCAGGGGCGTAGGTAGGTTGTAAAAGCTCAAAAGAAACCTTACCTATTGCCTCAGATTCGGAATACCCGTATATTTTTTCAGCACCTTTATTCCAATAGGTAATTCTGTAACTCGGGTCAGAGATGATTATACCATCTTGAATTTGATCAAATATTTTCATATTTCGTAATCGTTCTTCCTCAGCTTTTTTTCGCTGGGTGGTCTCCCAGGCGGTATTTAATATCCCCCAACCATCATCACCAGGTAAGCGTACGCGATATAACGACCAACTGAAATACGCGGGCTCTGCAGGTCCATCCGGGTGGCGGCGTATCATGTTCAATTCATCGTTTACATGATAGGATTTACCCGTGTCTAACACGTCTTTACATAACTTTGCGAAATTTTGTCCTGTTTCAGGCCATAGTTCGTCAAGTGTTTTCCCAATCATTTGTTTCCCTGGAGCAATTACCTGATATGCTGGGTTGATCAATTGTATTCTCAGATCGCTACCGCGAATAAGATTGACTGCAGCCGGCATCGAGTTGACAACAGTTTCAAATAATTCACGCTGTGCTTTAAGGGAATCTTCTACCTTTTTCAATTCTGGATTTTCAATTCGATGCCATTTCTTATCTTTTTTAATCAACGCAAATTGATGGTTGCTGACCACATCAATAATCTCAGACGCATTACATTTGTCAAGGGAATATGAACAAATTGCGATCATGTGATACTTACCAATGACACTATTAACGCTTTCTTCATATTTGGTGAAATCCTCCCAGTCTTTTTTCTCCAACCAAAACGTATTCCCTGTTAGCCGTAATCCATCGAATCCTTTTTCTCGTGCCCATGCCTCCTTATTCACCCAACCAGATAACACTTCATCTGAATTAAACCGCCCAGATTTCGTATACCACTCAGATGAATCAAGGATTTCGATCTGACCCTTTTGGATGTACTTCTCAAGGTTATTTACTTTCTTAGAAAGTGCTTTCTTTGCTTCGTCTGTCCGGAGCGGATCGGAAGTAATCCACATACAAAACTCATTGTTTTCCAGTCCTGTTTTAAAATACGGGACTAAAATATCAATCAAGTCCTCCTTAGTTTGATAGAATTGACAAAAATGAGTTCCCCATGGAGCATTGCTAATTGGTGGTATTCCAATTTTTCTAATATCTCTAGTAATCAAATCATTTTTATAATATGCATCATCAGAGTTATTCGTTGAATTTGTTCTCTGAGACTTACCTCTTTTATTCATTGAACTCCCCCATTCTTGTATCTTGCTGAAAAAAGAAGGCAACACTTTATAAATAACTTTCTTCCCCCTCGTAGTCCGTATATCATGCTATTTTTCCCTCAAATTAATTAAAATGGAAGACCATGTTTACTATCAGCATCTACTGGTTGATCCATCACATCACATTTTCATTAATCCATTTAAATCGCTGTGTTAAGAGATCATCTGCCCTGATCGTTTGTGGCATATGGTTTCTCCTCCGATTATCTGTGTCATATCAACGATTTCATGGTATCAAAATGATATACTGGAAATATAAAAAAATGATTAAAAAATGAATTCAAAATGATTCAACTTTAGTTTTATATCAACGGAAACTTTTAGTGTGTAACGACGCTTCATACCTTCAAAATAGGTTGGTTAGCCTTCTGTAAAACAGTATTAAATCTTTTTTAAAACAATCACTTAACATCGTAAATTGGTAAAAGAAAAAAGAAAGAGATAGATGTAACCATCCGAAAAACCAACAGGTCAAAAAACCGCATTCTGTCGCCGAGAATTACTCCTGTTGGATTGGTCCACATAGCAACAGGCCCATTACCGTTGTATCATCCTACTGCTGGAAGAAAAAAAAGACGAGAGCGACCACCGTACGTCTGGGAAAAAGAATACGTTTTGAAACGCTGTTGACTTGCTTTTCGAAATAGACGGTGTTTTCAAAACAACGGGAATGATGCCAAAATCACCGGTTTTATCACGATTGACGATGATGACTTCCCCAGTGTATCTCGTATTTTCCTCAGAGGGTGCAACAACATTGACAACGACATTGATAGACTCACCGGAGGGGAGATTATCCCCTGATGATAGAGAAAAACTCCAGGTCCCCCATGAAGGGTATGAGACGACCTCCCAGTTCAAGAATGTCTGAGGATCCCCGCTATTTGCCACGGTGAAGTTTCCTATAACCGTCGCTCCTGGGTTAATGGAATCCCAGCTTAGGGTTCCGCTGCACTCTAAATTGGCACCGGTATAGGTTATCCCATCAATCTCAGGAAGAGTATAGTTTATTATTCTATTATAGTGCAGATAGTTCCCTACACTTGGGTCCCAGTTGGTAACAGCCATGTCCTGAGATGCGGAATACCGGTAGATTATCTCAAGAGCATCGGTTGGAACAGTACCGATTGTCACCCAGCCTTCGTCACGGCTGCTGGTGTACTCTGACTGGGATAAGATGGTACCGTCACAGGTCACCTGATCGATTCCTTGTATCTGTCGATGAGGTAAATAAAACAGTTTGCGGTCACCAGACGGAATGAACTGTTCGGTGAAGGTTTGTTCACAGTAGGCTGGACCAATGTTTCCAAAGACGATTTTTTCGACAACCGTTGCATACGAGGAACTCCAGGATGGTGTTGTTGGAAGACCATCTCCTTGGTTCAGGAAAATACCGGTGTTCTCCCACCAGGCGCCCCCGGCAAGGTCAAGGAAGCTGTCTCCGTTCACATCTGAGAGAGCGACCGCAGAACCATACCCTGCGTAATACCCCCAGGAGTGACTGGTTTCAAAAAAACCATCGGATAGACCCGTGTATTGTTTGAACAGTCCGTCTCCCCCGAGTTGGGTGTTATCAGTGGCAAATAACTCACGGATGCCATCACCGGTGACATCACCAGCGGTAAGCATGATGCCGAACTGATTGGCACTATCCGTGGTATACCAGCTTGCGGTCGTCTCAAGAACACCGTTGAGGTTTCGATAAATCTGTGTCTGAGCGCTATCTGCAATACATGCAAGGTCAAGCCAGCCGTCATCATCAGCATCCACCCATAAGATCCCCATGTAGATAGTATCATCAGCCGACTGCCAGTTCGGTGATGACCCGTACTGACCATTCTGATTCACATACACATAGGTATGATAATGATACGAATCATAGGACCATCCGGTCGCAATCGCAAGGTCTGGTCTTCCATCATTGTTCACGTCACCGAAATCAAGACCGAAGGAATTTCCAATGATATTCGCAGACCAGCTCGGGGATGAAGACAGTACCCCGTTATTGTTCAGGTACAACCGGGCGATTGGTCCAAATGAAGACCCGGTTCCAAGATAGGATACCGCGACATCAGGCCATCCGTCTCCATTGACGTCTGCGACATCAAGATGACCGTTGTAGGCGACGTCAGCCGACTGCCAGCTAGCTGTCGTGGGGAGATGACCATTGCCGTCGTTTAAGTAGACTCTCACATGGCCTTGGCCCATGTCGTTGCCATCGGAAACGACAAAATCCAGCCAGGTGTCTTGGTTGATATCAGCAAACGCACCACCAGTGCTATAATGCGGTGAACTAGAGACCCAATCAGGGGTGGAGGAATAGACAGGATCATTAAATGTTAATATGCTGTTTTCATTTACTATACGTATTGGATGGGAATCCGGGGATACCATCGTCTGCTCTGGTATATGGGGAGATGGGTGGGTGTTTGTATCGAGTAATGCCCAGTCTGAATCTGTTGTACCCCCTTGTACGACCGTAACTCCGACAACAAAGAAAACAATGAGTACCACAGTATGTTTCCTCATCTGAAGATGTCTGTTTTCAAAGAATCGTTTTTTCACAAATTTTATATCATCTATTTCCCTTAAAAATATATCTGTGGGCTGCAGCTTTGATCATGCAGTGTTCTTTGGTTTGAGTATCTGTGCCTGCTCAATATGTAAGCATTGTATTTGGAAAGGAGAATCGAAAGAAAAGAGGAAAAATCCTTGTTCCTCGCAATGGTGATCCTACGGACCGCGTCCCTGGATGGGGCACTGGGAGGAGAAGACAGGATGGATGTGTTTCATCAATATACAGGGTATTATGGGCAACGGTGTAGGTGGTGTTCTTGTCGATGCCATCCCTGGTGTTCGGGTTGTTCAGGAACCGTGGATAGTTCGACGAGGAGACCTCCACGCGGATCTGGTGACCCGTATTCCATATATAGGCTGTGCTCCAGAGGTCGACTTCTATTTCGTAGATGATGTCTGGTTCCATGAACACCCATTGATCCTGGCCGTTTCTGTTCCTCATCCGCAGTATTCCATCGGTGATCAGCATCGATCGTCCATCCGGGTATACGTCGGTGAGTTTGACGGTAAAGTCAGTATCAGGGCAGTCCGAGGAGACGTACAGACGCGCTTTGATTGGACCGGTGGCCTCATAGGGCTGCTGGAGGAGGGGGCTGGTGAAGACAAGAACATCTGAGCGGTTCTCCACAGCTCGTTGGTCATAGGGGCCTGCAGGGGAATACAGGTTCTTCCCCCCGATTGTTGGAACCGGGTCGGTTGGATCGTAGACATAGACGAGTGGGTCAGCAAACCCTGGTGTCTGTGTGCTTAACGATCCATCCTCATGGAAATACCAGGAGACTTCATCGGCAAGAATCGGCCAGTCATCAGCATAACGCCATTCATTACCCGGCGCTGTAGGATCTGTCACATCTCCCATGATGTAATACGAGACGGTCGGCCAGCTGGAAAACTCATCGGTTGTATTCAGGGCGTAGAATTGGGCCATATCCTGGAACATCTGAAGGGAAAACCGGTCAAGGGAGTTCCGTGGATAGGTCAGCTGTCCTTGTTTTCGTGAGAGAAAACCAGTATGCGTCCAGGGACCCATGATTAATTTTGATTTTCCTAGCGCCCCTGGTCCTGCCTTGTGTTGATACCCGAGGTATCCTTCGATGGTTCCTTGACTGAAGATATCGTACCAACCTCCGATGTGGATCGCTGGGACGTTGACGTCCTCCCAGTTATCATCAAGGGTCACATTCCCCCAGTATCCCAACGTGAAGTTCTCGTTGTCTTTAATCTCATCTAAAAGATAATCGCTCTCCTGGTCTTCTAGCCAATCCTCCACGAGGTTCTTTCTGAACTGACCTCCTTGGTATGCTGCGTGTTTGTACAGGTTTGGTGTGGCGACTTGGATGTACTGGCAGGTGAGATTCGGAGGGTTTGCACCAGCAGCACAGTACTGCACTATACCTAACGCGGAGAGTCCATAGGTGATTATCTTCCCATTGCACCAGGATTGATTCGCGATCCATGCGAGTGTATCAGCACCATCAGCGCTGTCGTTTTTAAAACCACTGTCAACACCTTCTGATGCGCCCCGTCCTCGCATATCTTGGATGACGGTCGGCCATCCTTTGATGATTCCGATGATGCCGGCGAACGCGGCGTTATTTTTGTCATAGGGTGTTCTGATAAGGATCGTTGCATGGGGGATGCGTGATCGAAAGATCGGTCGATAGACGTCTGTTGCCAGCATTACCCCGTCACGCATGGGGACCATTGAGGTTTTCTTGAAACGAGAAAGGACTCCCATCGGATTGTTTGTACCATGGTCTTCGGTGGTGTTCTGAACCATCTGTACAGTAGTGCTTTGTGTCGCACATCCCAGAACGGGAGTTAAAACAAAGAGTATTATTAGTAATGATGTCAGGTGTTTCTTCATTGGACAATCCCCTGTGAATCTTATACTCCTTGTTGATTTAAAGCTTTCTTTTCTTTTTTTGAAAAAACTGGTCGTCTGGTTTGAAGTCAGTACCTATTATGTGTTCCAAAGACACAACATTTTTATCATACTATATGATAGGATGCAGTCGTGAGTGGTTATGGGTTGTCCGTATTATATTGACTTTACCAGGGATTGTATACGAACATATCCCGCGATTATTCAATACAAAGATTTCTCTGCATGTGAATCAGATGGCGGGTATCGGAAATGTCTAGTCTACAACATCCTTCAAAGTGATTTCCGCTGTAAATATCTTACCACCTGTCTGAATATGTTCCCTGATGATGTCCCTGAGTTTTTCAGATTAATAAACCAGGACCCTGCTATCTATGAGTATGTCACCAGACCAACCTATCAGTATTGTCTGTCGAAGGATAATCACGAACAATGCGCTCGGTACAAGATAAAAGAAGAGGGAAAAGAACCACCCCCTGGATTAACACCTGATGGGCAGAACGTTGATATCACGGATTCTATTTCTGAAAAGAAAGTCGTTCTTGAAAAAGCATCATAATCATTTCAGGCTGAAGAGGATTTTTCCGTAGCATGGATTAAGACAGGCGTATACTTTTTCCTGATTCAGATTGAGGATGACCATGGAAGATGGGAAAGGATCATCTGGATAATTCGTTGTATAATAGAGCGTAACCAGAAGTTGTGATAGTAAAACGCACTATAGCTGAACACGACAGTATTTTCTGCTGAGTTACCCGCGAGGTCATAGGCAATACCAGTGACGGTATGATTTCCCTTTCCGGTCCAGAACCATTCGTACGGACCAGGTTCATTAATATTTCCTAGGAGCATATCATCAATATAACATTGAACCTTACATATTCCGCTTGTTCCATCTGTTGCTTCCGCGATGAACTTCCATTGTCTGAAACCAATCTTTTCGACAGACATTTCAATAGAAGGAGGGGTCTGGTCTATCTTAAATGCAACATCATAAATATCTGAAACACTACCATCCGTGTAAGCAGCATAAAAGAAGACCGTATGTTCGCCATCCTCGCAAACGATAATAGGCGTAGAATATATTTGCCATTCACTTTCATCAACCTTATACATGATGTAGTCGATACCAGGTGGCCATAGAGGCTCATAACCGTTGATTGTTACTGTAACGCAGCTAATATACCAGTCGTTATCCCCCATGGTTCCACTCACAGTTGCTTGTGGAGGCGGCGGGGGTGGAATAATAAATATGGTAAATGTTAGTATCTTTTTGTCGTTATTTGGATGATCATCTCCAGGAAGCATTGTTTTCATTGTGAGCATGTAGTCTCCTTCTGCGGATGGTTCAGTTGGGATGGTGATATTCGGAAAAGCTACAGGAAAGGTTTCTCCAGGTGGAAGGGGATCTGGTATCATCACGGTCTCATCATAGACCACAGCACCGTAATGAGTGATTTTGGTGTTTACCGGTATGTCGGTTTCTGAAAACAGAGAACCAATGTTTTGGATAATACCCTCGATTTGGTATGTCCCTGGTGGCCAATGTTCACCTCCACCTCCGTCAGATGTGAGATGTCCACGGATTTCAAAGGCGACATCATAGCCAAGCCCCGGGAGATCGTACCAGGTCATTCCATCAGAGGAGAAGAACGCGGTCTTTCCGGTGATCCCTGGCTCGGAGCATTCAAGTGGGTATTCTCCGGTTTCATGTGTTCCTTCCACGCACAGCCAGATGTCATCTCCTGTGATAGAGACTGGTGGAATGGGAATTTCAAACCAGTCCTCGCCGGTGATGCTGAACGGCTCAGAAACAATTACGGTTCCAGGTGCTGAGCTTGTTCCCGCGCTGTAGACCCGTACGGTCCCTGAGAAGGTTTCGTCACCGTAGTGTTTCCAGCGAATCATATCGAGTTTCCAATCGATGTACTCCGCGAGTTCATCGATGGTGAACCGGTTGGCACCGTAGATCTGTCCCGTGGTTGAGCCGAACGCGTTAGCGTACACTCCATTATCATACTGTAGCCATGCCTCATCGGCACCCCGGGGTCCAGATGGCTCGGTGATTGCGATGACACCGACATCATGTTCGTAGCGTAAGGTGATTATTTTCGCTAATTCATTATCAGACGGGTTTCTATCTGAGGTATTCATGGAGACATTTGCGGTGACAAGATAATCGATGGTCTCAACGAAGGGAACATCAGCAGGTGTCCAGTCAGGCAGGATCGCGTTCATGGTTTGGCCAGCGTCGACTTCAATGACAACGGTCTCGTCATATTCCTCGACCATGTCAATGATGCCAAGCCAGGCGTCATCAATGTACCAGTAATTGATGTTGTAAGAGTCCCCGCTCATGTCCCAGGCGATCTGTAGGGTCGCTGATCCGACACCATTGGTCGTACTTAAAGCAACCTCTGTGGTGGTTGGACCATACGGGCCACCGGCACGGACGTACGCATCAGTCCAGGTTGCTCCGCCATCCGTGGAGGTCTGGATCTTCAGCTGATAGTTACTGTTGTAATCGTTGACGTACTCCTTGAATTTCAGGAGCAAGGTCGTGTGCCCAGTGGTGTCGATTGCACCAGTGTAGAGCAGGTGTTCACCAACACTGGAAGGTGACCAGGTGAAGTATGCCTCTGGTGCGACTCCGCCAGCGTAGTTCGTGCTGCTGCTCATCCAGTTGCTTGGGTAGTTGGTTCCCCAGCCTGCTGGTGGCACGCCACCGGAGAAGTCTTCCTCAAGAAGCGTGGTGTAGAGGGCTTTTCCAATGTTCATGTGGACGTTGACGCTTTCGATGTTCTGACCATGGTTCTCAATGATGACCTCAGGGGTCTGAGTCTGTGCAAGACCGTTCTGTGGTGAGACGATCTCTGTGACTGCGACATCATGGAGATACCCATAGTGCAGAGTGAAGACTTTCTGTTTGTAATCATTTTCTGTGTTGTTATCAGCAAACAGGTTCGTTGCCTCGGCGTTGTAGTTGATGTTGACATTCTCAGAGACACCAAGGTCTGCTGGCGTCCAGGTTGGGTAAGAAACCTCTAAAGTTGTGTCCGGTGCAATGGAGGGGACCGTTACGGTCTGGCTATACTCATTGATCCAGCTGGTGATGGTAAATCCGACATCATCGATGTACCATCCAGCGTACTGAACGGAGCTGTCACTGGCGCATTCGAACATGATCTGACAGTCTTGTCCCTCATAAGCGCTTAAATCAAAGTTGGCTTGTTTCCAGCCACTGCTTTGCCCGTTAAATGCTGGTTGTCCGGTCATATACGGGTTGTATGGCAGTGTACCAGGATATCCACCTATTGGGGTGATAAGGTTCCAGGTTACTCCGTCATCGTTGGTGATCTTGACGTTTCCACCATCATAGTTGTTCTCAAAGTAGTACCATTGCCAGAAGTTGAAAAAGGCACCACTCGGGACGGTAAACGTCGGAGTTAGTAGATAACACCACATACTTGCTGGATAGTTCCCCGCTAGGTTTGTCGCCCAGACATTTGAACCAGAGTGCGCAGCCATCGGCCCAGAGGTCGGTGCTCCCCATTGCCATGCATCAGGCTGTGGGAGCATTGGCGCGTGCACGTAACTGCCGTTGGTCGCCTCGAAATCCTCAACAGTCCCGTTGATGACTTCAACACCGATGTCGAGTTGTAATTGTACGTTGGTCTCTGTGTTGTTTCCAGTATTTTTTACTTTCACGATCGGGGTGATTGGCCCGGCATTCCCGCTAACGGGTTTGACAATACTACTGACCGCGATGTCATGATCATAGTCATAAAGACACCACGGGATAGCAAATCCATCGATTTCTGCGTTACCGGGGAAAGATCCGACGAGTGTCGTTTCTGCTGTTGTGGTATCACAAATATAGAGTCCACTTGTTCCGCTCTGGGTGTACCCTGCGATGTAGAGGATGCCATTGTCACGGTCATAGGCGAGGTCCTGTGCGTAACAAAACCCGACTTCCATAGAACCAATCACAGTCGCGGCTCCCGTGGTTTTATTTATGGAATACAACGTACTAAAGCCGCTAAAAAGTACATCGTACGCATAGATGATACCATTCAAATCGCAGGCCAGACCGACGATGGTGTTTGAAATATTATGAGGTCCTACAAGAGTGGTTGTCCCTGTTGTTATATCGATGATATACAGATTGTTGCTTCCAGTACAATACCAGGTATCGGATGTAGAATCATACGTAAGTCCATTTAAGAAAATCGTGGGGCTAATGTATGTTATTTCATAGGTGTCGATGTTCATCCTATAAAGACCCCCTTCGTAGAGACACATGTACATGATTGTCTCATTGAGGAAATCTGCTCCAGATGGAAAAACCGGCATACTTCCTCCTATCGAATATAATTCAGAAGGATCATCTAAATAAAAATACACAAACCCCTCTGGGGTTTGACCGCTTGGATCATATGCGCAGTATGCATAGGCGATATTTTCTGGGTTTAAGAAACTCTTTGTGGTATCAAAGAGGGATGGTGGATTTCTTTGATTTTCAGATGCTATGTATAACTGGGGTTGTCTGTTTTGTTTCGCAAGATCTTCTGGTTTTATATTTGATCTTATACTAGGTTGTATCGTTCGATTGTTTTCATAATCGGTTTTACTTTGAATTGTGACGGCAAATGTTGTTCCTAATAGTAATGTCAGTATGACGATTGCAACAATCTTTCCAAAAATCTGCTTCGCCATAGAATCATTTCCTCCTTACATGTTTACAATAGAATTGACATATATAAATGTATCATGTAATCAATACAAAAATAAATGATTGTGTGACATTCCTATGAAAAATCAATAGATTCTCCCATTCTATAAAGAAAATATCTTATGTTGCATACGAATTTAGATGACGTGAAATCTTTTTTTCATTAAAAAAATAGGGCTTATTTCTTGGATTCCCTCTAAAAAGAAAAAAATTTGGTTTATCGTCCGCTCATAAACCTGCTGTTCGGTGAGATGTCTTTCCGCCAGATGATTTTTTTCAGGACTTTTTCATCGCTTTTGTTTGCCAGTTCCGCTCTTTTTTCTGGTGGGATGATGATGAGTTTGAAGAAGTTGTAGAAATCTCCGACGCCGCCAAAGATGTTGACGATGGGGAACATGAGGAAGAAGGGTTCACTGGGATTTATGAAGTACATGAAGCACCAGACTAGTGGTGAGAAATAGAGGAACGCTATTTTTTTGTTGTCTGCGATGTAGGATTCGTTATCCACGAGGAATCCTATCGCTGAATATTTGGTTAGCACGATTGCTTTGAATGGTATTTTGTAGTACATCATGGTGAGCAGATGGGTAAGCTCATGAAGGATGATCGCAAGTAGGAGGCCTAAAATAAATTGGAGAAAGGGGTCCATTAGTTCACCTCATATTTCTTCTTCATATGTATTATTATATAAAACATAGTATATAAATTATACTATTAATATAAGCACCACGAGCCCCTCCCTACATATCACACGAATCTATCGAGAAAAACAACAAAAAAAAAGCGCTGACCTACGACTTACAGATACACATTCACCAGGAATCCAAGCACGACTAAAAAAATACCAAGAAGATAGATAAGAAGAGATTTTGTCGAGGTCTGCTTCCAACTTGGGATACTATAATGCAAGACAAAATTCGTCCCAAGAAGCACAATGCCAAAGATAGACGGAATCGGAACCATCAGAATCGTCAGTTTCGATACCTCATGAATCAACGGCGTCACAAGACCAAGAAACACCGTTGCTCCAAGAAAGATAAGGATCGCCTCCTCCTTCTTCCGATACTTCCCACGAGCTATAAAACCCTGCGCATTAATCGTATATAGGAAACTTGAGATGAACGTGATAAAGATACCAGTAAGCACCAGTGAACTTTCCTCGAAGAGCAGGTCGGCCATAAAAACTGGTAACAACAGACTATTTTTAAAATTGATGTGCCTTGTTTCCGAACAAGATGAGACAACACAGAGACCTTACCGGTTCCTTTCCTCAAAATCATCAGCGATGTCGTCCTCATCCTCGATGAGTTCATCGCCCTCGAAACCCTCATGTCTCGGTTGAACGAAATATTCTGTCCGGCAATTCGGACATTCTATCATCGACTCAGAAGATTTTCGAATCCAGCGATGTCCACAGAACGGGCAATTTTCTTTTTTCATGCCGACCCCGTGCCCAACGAATATTCCCACAGGAGTTTAAAAATATATCTGATGACACCAATGGAGGTATTTATTGATTTCGGACGACAAAAAGCAACAGTCCGCATAAAAATCCCTCCGCGTGTTTCGTTGTCTTCCCTGCATTCTCTGGATTCACCGTAACGGTGATAGCAACCGGGCCAAAGCCAAACCAAGGCAACCGCTCATAGATGACCTCACCAGGTTGCAAGGAATCAATTGTGTCAATCAAGGATGTGTTGACAAACCCGCGCATACCTCCTGACATCGTAACATTACACCGAATACCGGTCGTGACGGTATTGCCTACATTCCGTACCCCGATGCGTATCCCCAGAAGACCACCATTGATTTCAAGTTTGGTCTTCATCGGATACTTCACATAGCAGGCGGCATACCCGACCTTGCATACCCCATATTCGATCCGCATGTAGCCTTCCTCGCCCCATCCGGGTCCCCAGGAGTTCCGTAGAAACCAGACACCGTTGGTTCCTTGGGTATCATCCCAGCCAACCAGGGCGACGGCATGGTTGATTGGTGCACTGGGATCATTTTCATTAAAGACCCCGCCGGTGTATCCTCCAAATGCCTGGGTCACAGCACAAGCAACAGACACAGGGCCGTACTCCAAGATCGCTTGTTTGATGGATTCTGGCGGTGCAACACCCTGAGAAAACCCAATGAAACGCCAAGAATCAATCATATACGGACGATCGTACGGGCCCTCACAGGGAAGATCCTCTGCTCTGTAGGGAAACTCCTTCTCCAGCACCGCACCAGTACCATTGCATTTATCCATTTTCCACTGGAAATAATCATGCGCCCACCATCCCCCGTTACAACCCCAGCCATGAGTATTACAACTCACAAGCCATTGCTCTGAGAGATCCACTTCCTTATGGTCTTTGATCAAAATATTGCATTCAAGCGGAGCGATGCTCCCAAACGCCCAGCAGCTGCCGCATGCAGCCTGATTCCTCACCGGCGTGCATCCCCCAAAATCTCGCCAGTCAAAACGGGATGGCAACTCATTTGTGGGGACGCAGGGATCAAAAGAAGCATCCGTCCACCAGTTAGCGGGTTCCACAAGACCGCAGAGTTCTGAGAAGGGACGTTCTGTTGCGGGGTTCTTCCCAACGGTAAACGTCCATGCTTGCGTAACTGCTTGGTCTTGTAACAAGGAGATGTCTTCATCGGTCATCCAAGGAGTTCGTGACTGCGATGATCCAACATCCTCATCTGGTAACTGGCATCCACAATCACAGCACCCCTGTGGGATGAGGATTGTTAAAAGAAAAACTGCCACTGCAACATACGTGTTCTTCATGGAATAAATCCCCTAACTATCGCCCTAACGGTTCAATAGTGACTCTCCTTAATAAATTTATTTATTGTAAACCGGGAGCAGCAAAGAATACTTTCATTCCGCAGGGGGGTTCTTTTTTATTGTAATAGACAGAATGCTACAATCAGTGATGATGGTAAATCTAAGAGCTGAAGTTGTCTGCGGTGCTCTCTCTGATAACCCCCTTTGAATATTTTATTATACCACTGAACAGATTACATCACCGGAAGGAAGAACTGAGGCGATGGGTAGATGACTGAGAGTCCAATTCAACAATCCAATCAAGAGGTACAAAACAAGACAATCCAGCTTAAGGACCTACCGTTGTACATCAAAGAACTCACCCTTCATCATTGTTTCAATGCATTAATCCTGGCTGGACTTGTTGCAGTCTTCCTGCAGACATTTACCTACCTGCTCCATGGACCTATTCAGACCGAATTGCAGAAAACTCTGTATATGTACTGCCTGCTCGTCGGGCCATCTGCGTTCTTTTTGTTCTTACTGCATCTTTATAATCTGTACGTGGTTGTGAAACGAAATGAACAATCGATTCCGTTGAGCCTGGATCTCACGTATTTCCTCTTCATCGGTTTTTCCTTTGTCACCATGATGGGGTTGAGTTCCTACTACGATCAGCATCAGATCTCCCAGAAATTCCTAACACCGGGATGGTTGATCGGGGTTTTGTTTCTTTGCGGGGAAGTGCTGCTTGCCTTACTGTGTGCAAAATATCTTGTGAGTCTTTTTATCAGCCAGAGGATGCCTCATTTCTTTGAACATCACAAGAAAACACCTCGGAAAAAACCACCTGTTTACCAGCGTACTGTATTCAAACCAGTCTTCAAACCACATCAAGTGTATTATTTCAAGAAGAAACCTGATTTCTCACTTTGGGAAAACGAAGAGTTTTTCGTCAAATACAAATAAGAAGAACCACTGGCGATAAAAAGAAAAGCAACTCACCGATTTTTATTCTCAAGATCAGGAGTTGCGATTCTCCGATTGGATTTTTATAGGTTGTTTATTAACGTTGCAATTTGCTTTCGTTTGTCTTCTTCATCGGGTAACGTGATAGATGATTTCCATTTCTTGGACCCGTCGGAAAGATAAAATCCTCGAGAAATGGCGACGAATTCCTTTGATAAGGCTTCACCGACGGCTTTCTTCCGTGCAACTTCGATGAAATTGTTTTTCCCAAATTTTACTTCCTCTGCTTTCAGTGTCTCAAATTCAACCATTGTATACCTCTTTAGCTGGAAGAAAAGCGTAGTTGAATTTAAACCTTTTCAATTAAACAAACATATGATATCATAGGTAAAAAAATAAGAGAAAAGAGGTAGAGGATATCCACCCGCACTGCTGTATGGAAACATATGGGGTTTTAACACAACCCTTTTACAGGGATGCGTGGTTGGGCCCTCTCAAAAACCGTCGTACTCTCCCCTGTTTTTTTCTCCACTGTTTTCTTCACCTTTTTTGCTTCGTAGGTTGGATGCAAAAGAGGTGTGTAATCTTTCATTCTTCGCTCATAGGCAAAGACTTTGGCGATATTCTCTATTTCCTCGAGCGCGTTTTCATCAGTAACCGCCCCTACGATTCTTATCTCCGCGTTGTTCACCTCATTAACGCTAGATTATTACTAGCATGTATCTATTTGACAGTCCCTGCATATAAATGTTTTGAAACGATTTCCAAAAGAAGAATCCGAGACGCTCTCTGGGTACTACCCTATGATGGGCGAGGCAGATACAAAAACAAAAACAACGCCCCTCTCAACGACTCACTCTGACTCCCTGCTTTTACAGTGACCTCAACGATACCGACCCCGAACAACACACGATACGTTTGAAGGACCACGCTCTGACCTGCACCAAGAAACATCACAGATCCTTGAGACGACCGTTGCGAAGGAACAAGAAGCAACCCTCCATTCAGAGAAAACTCCCAGTCAAAATGCAAAACATCCTCAGTCCCATTGTTCCTTACAGAGATGGTCAGACCAATACCTCCCGTGATGGTGATATCGATCAGATCCGGATGGCGTTCATACGGTGCCATCAGGGGGAATCGATCCTGACTTGCACCACCGGGAATCATATATGGACTATCACCGATTCCATCCCCATCACTATCAGAGCCTGTGTAATCATCCCAATAGTTACCAACACTGCCGTTGTCCCAGCTGTTCCCACTTGCATCATACGCGTTGGCAGGATTTCCAATGAAATTGTTCTGGTAAATCAAGTTATCCTGACTATTATTCCCCAGCATCACCCCATCAAAAAAACTCTGCTGCACCGTGTTCCCCACTAGGATGTTGTCTGTCGCTTCATACAAATAAATCCCGTACCCGCGGTTGTTCACAAGAACGTTGTTTTTTATCACATTATGGGAAGTGTACTCTAATCGTATCCCATGATACTGGTTATTCTCAATGAGATTACCATAAATCGTATTATAGGATGCTCCATCAAGGAACACGCCATTCATCCTAAAATTATTGATAATATTATTATCAGAGATGTTGTTCCCTTGAGACGTGACATAAAACCCACAGCAGTTCCAGAAATCACCGACATTACTGATCCGAAACCCACTCACCCTGACATCATCAACATAGATAGAGATCGCATGGTTCCCTCCCTCGATACTGGTGGTATTCCGGTTTTCACCGACAAGCTGAATCGAGACATTGATTTTCAGACTCTCATAATAGGGTGCTGAGTCGTCAAAGACAAACACAGTATCCCCCTGACTTGCGTTGTTAATCGCATCCTGAATCCTTGTGTAATTCCCAGGACCAGAACCACCAACAAATAATGTCTGAGCACAACCAGGTGACCCACCTTGCGCAGTCAGAATCGTAGAGCTGTACGGACAAACACTTATGAGAACTAAAAGAAAAACGGCATATCCTTTCAACCGAATCGTTACACAATATCTCATGATCTTCCCTGTGTCATCATAAATAGAAGAACGGGTCATATATAAACATACTCCTTGAAATTAATATAAAAACAAAAGGTTTTAAAGATGATGAATTATAACAGGATACGTAGGAAAAGAGATGGAGCTAGCAGAACCAATCCATGAAGAAAAACAAAAAAACAAGTTGCTAAAAGCAACAAAAATCTTTTTCATCATTACCGTTCTGTACTCCTGCTGGATAGCCCTTGTTGTCATAGGGACCTATTTTCTCAGACTTGGGTATAACTGGGCGGGTCTTTCTCTTGAGCAATGGATACTCTCAGCGATTGTCCTTATCGGCCTCATCCTTATAATAGAGATTATCCTGCTTTTCAACTATCTGCTTCCAAGGATGAAACGTCAGCGTCCAGAAAAACAAAAAGAATTCATCCAAGGTAAACGAGTCTTCCGCTATACGATTCCAGCGGAGGCAAAAGGAGGACTTTTCAGCAAAACCTACGTCCTGATCGATGAAAACCGTGTCCTGAATCTCCGCTACCAGATGATCCCCCCCAGCGACCTCTGGGGGCAACAACAAGAATCGTAAGGATCTTACTTTTTTAACATCCCCATTTCCGCCAGTTTCTCAGGAAGATACGTGTCGGTCACATAATCCAGACCATATTTTGCCAGCGCCTGCTGCTCTGATTTCTTCCCAAGGTTTAACTGCAGTTTTATCTCATGCTTCCAGAATTGATCCTGGAACCGTGGGTCATCCAGTTCGCTTTTTAATGCAGCGATATCCTCACTGGTCAATGCATCAGTGGGAAGTTTATAATTCTCAATATCGGAAGGCGTCACACCCAAATACTGCGCTGCGGGTGTCGCCAGATACTCAGAGATATGAGCGGTTTTAATCGCGCCGTATGCGACACTACCAAAAATACGGAAACTCCAAGGGTCACAATCAGTGAACACCAGGACCGGCAGCTTCTTTTCCTCGTTTAACCGTTTGATAAACCGTCGTGTCGACCGGGCAGGCTGTCCTTTCAAATGAACCAGAATCGCTCGAAAATCAGTGTCAAACCCATTCTCAACCAATCGATCGAACATACCACCAGTCTCAATAGCGACAATAAAATCAGCATCCACCTGTTTAAACGTTAGTTTATCCTTCTCAACATTATAGGGAATCCCATAGCCAGCATCCCCGACGTCATCCTGACAATGGATTTTTTTCTTCGTGTTATTCCGGGTCATCTCCTCGACAACCACATTCCCAATCACACGAGCCCCGTCCTCCTCAGGTCGAAGCTTGAAATCCTCCCTCATACACCCGGTGATGACCTCAAGATCCTCAGCAAGAAGGTCTGATTCATTCTGACTGCTGAACTTGGCAAGGTTCCACCCCTCAGAGATATAATACGTTTCTCTTAAGGTGGAGGATTTTTTCTCCTTGATCATGTCTTTAATGAAATCAACAAGATACATAGTCCGCAACAACATATACGCCCCATCAAGGGAGCTAGCTGCTCGCTCTGTCTTATTTTTCCCGTATTTCCAGACATTCAGCGTATCATCAAACCGGATGTTTGCCTTTGTCCGCGTTGAAAGCTGCAAGGCAGGGATTTCTGCTTTTTCAAGATCCGCGTAGACTTTTTCTGCAATCATGTCAATCTTATTTATCACACCTGTATAATCACGCGCCATAGCCCTATTCCCCCTCCCATTTATCCGCCCCTATCACATAGGTAGGGTTGATGTTCTGCACATACAGATCGTTCTCATCAAAATCACCTTTGTTCAGACCAGCAAGCTCAAAGGAAATGTCGATCTTGTTGGTCGGCTCGATGCTCTCCAAGCTCCATTTAATGTAACTATCAGTGACTTTCGATGGCTTTGGTTTTACCTCACCGACCACAGTATCCTTCGGGTAAAGTGCATATAAGTTGAATTTCTGCGGTTTGCTTTTATAATTCACAACCATAATCGTACTTTTCGCGATCCATCCTTTGGTATCGGATTGACCCGCGGGATTTGAAACATCAAGCTTTGTCTGAATCGGTTTACCCCGGACTTTTTCATACTCTACAAGATCCTCAATCCAGACCACATCCATGATCCGGGTGATAACCTTCTCAAGAGAAGGAACTGGTTTGTCAAGCATGTGCGCAGATTTTTTCGCAATTTCCGGGAGGATTTTTGTTATCAGATCGAACTTCTCCCGGGTTTTCACCCGTCGCACTTTTTTGTTAATATGCATTTGAACTTTTCTGGCGACCTCACGGAACGCAAGACGTATCTCATTTTCGATTTCTTCGACATCAGCGATCGCCTCTTTTGATTCTGATGTATACGGGATCTGTGTCGAAGCGATATGGGTAAGGAAAATCGCAGGACCAATAGGGATGCCTGTTCCTGAAGGTTGGTCCAGGCCATACCGGCGCCAGTCAATCGATGCAATCGCCGTGGTGATCGCACAATCTCCCTGTTGATACAAAAGCGGGATGCGGTTGGCGAATCGAAGGATCTTTACTGGTTTGTCTTTTGGGAGGTTTCCACCATAGACAATGCCGACCTCGACCTGAAACGGGTTCCCAGAAAAAACCGCTGCTGGTCGTGAGGCTGTGAAAATAAACTCTGGTGATATCTCCTGGGTTTCACTTTTCAGGCTCCGACGGATAAGCATCTCACCAATGGGCGAAAGACATTCTGTTGGAGGCGCCATGATTTTCACCCGTTTGAATGCTTTATGTACCTGAAGGAACTGCTCACGAGTCATGTCAGCAGGGTTTAGGTTTCTATCAAGTTTCGCCTCGTCACAGACCGCATCAGCGGTTCGATCACCCATGCTGCTGAAATCATTTTTCAGAAACGACGCAAGCTTCCTTGCTTTTGTCTCTTTAGCCATTTTTATTAATGTCCCAAGTTCAACGCCGTAAGGATGTGGACGGATCTCTTGGCTTTTCTTGGGAAGGATGTCTGCTGTCCGTTCAAACACGTGTTCCGTTCCATCGGACTCTTTAAAGGTGATACGTGCATGAGGATTTACAATAGAAGTGCTCTGGAGGTACTCATAGACAAATCGCTTCCCCCGTTTATAATCTGCATTCAGACTCACCTCGATCCGTGTCCCTGAGGGTTTCTCCCAATGCATGATTTCCTGATGTTGGATTTCACCGCGATTCTTATTTGTATCAATAGCTAGTTCGACGAGCACGGCAGGTTGATTTTCCTGGATTTTTGAGATGATTTTCGCATGCTTCCCTGTGGTGAGTTGTCCATATAAGACGACTGCTGAAATCCCGATGCCCTGCTGCCCTCGACTTTGTCGGACTGCATGGAATCGTGAACCATATAACAATCGTGCGAAGATATGGGGGATTTGCTGTTTGATGATACCTGGGCCGTTATCCTCAACAATCACGATGCATTCTTCTTCAGTTGGGTTTTTCACCTCAACATAAATATCTGGAAGGATCCCTGATTCCTCAGCGGCATCTAATGCGTTATCAACTCCTTCTTTCACACTCGTAATGAGCGCTCGTGTCGGGTTCCCAAAACCAAGAATATGCTTATTGCGTTCGAAGAATTCCGCTACTGAAATTTCTTTTTGTTTTTTTGCTAGTTCATAGGCGATTGCTTCTGGCAAAATATCCCTCCGATGTAAAGTGATGTTGCATCCGGTATCGGTAATAGAAAAGGTAATTATAAAATTATTGCATGGAAATATAATAGAGATCCTTTTCTTTGTGATGCTAAAAGCAATCTTTATAAAGAAAAATCTACTGTGCGTTTTGAACCTGCTCCCCTTGAGGACACTGCTATGACAGATTACAACCAGAAAGCTATTGAAGAGAAATGGCAAAAACAATGGCAAGACATAAAAATCTATCATTTCGATTTCAATAGTACAAAAAAGCCGTACAGTATCGATGTTCCACCACGGTACGCGTCAGGTCCTCTCCACGCGGGTCATGCGGTACATTACACGCATATTGATTTTGCCGCTCGTTACAAACGCATGAGAGGATTCAACGTGTTTTTCCCGTTATGTTTCGATGTCAATGGGATACCTATCGAAGAACGCGTCGAACGACAACTCAACATCACCAGAAAAGACATTGACCGCCATGAGTTCACCAAGCTGTGCTCTGAGTTCGCCCAGAAAAACATCGCGACCATGACCAATCAGTTTATTCGACTGGGGGAGAGCATGGACCCCTCGATTTACTATCAAACCGATGCTGAGTATTACCGCAGGATCACACAGATTTCATTTATCGAGCTTTTCAACAAGGGTCATATCTACAAAGGCGAGTTTCCGGTGAACTGGTGCCCTCGGTGCATGACGGCTATGGCAGACGCAGAGGTTGTCTACAGTGACCGAACCACAAAACTGAACACGATAAAATTCTATTTCGCCAGCCAGCAGGATGAACAGTTATTGAAATTCCATGGGATTGGAAAAGACGCCCGAGGGATGTATATCGAGATTGCAACAACCCGACCGGAGATGCTTGCCGCCTGTCAAATCGTCGCGGTCCATCCAACAGATGAACGGACACCCTGGCTTGTTGGCCAGACTGTTCAAGTCCCCCCCGATTACAAGAAAAACGTAAAGATCGTTGAAGACGAAGCAGTCGATCCAGAGTTTGGTACAGGGTTGGTCATGATTTGTACGGTCGGTGACAAAGAAGACCTCAACTGGGTCTTCAAATACAAACTCCCCCTGGAAATGAGCATCGACGAAGAAGGAAAAATGACTGCGATTACCGGGAAATACCAAGGAATGAAAATAGAGGATGCCAGAAAAGCGATCATCCAGGATATGACACAGGTCGGTCTGATTCTCAAACAGGAACCTCTTGCGCAGAATGTCGGTGTCTGTTGGCGCTGTAAAACACCGGTGGAGTTCATCAACGCCAACCAATGGTTCTTAAAAACAATCCCGTTCAAACAACTGGTTCTGGATGCAAGCGATGCAATGAACTGGTACCCCCAGTTTATGAAAATACGGCTCGAGGACTGGGTCAACTCCCTGGAATGGGACTGGGTGATCAGTCGGCAGAGATACTTTGCCACACCAATCCCTCTGTGGGAATGTGAAACATGCAACGAAGTCGTCCTAGCTCGGATCGAGGATTGCTATGTTGATCCGACGATTGACAAACCACCAGTGGAGACCTGTCCGAAATGCGGGGGGAAGCTCAAAGGCTGCGAGGATGTTTTTGACACCTGGATGGATTCCTCCATTTCACCTTTGTTCAACACATTTTGGCACCGTGATGAGAAGAAATTCCAACATCTGTATCCGATGTCAGTACGCCCACAGGCACATGATATTATCAGAACCTGGGCGTTTTACACGATTCTGCGTTGCACGCTGCTGACAGACCAAAAACCATTCGAGGATATCATGATGGGCGGATTCATCCTGTCTGAGGATGGAACCCCGATGCATGCGAGCCTCGGAAACGTTATTGACCCCCTGGAGGTCATCGATGAATACGGTACCGATGCATTCCGCTGCTATGCGGCCAGCTGTGCCCTTGGGGAAGACAACCCATTCCGACGCAAAGACGTGGTCCGTGGAACAAAACTACTCCGTAAACTCTGGAACGTGCAACAGTTCATCGGCAACATCATAAAAGAAGGAAAACCGGAGAAACCAACGAAAATCCAGGATATCGACCAGTGGATTCTTACGAAATACAGCACACTTGTGACGACCTGCACCAGACAAATGGATAGGTTTGATTACTCTCAGGCGATGAAGGAGGTTGAGTATTTCCTCTGGCATGAGCTTGCGGATCATTACCTAGAGATGATCAAAGGATCTCTGTATAATAAAGAGAACGTCGAAAGCATCACGTATACATTGTACACGGTTGGACTAGGAGTCGCGAAGCTGTTCGCTCCATTCTTCCCCCATCTCACAGAACAGATTTATCATGACCTTTATAAAAATCTTGAAGGCGATATTAGTATCCATCTCTCCGCATGGCCCGAGCCTGTTCTCATCGACGAAGAAAAAGAACAAGCAGGTGAGACGGTAAAGGACTATATCGCAACAGTTCGAGCATGGAAAAGTGAACAGGGAATTGCGTTAAACGCACCAATTCATGCCATTGCAACCTATGCGTCTTCCGAGATGACCAAAAGACTCCAAAGCAGTGGCACGATCATCTTTTCGACACTGCGATATCCTCAGACACATGCATTCATCTCAGGGAAACCTGAGATTACGGAGACGATCACTGCAGTGGAACCTGTGTTTGCCAAACTCGGTCCGACGTTTAAAACAGAAAGCCAAAAGATCATCCAATGGATCAAAGATCATCAGCAGGAACTGATCACAAATATTGAAAACAATGGAGACGTCTTTCTTTCTGATATACCGGGATTAAAACATAAGAAAAAAGAAGGATTGGTACACGAAGGGTATGTCCAGGTAAAACGCACAGCAGGGTTAAAAGGTAAAAAAGGCAGCTCCATTCTTTCTTTTAATGGATTTTATGTAGAGATCCAAAAGGAGAAACCATGAGACTGAGTAAACAGAAACTCCGCGGGTGGATCATCAAGATTATCGCGATTCTCATTGTGATTTTCCTTTTATTCGCTGGTTTTTCGTTCCTTTTGTTTTAGAGATGATTTCAGGGTTCTCCCCTGATGCTGATATAAATCGAAAGGCATTTAATCATCGTTTCTTTGAAGGGGTGGCTTAGGAGTATTATTACTATGACTGAAAATGCAGGAATCTCAAAGGATGTACATGAAAGTAAAATCATGAATCGGTGGATTATTGTTATTGGGGGTATCCTCATTCAACTTGCCCTTGGTGCGATCTATGCATGGTCTGCATTTACCACGCCTCTGCAGGGAACTACGACATCACCAAGTGAGTTTGCTTTTTCAAAGACTGAGACACAGGCTATCTTCAGCGCAGGATTGCTTTTCTTTGCGATTTTTACCATCATAGGCGGACGTCTCCAAGTCAAATATGGTCCGAAGAAGATCGCATTACTCGGAGGAACCCTGCTTGGGCTCGGCTACATCCTTGCCGGGTTTGCTGGTGGGAGTTTCATTGGAAAACTACTCTGCATCGGAGTGATCGCTGGAACAGGGATCGGGTTAGCCTATGTTGTCCCTATTGCAACAGGGGTTAAATGGTTCCCCGATAAGAAAGGATTGGTCAGCGGTTTGGCAGTCGCCGGCTTTGGATTTGGCGCTTTCATCTGGATTTTGATTGCCAATCCACCAAGCATTCTTGGTTTTAAAGGACTCATCACCCAGTATACCATCGAAAACGTCAACAACGCATTCCTCCTCTATGGAGTTGCATTCCTTGCTTTAGTGATTCTTGGGGCACTGGTGATGAAGAATCCTCCCGCAGGATGGAAACCCGCTGGATGGACTCCACAGCCCTGTGATTCCACAGACAAAAAAACAGGTATTAACTGCAAACCACGGGAAATGTGCCGGAAAAAAGAGTTCTATCTCCTCTGGTTAATGTTTTTCATAGGAGCCCTTGCCGGTCTCATGGTGATTGGGAACGTCCAGAACTTTGCAAAAAGCCCAACCGATGGATTCTCCGCTTATGGGTTCAATGCGACCGAGGCTGCTGATTTCGCGGTAATAGGGGCTGCTATCTGTCTTCCTATCTTCAATGGTGCAGGCCGGATTGTCTGGGGTCAGGTCTCTGATCGAGTCGGACGACGCAAAGCACTCATCTCCATGTTCCTGTTCCAAGGAGTCATGATGGTCATTTTCTTTTACACCACCGCAAATCCATACACGTTCTATATCGTAGCTGCATTGATCGGTTTTAACTTCGGCGGGAACTTTGCGTTGTTCCCAGCAGCGTGTGCTGATTCATTCGGAGCTGAGAACCTGGGGTTGAACTACGGATTTATCTTCACCTCGTATGGTATCGGTGGTACGGTTGGCCCCTTGCTTGCAGGAGCTGTCCAGGATGCAGAGATGAGCTTCCTGTATGCATTCATCCCAGCTGCAGTGATGTGCTTTATCGCAGCAATTCTTGCAATCATTTATAAAGAAACTCAACAAAGGAAATCTGCATAAAAAAAAAATAAAAAAAAATTGAAACGATTGCGATGGTGCAATTGTTTTTTTCTTTTTTTTCCGTCAGACCTACAGGACTCTCTGAACCGTCCAGTCCTCATCGACCCAGAGGCCGATTGTTTTGACCAAAAACCCCCAGGATTCTATAGTCTTCAACGATTTTTTTATCTGTTCCATCTGTATCTCTTTTCCAACCGGGTTTCCTGCGCAATCAAAATGACCAATGACCGCGATACATGCGGAACCGTGTTTATTGACAGAAATCTCTGTCCTTTTCCTCAGAGACTCCACTAAGGAGCTTGGAGTATTTTCTGCTAGAATCTTCACCGGACCTGGTTCTGTAATCATATCAACACAATCAGCATTGTATTCTTTTCTCATCCAGTCGATTACAGGCAGCTGCACACGACCATCCATGCAGTTTATCGCTGTGACGAACCTTTTCGTAACCATCTTACTCATCCTTCATTAGATTTTTATTAACTCATATTGTGAGGAACCTAAACCGATCTGCTCTCCAAAGGTGATTTGTTTGAAGGGATTGACTTTATTGACCTTGAAAAATACATCTTGTTTTACCTTATGGATAAGATCAAGTGATGCCTTATCGATTGCGACGGGGTCATCGCTGAGGAGATAGCCGATATCTGGACAAATGATTGGTCCTGCGTTTGGGTCGCAGTCGCAGCCTTTGGCTATCCGTTTGAGCTCATTGAGATACAGAACGGTTTTTCCTTGCACGCAGGCTTTTGCTGAGCATGCTAAGAGAAACTGTAAGTCCGCATCTTGAAACGATAAAGCTTTAGACGGACAAGAGTCAACACAGGCACCGCACCCAAAGCATTTCTGGTAAGAATATTCCCATGACTCCCCGTTTACTTCAATGGCATGAAACGGGCAAATCTCTGCACATACCCCACAGTAGTTGCATTTGTCCTTCTGATACACCGGAGCGCTGCCTTTATGGATTTGTTTTTTTGTCTTTTTCGTTACCCCACCCATTCCGAAATTTTTAATCGCCCCGCCCATCCCTGACTGCATATGTCCTTTCACATGGGTGAGTGCAAAAATATGCGTTGAATCCTTCAAATGATCAGCAACTTCAAAGATTCTCCCCTCCACTTTGGTTGGAACGCCAGTGTCATCGATGATGACGTCACATCCAACGTTTGTTATGGTAAAACCATGCAGTTTTGCTAGGTTTAGATAATCAGATGTTGTATAGCGGGATCCACGATACGCAACTGTAGTATCATAGAGAAAAGGAGTAGCATTTACTTTTTTTAACTGATCAACAACATTTTTTACTAAGGCCGGCTTGATAAAATAGGGGTTCTTTTTCTCCCCCATATGAAGCTTTAGTAGGACTTTTTTTCCTGAAAAATCATGAAGTGTAAAATGAGTCAGTGCTTCTGGAAGGTGCTGTAGGTCTGTAAAAAAAACTACGTTGGTCATCCGACTTTTTTCTCCCACTTCTTGACCTTTAAGACACTGCCAAGAGAACCACCGTTTTTTATCTCTTCGCGGATGCGGTTTTCCTGTTCTTTGACATCAAGTGCTCGATTGGCTATCTCTTGTGCGATTTCTTGTGGAACGACGACAACCCCGGAATCGTCACCGATGATCCAATCCCCGGTGCGTATTGTCTGATTGCCAAAGGTGATTTCTGCTCCGATCTCCCCAAATCCTTTTGGTTCCCCTGCGTTTGGGACGATGTATCGGGAGAAAACAGGGAACTGTATCTTTAACAGATCATCGTAATCCCGGACCGCTCCATCGATGACGACACCAGCAAGGCCCTTAAGCTTGGCACTCCACGTCGCCAGTTCCCCCCAGACCGCGGTCTTCCCCTGGTTTACATCGACAACAAGTACGGACCCTTTTTCCGCTTTATCGATTGCTTCGATGGGTTTTGCCCAGTCGCCATCCATGGTTCGTATGGTCAGTGCCCGCCCCGCCATATGAAACCCGGTGGTGATCGGTCTGATTCCTTGTAATGCTCCTTGTCTGTGCATCGCATCGGAGATGTTAGGAGTTGAGACCTTCAGAAAAGCATGGGTCAATTCGGAGGCGCCATATTTTTTGAACAAATCCGTCTTTATTTCTTGTTTCAGTCTCATCGCCTTTTTTATGGTTTTTGTGGCTTGACAAACGTTTGTTGCTTTTGTGATCGCACCGCCAACGATAATGATGCTTGCACCGATTTTAATCATATCAGCGACCGTCTCACTGTTCAGACCTCCGGCGACTGCGATGGGAAGATATGTGGTTTTTACCAACGATGATAGGGTCTTTTGAGGTTTTTTGCCTTGCATCTGTTCATCGATGCCTACATGGATGCAGAGATAGTCTATCCCGAGTTTCTCGAGCAGAGATACTCTTTTAGCTATGTCTGTGACGCTGATGAGGTCAACCATGATTCTTGCACCATATTTTCGTGCTGATTTGACTGCATCAGCTATGGTTGTATCATCAGATGCCCCGAGAAGGCAGATGACATCAGCACCAGCCTTGGCAGCCATCTCCGTCTCTAACGCTCCTGTGTCCATTGTCTTCATGTCTGCGACAATGATTTTTCCCGGGAATCGCTCTCGCAGTCCTCGTACAATATCCATCCCTTCACTTTTTATCAGAGGTGTTCCTGCTTCTAGCCAATCTGCTCCACCGTTCACTGCCTCCTGAGCAATAGCAAGTGCTCTCTCTGCATTCAGAAGGTCTAATGCCACCTGCAAAACCGGTTTCATCAAAAGGAGAATAAACACGTATTATATAAAATTGAACTCGTCGTTTTCATCATATGGATTGGTATTTGGTTTTTCCCAAACATCTTCTGACAGTATATAAAGAATGAAGGACATAATCGGTTATGAGGTCGTTGACATGAACACCGGAACAAAACAATTCCTTGCCTTGCTGATTGTTGTTTCAACAGTGGTTGTACTTGCGAAAATCTATTTACAGATCTAAAGGACTCTTTTTAAATAAATTTTATATACTGCGACTGAATAGTATCTATGGGGATATTTGATATGAAGCTAATTTCCTTGTTTCAGGGTAAATCATTGCTCTCTGTTGGTATTTGTATTGTGCTCCTGCTCTTGATTTCCTATGCAGGTGCGGGAACGACCCTGTCGAAAGAATCAGTGTCCACTGAGCAGTATCATTATCATTCCTATCAGGAACTCACTGATGTGCTCCATTCCCTGCAAATGAATCATTCTGATCTTATGTCTGTGTGTTCTCTTGGAAGGTCCTATGAAGGCAGAGAAATCTGGATGGTGAAATTATCTGACAATGTCGAAGAAGAGGAAGATGAACCTGGTGTACTATTCATGGCAGCTCATCACGGAAACGAACGACCTGGTATTGAAATCTGTTTGTTCTTTATCCAGTATATGCTTGAGCAGTACCAGAACGAGAGCACTCCTGAGGTTCGGGATGCGATGAATTCCACTCAAATCTATCTTATCCCCATGGTTAACCCTGACGGCGTCATGGCAGATACACGGAAGAACTGCGCTCCGAACCATGGGCCGTTTGGACATAGTTCGACAATCACCTCTTATGGTGTGAATCTGAACAGGAACTATGATGATCCTTGGTTCCTCTCCTACATCTTCCCAATTCGGTACTACTTGCCGATTATTCTTGCGGACTCAAGTTATAATTATCGCGGTCCGTATCCGTTCTCAGAGAATGAGACCAAAGCAGTAAAAAATTTTGCTGAAACACATAGGTTTTCAGTTTCATTATCCTATCACTCATATGGTGAATTTGTCATTTATCCTTGGATGCATACGACGAAACCCACTCCTGATGAAGCGATGTTCCGTTCGGTTGGTGAAAACATCACTGCGATTAACAACTATCTTTTATACGTCAAGAAAGACCGTCTCATTCCTCGCTACGGAGGGACCCTGGGGAGCTCGGAGAACTGGTTGTATCGTGCGACCGGTGCTTTGGCTTATACTGTTGAGGTCGGATCAGACCGAAGACCAACAGACCCTGCGGTCGTCAATGACATCTGTATGACTCATACGACGATTCATCTGTATCTCTGTCAGCGTGTCCAGACACTTGAATCTGAGCGGGCATTGCTTCGTAATCAATAATTTTTTTTGAATTTTTAAAAAACTATAAAAAAGTCTACAATATATCTCTTCTTGAGACAGGTTTTTGAAATCAAATGTGAGAGAATGGGGTCGTTAGTGAGGTGGTGAGGAGATGTGTTATTAAAAGACTATTGCCCCCATTCTCTAGTAATATATATTGAGAACACATGTATATAAGTTTTTTTATATATTTAATAGTCGTTTCACTGGAAAAAGGAAAGAAAAAAAGAAGCGATTGACTATTTTCGTATTATTATTTTTTTACAGTCCAGATGGCCTTCCCGAGAGGTAACAGTATCCTTCCTGCCATCATATTAAGGAGAATTGCGGCAGCACCATAAAATGAAAACACCGAGGTGAGCAGCAGAAACACACCCGCAGGGGCTGCAGACATCTCAAACAGATAATGGGGGATGAGAAGGACAACAGCGAGATCGACGACGATGAGGATGGCAAAGAACACCTTATTGGTCATTAGCGAAGCGATGGTTGCGATAAGACTGAAGATAAGAATGCCGATGAGGCCATAGGCGTAATGACCGATGTTGCCTGCAGTCACTGCTGAGGAATTATTGATGAACAATGTCAGCGTAATCGAATACATCGTCAGTGCATACACAGAAAAGACGGTCGCCCCGAAGATGTTGTTCCGTTTGAACTCCATTGCCCCAGCTATCAGCTGCGCTGTCGCACCAAAGAATAAAATCCAGGGAATCATCAGTGATTTGGACGGCACGCTGGAGACAAGCTGCAGGTCGGCAGAAGCTAAGATTAACGCAGCAACAGCAAGACCAATCAGTCCAAGCGCGGCAGGTTCGGCTACCGGTAAGGCTTTCACGGTTATCTCAGAGTTTAAAACAGGTTTTTGCTCAGTGATACTCTCAGTTTTTTTTTGTGGCATTTATTTCCATTTCTCCCAATAGTGTTTCTCGGTTGTCGGGGGATGTTCTCCTTTTTTGTAGGACCCTCCCCATTTGTTTAAATTGTTTTTTTCATCAGCGGCAATTTTCTCCTCAAGCATCTTAAGCATGGTTTTATCGGTAAAACCAAGCTGTTTCATTTTTTGAGGGGTTGGAACACCATTTGGCGTCCATCCTCTTCGGTAATACACGGCATCGGTGAGTTTTTCATACTGATCCCTACGAAAGGTATACAGGACTGAAAGTTTCTCAGAAACTGGCATTTTTTCAACATCCTTCGGAGAAAGCCCTAGTTTCTCCACCAGATGCTTATCATAGCGTTCCTTGCGTGAGAGATACTCCATTTCCGTGACCGGCCCCATAGAGCGGAACGGGATCCAATCATCCTTTCTCTGACCGCGTCCCATCCACACGTTCATCGCCCGCTGCCAATTATAGCATCGTTCACTTTGTAAAATCAGGTCTTCTTTGGTGACGTTCCACCCGGTCATCGCGTTCTGATACTCCACATAGTTCTGGACATGCTCTGGGACCTTGGATGGCTCTGAGGTCTGCGCGTTGTCCGCAGGTTCGATATCATTCCAAGGCAGTTTACAGAGACCGTTGAGTCCAAACCAGGTCCGCCACATCGGGAAATAATGCAGCGCCTCGGCTTTCATCGCAAATGTTGGAATGGCGTTATTGACCATATCCATGAAGATGAGCCATGCCTCGTCATGTTGAGGCCCTTTCAGGGTCAGACCATATCCTCCTTGCATCGCAAGGGACTCCTTGGTGACGTATTCGGAAAACTCCAGTCCTTTGCTCTCCATACCGGTCTCCTCGACAAGATGCCGATCGCCCCAACCGTTTTTGTGGATCCAGTCTTTCATCCGACGGGCGCCTTGGGCGGCGACTTTAATGAATTCTCCTTTATCGCCTTGTGCTATTCGATGGAGCAGCTCAAGGGCGGCGTCTGCGTTCCCGAAACAAAGCTCCAGTCCATCACAACGATCCTTGGTTAGGATGCCATATTCGTACATTTCCATATAAAACGCAGTTGCGGTCCCCGCGGAGATGGTGTCAATCCCATAGGTGTCGCAGTAGAAATTGAACTCTAAGATCCATAAGGGGTCCCAGATGCTCATGTTCGCACAGGCGCCAATGGTCTCATACTCGGGGCCATCGACTGTGACTTTTTCTCCTTTATACGGTCCGGTCATCACGGTGTATCCATCAACGGTTTTCGCACAGGCCATGGTACACCCATGCCAGCAGCCATCCGGGATGATTTTTGTAAACAGGTCATAGAACTTTGGTGAATAGATTTTTGATGCTTTCGGGAAACTGCCGAACCGATAGTTCTCTGTTGGAAGCAGATCATACGCATCCATGATTTCCACCAGATGGCCTGTGCCGACCGCCCGCATGTTGCATTGGTACCGGTCAAGGTCTCGGATCTCTTTGTGCAGTTTCGTCCCAACCCGCGCAAGAGCCACCGGGTCTGCAGGGTGATTCGAAACACCATCGAACCGTTCTACCTTCACAACGACTGCTTTGATCTTTTTATCTCGTAACACAGTGCCTAGGCCGCCACGTCCTGCTTGTTTGATCCGAGGTACCTTACGTCTGATGTCATAAAACGAGAAATTCAGACACCCCCAGTAACTATGTTCCGCGGCATGTCCTGAGGAAACAACCGAGACTTTCTGACGGGATTTATCTGTATCATCGGTTGCGAACATCCAGGTGAGCTGTTCAGCGAGCAGATGGGTGTCGGTTTTTTCCAAGGGAGCGGTTTCGATGGACACGGTTCCTGTTTCACCATCGATGACGATTATCACGTCTTGTTTTGCTTTCCCTTGGATTTCTAAGGCGTCAAAACCCGCGAATTTCAGATAAGGGCCGAAGAATCCACCAACATTACAATCACAGATAATATTTGTCGAAGGAGAGACACTCAGACAGAGGGATTTTCCAGAACCTGCATACTGAGTGGTCCCACAGAGCGGACCTGTGGTGATGAGCAGTTCGTTCTCTGGGCTATCCCATCGTGTCGAGGCTTTACAGGAATCCCACATCAGCTTCAAACCAAACCCACGACCACCGGTAAATCGCTTTTTCATCTCATCAGTGACAGGTTTTTCAGCTATCTTTCCGGTTCCGACATTCACATACAGCGTCCGATTCGCGTAGCCTTTGTCCACCTGGCCCTTCTTATATGAATAGGTCGCCAGCACCTTATGAGCCGAACGGATCTTTTTCACATCCCAGGTATGTTCCGTGTTCCCTGTCTTGTACTCCTCGATTGTTATCTGTCCATCGACCATGTTACACCCCTTGTTTATGATAGACGACTTGTTTGATGTCTGCAATTCGTACCTCGACAAGCTCAAGAGCCTTTTCAGGGCATGCACGGACGCATGACCCACAGGAGATGCATTTGAATGGTTCGATGCGAACATCTGACTTCCTCATCGCACCGATAGGACAAAACCCGACGCAGGCTTGACACCCGATGCAGGTTTCTTTATCAAGCCATACCACCCCGTTTTTCCGTCGTGTCAAAGCACCCACCGGACACATATCAAGACACAAGCCACGCTGGTCACAGACATGCATTTTGTATCCTTTGTCTGTCTTCAGGATGCGTATTGCTGATTTCTCCCCACCGTCCTTTGTTTTGAAATGCACTTGTGAACATGCTTTTTCACATTCCAGGCATCCTTTGCATTTCTCGGGATGGAACATAAGGATCTTCACGCTCGTTGGTGTATCCATGATTTTTCTCCTATAACCATAAGATAAGAATCGTATTCACAATCACAAAGACCCAACAGAAGGCAGAGATGCCGATAGTCATGGGGTAATACAGCCGTTCTTGTACCACGATATTAAGTTTTTTTAGGGAGAATATCGCTGGTACGGTGGCCACTCCAAGCAGCGCAGCCAGTAGTCCACTTGCTAGGATCTGAGGGATGAAAACGATGAGGTTTTCAACATAAAAACCCGCGGAGGAAAACACCGGGGTCAATATCTGGGTGATGATATACCCGCCAACATAGACAAGATACGCAGAGGTGATGCCAAAACTTGTCTGGCTGATAAGGGACTGGGTTTCTTTCTTATCAAGGGAAAACCCTGTCCAGATAAGGTCAAAGAGAAGGCCTTCTGCCATAATAGCAATCGCAGAGCAGATGAAGCAACCGCCAAAGGGATTAAAGAAGCGTAACGCTCCCGCGACCAATCCGATACCGGTCTGCATCCCTGGTTGTCGGAACGTGGTTCTACTCAGTGTCATCAGACCAATCGCAAAGACCCCGGTCATGATCGCGCCAGCAGGCAGGTTGACATCACGGAGCAACGATCCGATGATGCATTCAGCAAACCCCCATAGGGACCCAAAGACGATGATTCCTGCGATAAATTTCCTATCTATCATTGTTACTTCACCTCTATTGTGATGATGTCTTTCACACGGAATGCTTTTGGTAAATCTGAAAAGATTGATTCACGGTTTTTTGTCAATAATCCGTTGTTCATGTTTTCCCAGGTCACAGTTTTCTCATAGCCGTCAGCACCCCGGAGGGTAAAGGTATGTTGTTCAGGGTGTGTAACTCCGGTTTTCATCATGAGATTGTCTAACGCAATCCCTGTTGCATCAGAGTCATTGAACGACCGTGGTGTTGTCATAGAAAAAAGGTGATCGATGCTGTATTCGTGACCATTAATAAGCAGTGTGTCGGTGGTTGTCTGTGATGCATAAACATACAAAGATGACGTACAAGCAATGATGAGTACACACATCGCGGTTATTGGGAGTAATCGGTCCTTCCCCATAGGTATCGATTGGATGCATACAAAGATAGATATTTAATTATTATGGGGGATGTGCATGGTTCTTCCCGCGCATGTTTGTTTAAAAATTATGCTGCGCTGCACGTAATCCTTTCCTTCGTATTTTTATGGCGTATTCTCTAAGTATTTCTTCATGTTTTGGACGCCACTGAATGCGTTCAAGCATCGCATAGGCAATCTCTGCGTTGATGTTATCCACGGTCCATTGCACCGATCTCCGATAGGACTCAAGGAATTTCTGACAGAGTCTGAACTTTTCATCGGTAAACATCGGATCTGTGCTTAACAGGGAGACACAGAGACTTGCCAGGTCCTCAGATGGTTTTCCACTACGTGATTCTTCAAAATCCACTCCCCAGACCTGATTTTTGTTAAGGATAAAATTTCTAAGGGTCGCATCACCGCGGATGCGGAACTCTTTCTCTGTTTTAAAAAACGTATGGAAACGAACAAACCAATCGGCAAGCTGACCAGTCACCTGTTCTTTCTCCTCAACGCTCGTCTCGATATCGTTGATGATTTCACAGATGTTTTTCCCTACGATGTAGCTCATCACTAGAACATTGTTTTCCGTATCTTTTTCAAAGGGGGCTGGGATGGAGAGATTAGAAAAGCCTGTCTGTAAAACGTTATATTCGATTTCCATGTTGCGTCTCAATCCGGGGACGAACCATTTCAGGACCCGGGGTTGGCCATTTGAGATGACATAGGCGACTGTGTTTTTTTTACTCTCAAAACCTCGTTGTACCAACACCGAATGATATTTTTCGGTACTCTTGATTAGTTCTTGAATATCTCTCATCGTGCAAGAAAGAGAATATCAAAGAATAAGAAATAATTTCCGATGACGAGGAACTAGTGGTTACCGAGACTAGACTTGTGGTTTATTCGGTGATGATTCGCATCGATATGACTTTTTTCCACCACAGCGAAGATTGCGTAATTGATCCTTGTTTGTCGACAAAGACTATTTTTAATGTTCCCTCGTTGGCTTCATCCAACCAATCTCCCTCGTATTGGAAGGCAAGCAACATGGTCATGTTTCCCTTGCCGATCGGATCTGGATTTGAGGCATTGTCCGGGTCATACACATCGATGTGTCCTTGGATGGTGGTATAATCAAATTGTTGTGTCTCGTTGTCTTCTGAGGTTATGATAAGACTGAATTGATAGGGGACTGGTGGAAACATGCTAACGAGGGTTGTGATATTGACTCCGGTGTAGTTTCCGAATCCTCTGATGAATCCTGATTGTGTCCGATACCCTCCTTTTGCAGTATAGGTTTCCATCTGTTGAAGTCCGTTAAGCGTGTAATTCTTTTGTTCGTCATCGTAAATCAATGAAAAAACCGATGGTGCTGTTTTCTTTGCTATGTCAGTATCGTCCTCGTCGATAACAACATCTGTCTGTTTGGGCAGATTGACGTAGATGAGGATACCAATAGATATGATGATTGTGACTGCAAGAGCTGCCCCGATCATCGTGTTAGTTTTTGTTGTCATACGGTCCCACTAAGAAGATTCCTTTTTTAAACATTTTCTCTAGGGGTATGATTCCGTATCGTTCGTGCAGTTAGATAAATCCCCAAAAGGATGATGCCACCACCAATGATGGTATATGCGGATGGTTCCTGATGAATCCAGGGGATCGCATACGCCAGAAGTGAGGAACCGATCGGTTCGCCTAGGAGTGCCACAGACATGACTGAGGCACGGATATATCCCAAGGACCAGTTATAGAGGGTATGACCAAAGATTCCGGAGACGAGTGCCATAAGCAGGATGATGAGATAATCAGAGGAGACAAGACCGGACACTGGAGCGCTGAGGGCAAGACAGATACAAAACAAGGTAATCGTCCCGACCATATAGACCATGAATGCATAGGTGACGGTTGAGACTGTTTTTCTGAGGATTCGTCCCCCAAGGATATAGAGCCCAGCTGCTATCCCGCCAAGTAAGGCAAGGATGTTTCCCTCAAGGGTATCAAGACCAAAGGCAACATACCCGTAGTTGCCAACGACAAGGACCCCGACGCCAGCTAGGGAGATAGCGATACCAAGGGCGTTGAGAAAGGAGATTTTTTCTTTCAGGAAATAGAAGGAAACCGGGGCGACAAGCATCGGATGGGCCGTGACAAGGATAACAGAGCTAGCAACGGATGTCAGTGTTAAGGAGGTGACCCAGAAAGCAAAATGCGCCGCAAGAATCAGTCCGATAATAATCATGATAATGATGGTTTTTCTTGGGAGGGTGCGGAGTTCATCTCGTGTTTTTTTTCTAATGAAAAGAACCGGGGCGAGAAGAAGGGTGGTGAATAAAAGCCGATAGAACGCGATGCTGAGTGGAGGAGCTTCACAGGAGAGGATGAAGATAGATGCAAAGGAGACTGCGATGATAGAGATAAGCAATCCTAAAGCATGCTTCTGCATAGCGGGGAGTAACCAACTGCTGTGCTATTTGTTTTTCTCTTAGCTACACGGGTTGTACGAATGGTAGACGATAGTTTATGAGAAGCGCCACTGAGAAGACAAGGGAGAGTGTCCCAAGCACCGCAAAGGGCATCCAGATGCCAAAAAGATCAGAAAGAACACCGCTGAGGAAGAGAAGAACAGTCCCACCACCGGTCTGGAAGGTGAATATCAGTCCAAAGGTCCATCCCTCGACCGACTCATCGGTGACTTCCGAGACAAAGGAAACCAGGGCGGGGTAGGTCATAAACACGGATATGCCAAGGAAGATCATCACCATGATAAGAACAACAAGGTGTGTGAAGATAACCAGAGATATACACAGAATTCCTATTGCTAAGTAGGATGCGACAAGGAGTTTTTTTCGACGTATGAACGAACGGATCCTCCCGTAGGATAAGGAGGTGATACTCCCGATGCCTGCCCAGAGGGCTACCAAGAAACCAATGATTGGTAGTGAAAGGGTCGTGCGCTCAGCAAGCAGTAACGGAACGTAGGTCATGATGATCCCCCAGGAGGCTCCGCTGATGATGAATGCTGGAACAAGGAGTTTCATTCCTTTTATTCGTTTCAGGGCATCGCTTGCCATTTCCTGTAGTGAATGTTTTTTTGGTTCTTTTGGAACGATGACAAGGTCTCGTTGGAGCTGTTTGGTAAGGATGATACTTATAAGAAGACCAATGAGGCAGATACAAGCCCAGGCATACAATGGGATCGTCCAGTGCGTCAACTGGGTGATATACAAGGTGGTAAGGATGGCAAGGAAGGCTCCGAAGTCTGACAGACCGCTTTGTATTCCCATCGCCCAGTCTAATCTTCCTTTTTTGTAGGTCCGTGAAATCCAACCAATACCTATCGGATGGAAAAACGATGTCGCAAACCGCATGATGAAGATAAAGAAAAGAAGCGTCAGATACCCGGTGCTCAAGCTCAGCAGCACAAGGGAGATGCTTGTCAGGAAAAGCCCGGTGAGTAAAAAGGAATTAACGTTTTTTCCGTCCGCAACTCTGCCTAAGAGAAGTTGGGCGACCAGGGTGATGAACAGCCCACCGCCGGTGATAATCCCTATCTGTGTATAGTTCAATTGAAACAATTGTTTGAAGATCGGGAAGAGAATGGAGATGACTGCAATCGAGGCATCATTAATCGCATGGATGAGGCTGACCGTTGAGAGGATCCGACCCTGTTGTGACATACGTTGGATGGGGGATATTTGATTTCTGGTTATATTTTTTCCCTTACAAAAAACAAGGGTCGAGGGGGAAAAGATAAACAGTATTACGTATTATCCGTATCTATGTCACCAGCGGTTTTTGGAATCTACGGGGAATCAGATTCGGGAAAAACAACACTTGTCGTACAGCTAATCAAAGAGTTTGTACGCGAAGGATACAGGATTGCGACGGTGAAACAGACCGACAAAAGTATTTCGATTGATACGAAAAACAAGGATACCTGGCGGCATCAAAACGCAGGTGCGTCACTTGTCGTATTCTCCTCCCGTTGTGAGACAGATTTTCTTCTTCCTGAACCGATGGATGGTGCTAGTATTGTCAGAAGAATCACTGATCTAATTGACGTTGACGTTGTTCTCATCGAAGGAGCTGATGATCCTGCCATCCCCAAGATACAGATAGGAGCCAGACGAAAACGAAGCAACACCATTGCCAGGTATGACGGGAACATCCAAGAGATATTACGGATCATCAAAAAAGGAATGCAAACCCCCTCAGCACCGCATCTTCGCATCACTATCGATGGCAAGATCATACCACTTACTGAGTTTCCTGAACAGATCATCACAAACACGATACTTGCCATGCTTGGTTCTCTCAAAGGAGTTCAGGATATTCGGGATGTACATATCGAACTAAAGCGATAATAAAACTGGATTGTCCTTGTTTTTCATTTCTCCTGAGTCAAAAAAAACCGGTTAAATCTTTATACCCTCCTTTTATTTCATTTTTTATGCGACCAAGAACACCTGCGTTGACTGTTGATGGAATCATCATTAGCGAACAGTCGGTGCTTCTTGTGCAGCGGAAATATGAGCCGTTTCGAGAGCACTGGGCGTTACCCGGTGGTTTTGTTGAGTATGGGGAAAAAACAGAGAATGCAGTGATTCGTGAGGTTTTTGAGGAAACAGGCATGCGTGTGAAAATAACACAGTTGCTTGGGGTGTACTCTGACCCTGGTCGTGACCCCCGAGGGCATACCGTCACGGTGGCGTATCTGTTGGAACCGATTGGTGGAACCTTGCATGCAGGAGATGATGCAGGGAATGTAAAATTTTTCAAGGTTGATGAGTTACCGGCATTAGCATTTGATCATGCCCAGATTGTGAAGGATGCATTCAAGAGGAGTAACCATGGAATTTTGTCCTAAATGTAAAGTGCTGATGCTTCCCAAAGGGGATTGTTTCGTCTGCAATAGCTGCGGGTTTGAAAAGAAGAAGCAGGGAAGCGCAGTGGTCGTTGAAAAACAGAAAAAGAAGGAAACGGTCGTTCTGGAGAAGAAGATCGATATTCTACCTAAAACACGTATCGAATGCCCCAAATGTGGAAATAAAGAGGCGTATTGGATTTTACGGCAGACTCGGGCAAGTGACGAACCTGAGACACGGATTTTTACCTGTACCAAATGTGAACATCGGTGGCGTCAATACTAACCATAGTCTTTTCTCCATCATCATCGTTCGAGATGTGCCTTACGTTCTCTAGGGAGATAGAAAAGTATATTAACAATCGTTAACTAAGGATTCTTACAATGAAACAGAGAACAGACCTTTCTGAAATACATCAAAGCCTGATTGAAACATTCGAGGAAGTAAAAAAAGCAGTCCAGAAAAACGAACGACGGTCACGGGCTGGCCTTATGCTGGGCCTTCAGGAAATCGGAGCTTCTCTGGATGGTTTTATCGGAGCATATTACCCTGTTGCCTCTAATATTATCATCGTAAACAAAACACCACTTCGTCGTATCCTACAAACCGACAAGTCTCTTCTCAAACCTTACATCTTTCACGTCCTCTTACATGAATATATCCATTCATTAGGATATCTTGATGAACAGACCACTGGACAGAAAACCTATGAAATCAGTAAAAAACAATTCGGAGAACATCATATCATCACTGAATTTTCAACAAACATTCGGAAATTCTTCCCAAACCTTGTCTATCCTGTCCACGGATGGATTCCCCAGAAAGAAATACCACGGATAGAACTTGTCCAAGGATTTGATGTTTCAAATACGAATCCTTACATCAACTGAAAAACACACAAAATAGAAAATTATATAAATACAGTAAAATAATTAAGATACCACTGAGCGGTCAAAAAGAGGTATCATGATGTATAAAAAAACAATTCTTGCAACAACCATGATCTTTCTCCTAATGGGTGTCGCACTTCTGCCTGTTTCGGCACAAACGACATCATCGGAAGAGCTAGCATGCCAAGAAACAACGACAATCGAGACATTCATGCAGGATGTCGAACGTATCGCCTTCGAATCCAACACCTTTAGTGAGTTTGTTCAAAAACTCCGCGACCTCGTGTTTGAAAAAGACTACAGTAAATACGCAGTCATCAACGAAATGTTCTCAAAAATACTTCAATACCTCCAAAAAACCCAAGCATTTAGTATTGCTGGGATAAACATTCTTGATCTTCTTGGAAAATCCTCTTCTCGGCTCAGTTCCAACTTCTTTGTCATCAGTTATGGGGCCTATCATCGGTTAAACCCACGAAAAGAAAACTCAATTGATCTGTTCAAGGAAGGATTCTCGATGTGGCGTTATTCAGACACCGCACGGCTCTTAAAGGGAAAAACCCTCATCCTTGAACGACATCCTTTTGGAGTACATCAAAGAATGACGGGGCCACAACTGGGGATCATGAGAGGCTTCAGAGGAATATTCCTTGATATCGAAAGCAAATTGACCGGGAACTCTTATGTGCTCTTTATCGGTGGGGCACGTCGGATCCGTGCTTTTGATCTCACCCCGCTTTCGAAATAAACGTCATCCTTTTTTTCTCCTTTTTTTCCTTCCGATGTACCTCGGTTCAGACATGATTTAACCTGTTGTGTTGAAGCTAGAAAATCGACAATTGCCTTAGACAACGTAGAAAATTATATAAATGAATAAGATAATATAGATTCATAAGAAAATAATCGATTTCGTAAACGAGGGTAAAAACATGACAAAAATTAAGGGAATATGTGCAATAGGCGTAATTCTTCTCTTCCTGGGGGTTACCGTAAGCCCAGTGATGGCACAGACCACGATTCAGGACCAGGTGGAAGTAAAAACCATCGGCAGCATCAAACGAATGCAACTCGCCGACAGCGATCTCACCACCATGGATAAGTTCCTCCCTGCACTGATTGATAAAATGGCCACAGCGACATCGGTCTCATCGTTAATCGATATCGTCCAAAGCTTCATCGCTGAAAACGGTAGGCATCCTATTCTTATCATGTTACTGCAGATTCTTACGGGATCCATTGGTCTCAACTTCAAACTCAACCAGCTACGCCCCGTCAGAAAAAACGTTTTTATCATGAGTTGGGGATTTACAAACAAATTCCTCGCGTTAGGTAAAAACAAACTCAACATCGCACGGCCTTTAACCGGATGGTACTACTCTGGACGATCAAATTTTGTTCTCAACAGCCGTACCATCATACTTGACCCCTATCCATTTGGGATAAAGATGTTCACGGGTAGACAGATCGGACTGATGTCAGATTTCTTCGGATTGTACATCCACCGATCAGGATCTATTACTGACAAAGCCATCACCCTCTTCTTCGGCTTTGCAAAGGTCGTTCGGGGATTTGACCTTTCTCCGATGAATAAATAGAACACTTACCCAAATTTTTTCTTTTTTTTTTCTTTATTTTTAATTTTATTGTTTTGAAACAACCCTTATAAGATGTTTTTTTATTCTAGGTTGTGCTATGACTCCTTCTCAAATAACAGTGATCCGTAGTAAACGACGGAAAAAAACGATTCAAACGAAATATGGGGACAATCATCTCTGGATTTATCTTCCCGCAGGGATGACTGTGAAAGATGAGCAGAAATGGATTGCACGCATGGTCGAGAGAAACAAACGATGGGAACAGAAAAAGACAAACAAAGAAAGCGACCAAGGGCTCCTCCAGCGTGCCCAGTATCTTAATAAGAGATACTTCGACGGGACCCTTGATTTCTCCATCCGGTTTGTCACCAATCAAAATACCAGATATGGAAGCTGCACGTCCCTGGACCGAACCATCCGAATCTCAGAGAAGGTAAAAACCATGCCACCCTGGGTGCAGGATTACATCATCATCCATGAGCTTGCCCACCTGCTCCATCCAGATCATTCGAAAAAATTTTGGGAAAAAGTAAACCAGTACCGATACACTGAACGAGCCAGAGGATACCTCATTGCGGTTGGTGCAGAAAAAACCGAAGCGGAAACAGAACAAATGGATTCGTCGAACCGATGATGAAATTTTTTTCATAAAGACAACAAATTACACAACAGAAAATGAAAATATATTTAATCATGAACCAGATATCGTTCCAACGTGAGGACAGATCATGAAAACAGTTATAGATGAATTTGGATGGAATGCTGGGAAAGTATGGAAGATACTTAACACAAAAGGACCATTAAAAGAAGAAGCTTTGCTTCATTCAACAAAATTAAAAGAAGACGAACTCTGGACAGCTATCGGATGGCTTGCACGGGAAGATAAGATACGACGAGAAAATAATTTATATAAATTAGGACAAACAAACCTGACTCCGAAGATTGGAACTGATGCCGGTAAAGTCTGGAACACCGTCGCCAGACAAGGGGAGATCGATATCTCGACCATAGCAAAGACCGCACAGATTAACGAGGTTGATGCATACGCTGCGCTTGGCTGGCTTGCACGGGAAAACAAAGTGCACTGTAAGAAAGTAAAGGCAAAAGTACCAAAAATAAAGGTCACTCTGAAATAGAGCATCTCTTAATTTAAACGAAGGAACCGTGAAGCAACCATCAAGATTCCTTCTGTTTTTCCCTTTTTTTTTGTTTTTTAAAAACAGTTGATGCAAAACTATATAAGGGACTGCAGTCTACCAGGCTATCGAAAGAAAAGAGAATAATAGGTCATTTTCCAATCATTACGGATTTTTGAAATCTATTGTTTTTTCTTTACATCACTATGAAGTAGAACTCTGGAGCAATTTCCCATGAATCCAAGGTCAAATAATAAACGTAGAAAGAATCAAGAATTATTTCAAAAGATAATCATCAGATGTCAGGTCCTTCAAAGACCAGTCTATGAGCATGAAGTCTGTCCACAATATACGGCAAAAAGCGGTTCTGATACTCAAAAAAACTGTAAGAACTGCAAACATTCATTCTAAAATAAGACGACAGAACATGATACTTTTTTGAATTGCTAATAGTAATAGGAGGTGAATTTTTTTGAAAGGTATTGTTAAATATTACGATATCCGAAAAGGATATGGCTTTATCAGGGGCGATAACGGGCAGACCGTTTTCGTCCACAAGACAGCAATCCCGTTTTTCGATATCTTCCTTATGCCCGGTGAGATCGTCGAATACCAAGTCGATACAACCGAGAAAGGACCGAAAGCAATTGATGTCAAAAAACTATCCAGCTAATCTTCAGCGGGTTTGTTCTTTTTTGGACCTAAAGATTGCGTATTGTTCTTGTCGATGGTTCCGGGAAAGACTCTGATAAATCTCTGCGTTCTTTCGAATATTATCGATGAACAAGGGATTTTGTTTTACGATTTTTCCTGGAACGCCGAGAACAAGACTGTTCTCTGGCACAATCATCTCTTCAGTGACAAGAGCGCATGCTCCAATAATCGAACCAGAATGGATTTGAGCTCCGTTCAGAACTGTAGCATGAATGCCGATAAGACAGTCATCTGAAATGGTCGCACCATGGACCACAGCTGCATGACCGACGGTGACGTTTCTTCCGATTCGTATTTCATGTTCTGTATCTGTGTGGAGAACACAACAATCCTGGATGTTCGAGCCATCACCGATGAGTATAGAATTCTGATCGCCTCGGATCACAGCGTTAGGGAACACACCGCAGTTCTCCCCAATGGTGACATCCCCAATAATAACCGCGCTTGGTGCGATGAAACTGGACTGGTGGATTTTTGGCATTCAATAGACCTCATCTATGGAAACAAGGATCCCTATCTTATAGTTTTTTCCAACGTCATGTTTTATGTTCAAATCAAAACGTATATAATCATCAAAAGTATGCTTCCTTTTTTGAGAGTGAGTATATGAACGACCTTGTTTCTTTGTTTGGTGGTCAAGCTGGAACGGTATGGCAGATCCTTCATGAACGAGGGCCTCTGAGCGAATCAGAACTACTTGCCTTGACACATTTGTCTCAACCTCAGCTTTACGCTGCGATTGGCTGGCTTGCCCGTGAAAACAAGATACGAAAAGAAAACGATGCCTTCCAGTTAGGAGAAACGAATCTCATGCCCCGTATCGGAAAAGATGCGGGGAAGATCTGGCGCACGCTAGAGATCTGGGGTGAGGTCGATGCACAATCACTGTCTCGTTTATCCAGAATCGTTGAACAGGATGTGTTCTCTGCAGTAGGATGGCTTGCTCGAGAAGGAAAGGTAGACGGGGCTCTGCAGAATATCGATGAGAAAAAAATACTGTTCTGGATAAAGTAAAAAACTTTTCTTTTTATTCTTTTGATTTCCTGCGGAAAATCCCTTTGATTTTTTCACCAATGCCACCGCCGGATTCAGAATCTGAGGCTCCCTTCCGATGAAAAAGGGACCCGATTTTTTTAAGCATCCCTTTGAGACCACGCACAGATTCCTCATCTGGAACTGCGTTCGTCTCTTCCTCTATTTTTGGTTTTTTCTTTTTCAGTGGCAATCCTACCAGATTACCTTCTACATCAATCTGAAGGACAAATGTACTACGAGGTATCTCAACCTGCGGGACTGATTCTTCAACTTCGGTAAGAACTTCGAGTTCTTGATGATCGTACTGTTGTCTGTGAAGAAAAGAGAATCTGGGTTTTTTTTCCTCTAAACTGGATTCAGGTTTCGGTCTTCTCCTCCAAAACGGTTGTTTTTGTGTATCCTCTTGATCAAGAGGGATGTCGGTTGGAGGCTCAATGGGTTTTTGTTGTTCTAAAGCTTCTTCAGGTTTATAGAGCGTGAGTTCTATTTTCTGTGTGATTGCGTCTGATTCGATTTGTTCTTTTACTAAAACGGATGGGTTTTTTACTTTTGCTTCTACTAGTTCAAGGTCCTTGAATAATTTCATTATTTCTTCATGTGTTTTTAACTGGGAACTTGCTTCTTGTCGGTTATCCACGGTCTTGTTCGCCCCTCACCGTTTTCATTCACTTGTATGTATAAGATAACCAATCAATATAAAAAAACCTATCTCTTTGTTCTACCCCTCTCGATTCGTCGTATGGATATCTTGTTATATTACCTGTATTTTTTCATAGCGCAGAACCGATTCATCGCAATATGGACAATACTCTTCTACGATGAAAAGGGTATCAACCCTTCGCACGGGAATCTGTTTCATTTCTTGTTTACATACCTTACAGTAACTCAAAAAAACAATGCCCCCACTATATATTAGAAGCATCTATTATATAAATATTTCCATAATTATCCTTTTTTCCTTCTGATGCATGTTGGAAAATACCTTTTTTTACGATGTTCTTTTAACGATTTTAATCATCTCCTGATGCATATATGGAATATGACATGTCGCTTTTACAGCAATATCAAGGTACCCCTCGTGCAGTCCCTCATCCAAGCTGACTTGTAGGTGAACGATTGCTTTTCCGTCCGTATCAGTGAATCCTTCGCCAGCACCACCCAGACCTTTGATGATGATTGATGCACCTTGGATCGGATGAGCATTGGTATCATTCACCTGCACGATAAAACTGATATTTTCCGATGCCTCATCAGATAGGATCGTAATCATCGGTGTGACCGTCACAACCATCCGCTGAGGGAACAGACAAGGATTGAGAAGATACGAAAGAACAGCGACAAGAACAATAGTCCCAATCATCAATGAGATCGTCAGACGCATCGGCAGCCCAAGTACAGCATGGTTATTGCTAACAAACCTTCTTTTCTTTTTCCATGAGTTCATACGATAACCTCCCAGACAAAATTACAATCGATAAATATTTATTGGGCTATTTAATTCTTTTTCTTGAATCTGGGAGGTATCATGAAATCTATTCGTATAGGTATGTTTTCAAAAAACGATTACGCTACGGTAGGTCAACCAATCCGGCTTGTTGTTGTGGTCATTGTTGTCTGCACAATCATAATGATATTTGGTTTGTCACTTGAAAATCTCATCGCAGACAGTGACGCTCATCAGATAGAATTGCAGGTCAAAGAAATCTTAAGAGAAGCTTCTATTATGTTTGAGCACGCGGACGAAGGCTCCAAGGTGATACTTCAGGTGAACTTTCCGACAACCCTGCGATGCATTGTCTTTGGGTATCTCCCACGAACCGGTACTCCTGAGCCTTTGAATATAACACTTGATGAAAATACAAGCAACGTCTGCTATTATGTGATGACCGATGGGACCATCCGTTCGTTTCATTCAAATGCCCGTTTCTCAGATACTACTATGACCAACATCGCGGTTTTCCACGCTGGAATGTATACAATCACTTTAGAATTAGGAAAACTGGGAGGAAAAACCTATGTTGCATTGTCGTAAGGACACTGCTGGTTTCATTGAATTGACGTTGCCCTCGATTGGCCTTTTCCTAGCAAGTGCGATCCTGCTTACAGTGGTTTTCTCAGTCGTGTTTTCGAACGATTGGCATAAGAAAGCAGAATTAGAATCTCTCGCAAGTGATGTTTCTAATCTTCTGTTGGATCTTGATACTCTTTTTTTTGAATCCGAGCATTCCTTTCATTTCCCTGAGAAACCCTATGTGTATCGTGTATTTTTTTCAACAGAATATATTGCTCTCTCGACACAAGGGTTAGGAGGTACTAGCCTTTTTACAACAAAACGTCTCTTGATTACCATCTGGCCTCGATTGCCCACACAGAATTGGACAACCCGTTCTGATCTTCATTCCTATCTAAATGAAACCTATGGACATCAAGGAGTACTTGACGATCCACTCACCTCTGAAAATTTTACACGGTTTCTTGAGGGACTCACCCTCACAGTACCCTCTTTTGCATTACAACCGTTCGAAATTCTGATGCGAAAACCTGTGGTCATTGAAAAAGTAAGGGTGTATTATGAACCAGGGATGAATCATGATTTCTTGCTGCTCTATCAAGAGATATAGGCAATCCTGATACCCAGGATTGTCATTGTTTTTTTTGTCTGACGAGCAATCAATTGACAAGGATTCTCCGAGAAAGCTTCGTTTGACATATATGTAAAATACCGTCATCGTTATATAGGCAATGTCCTATTCTTTCCCAAGAAGAGGAATTCAAATCGGGGAGGCAGTTTGCCATGTTTAATGCCAAGATAAAGTCAGATATCATAAAAGGAATCATTGATGTAACATCACCACTTGTCAACGAAGCCAAATTCAACATCACACAAAAAGGAATTTCAATTCGCGCTGTCGACCCGGCCCATGTCGCCATGGTCGATTTGGAACTAAAAAGCACTGCGTTTGAGGAATACAAAGCAGATGACATGGAGCTCGGAATCGACCTTGACAAGCTCAATGGGATCATGAAACTCGCAAACACCGGTGATTCGGTGACTATGGAATACGATGAAGAGTCAAACCGCTTGATTGTGAAAATCGGCAACCTTGTCCGACGGATGGGGCTTTTAGATACCGCAGGGATGCCAGACTCAAAGGTCCCTCATCTGGATTTACCCGCAAAAGCAGTGGTGAAAGCATCTGAACTCAGCAAAGGTGTGCGTGCATCCGAGGCAGTCTCTGATCATCTTGCTTTAAGCGTTGATAAGGATTCCTTTGAGCTGTTCGCAGAGGGAGACACCGACACGGTAAATCTGAAGCTCCCAAAGACATTACTCATCGAACTGCATTCACCAGGGAAATTCAAAAGCCTTTTCTCCATCGACTACTTCAGCAATATGATAAAACCGGTGAAAAGCGAAGACCCCATTTCTATCAACATCGGCAATGACAACCCGATCCGAGTGGATTTTGATTTCGCCGAGAAACATGGGCATGTGACCTACCTGCTGGCACCCCGGATTGAATCAGAGTAAAAAGCTTCGTATCATCCCCCAACAAATGAGGTGCAAAGGATCGTGAAAGGCACCAGGCGCCATCGCTACATTTTTTTTAAAGTCACCTATGATCAAGCGCATGCGTTCGCATCACAGAAAGAACTTCTTCAAGCTCTTCGACAGAATACCTATGAGCGGTTCTTAAAAAATACAAAGGATCTTGGGTTATGGATTGTTCGCTTCGATGGAACAACCGGGATCATCAAATGCCATTATCGTGAAACAGAAAACGTTAAACAACTTCTCCTGGCAATGAAAAGCATTGGAACCAAACCAGTGAGTATCACAACTCATGCGACGTCTGGAACAATTCATGGGCTCACCGATAAAAAACCTAGTACGCCAAACAGCTGGAAACCATTACAATAATTTCAATTACTATTCGTTTTTCTTGCAGAAATGATAGTGGTGCAACGTTCAAATCAGCGGGTAATTTCCTGTATGTTTTTGAGGTCTTTCCATGTGAACACCGGGTTCTTGACCGCCCCGATTTCATCGATACGTTGGACGACGGTGTTCTGGGGAGCATTCTTTACAACCTCGGGGTCTTCTTGGGCGATTCGTAGAAGAGTGTCGATATAGAAATCTAAGGTTTTTTTGGACTCCGATTCCGTTGGCTCGATCATTAACGCTTCCTTAACAATCAAGGGAAAATACACTGTTGGTGGATGCAACCCGTAATCCAGGAGACGTTTTGCGATGTCCAGTGCTCGGATGCCTTTTGTCGAAAGCAGATAATCGCAGCTTATCACAAACTCGTGTTTACGAAGCTCCTTATATGGGAGTTCGTAGAAGTGAGAATCCAGGAGTTTTTTCTTCATGTAATTCGCGTTTAAGACAGCGATTTCTGAGGCTTCTTGAAGGCCATTTCCGCCCATAAGACGGATGTAGATATATGCTTTCAATAGCACAGAGCTATTCCCGTAGGTGGCTTTTATCTTCCCAATGGAGTCTGGGTATTTAAAGTCAAAATGATACGAATTCTGTGTCAGGACAATCCGCGGGATTGGAAGGAATCGTTCCAGGTTCTTCTTCACTCCAACTGGACCTGACCCTGGTCCTCCACCACCATGTGGCGTGGAAAACGTCTTATGCAGGTTAAGATGAACAATATCAAATCCCATGTCGCCAGGACGTGCTTTTCCCATGATTGCGTTCATATTAGCCCCATCATAATACAGGAGCGCACCAGCCTCATGGACGAGCCGAGCGATTTCAGAGATCTCAGATTCAAAGATGCCTAGCGTGTTTGGGTTGGTAAGCATGAAGCAGGCGGTTCTTGGGGAGAGTGCGTTTTTGAGCATTTCCAGATCAACAGTCCCTTCCTTTGTCGAGGGGATTTCAATGACTTTAAAGCCAGCCATGGCAGCACTTGCAGGGTTTGTTCCATGAGAGGTATCTGGAAGGATGATTTCATCTCTCTCAAAATCCTTATGCGCCTCATGGTAGGCACGTGTGAGGAGAAGACCGGTGAACTCCCCTTGTGCGCCTGCCGCGGGTTGTAAAGTAAAGGCATCCATCCCGGTGATCTCACAGAGCATCTGTTCAAGCTCGTTCATCATTCGAAGGGTTCCCTGGATTGTTGACTCGTCCTGGTAGGGATGCAGCAGGGAGAATTGTTCCCAGCTGCTGATCTGTTCACATATCTTTGGATTGTATTTCATCGTGCAGGAGCCGAGAGGATAAATCCCTGATTCGATGCCGTAGTTCATCTGACTTAAATGGAAGAAATGTCGAACTACCTGGGTCTCATCAAGACTTGGGATGGCAAGAGGTTTTTTTCTCTGCAGCGACGCAGGGAGTACTGGCTTGTTTTTATGTTTCTCTGTGATGGTTTCCTGTAATTCAATGAGAAGAGGCTCCGCCCATACAGCACTGTGGTACATCACTGCACCTCCGTAAGTAAGGAAAGTAGCCTTTTAATATGCTCGTTGGTATGGAGTTCTGTTACTCCAAACAGCATACAATTTTGTAATCTCGGATAAAAAGATTCTAAAAGCAGACCACCATGGATTCCGTTTCGTAAGAGATGTTGATGGATCTTTTTCGTATCGGGACATCTGATGACGAATTCATTGAAATGAACACCAGAAAACTCTTGTGAAAATCCAGATATCTGAATGATTTCTTTCCGTAATTTTTGTCCCTGCTCAAAGTTCAGCGCGCTGAGCTCTTCTAGTCCTTTTCCGCCAAGCCATGACAGATAGGTGACCGCGGCAAGCATGCATAATCCTTCATTTGTACAAATGTTGCTTGTGGCTTTCTCTCTTCTGATATGTTGTTCCCTGGTTTGCATGGTCATGCAGAACGCACGTTTTCCGCTCTGGTCTTTTGTCAGACCGATAATGCGACCAGGGATCTGACGCACAAAGTCTTTTTTACAGGCGAAAATGCCTAATGTCGAGCCCCCGAAATCAAGGGGATTACCAAGGTTTTTTCCTTCCCCTATAACCATATCTGCCCCATAATCACCAGGGCTCTTACAGACCCCAAGTGAGAGGGGGTCAACTCCAGCAACAAACAATGATTGATGCTTCTGGAGGAGGTGATGGATTTCCTCGACTTCCTCTTCAAAGACACCAAAGAAGTTGGGGTTTTCAAGATAAAAACCGGAGGTGTTCGTATCGATTGTTTTTTTTAGGTTTTCAATATCGATACACCCTGTTTTTTTGTCGTAATCGACTTCTTTAATGGTGATACCAGCGCCTTTTGTATAATTCGTTAAAATGCTTTTTTTTTCCCACGAGATGTTCTTTGGTATAACAAATGTTTTTTTCTTGTTGATACGGGTGCACATAAGTGCTGCTTCCCCAAGAGCGGTTGCTCCATCATAGAGTGATGCGTTGGAGATATCCATCCCGGTTAGTTCGGCTATGAGACTTTGGTACTCGAAGATGGCTTGCAGGAAGCCTTGAGATGCTTCTGGCTGGTAGGGTGTATAGGCGGTATAGAATTCAGATCGTGAGAGTGTTGATTTAACAAGAGCAGGGATGTAATGTGGCTTGTAACCTCCGCCGAGGAACGACGGTAGTTCACAGAAGGATTTGTTTTGTTTCGCAAGGTTCCGCATATGGTCTTCGATTTCTTGTTGGAGGCAGCTTTGTGGGAGATGGAGTTTTTTTATTTTTATTTTTTCTGGGATGTCACAAAAAAGGTCGTCGATGTCATGCAATTGGAGGTCATGTAACATCTGTTTTTTTAAGGGAGAATTTGGAATAAATTGCATAGCTACCCCGTCTAGGGTAACCGTCAGCTATTAAAGAAGCTTATCATGCAGGGTTATATGTTTGAAAAATACACTAACGCGTTGAGGTTATCTGAAGATATCTGCCAGATACGTAGACACATGGTGATCCAGAGGTTGTCATCGAATCGTGCTTTAATTTTTCCGATGATCTGCTGTTCGTTAATTGGTTCGGAACAGGTACCATTTGGTAAATCGTTGATAAAATAGGTATTAGCCCCGTTTTTTGTTACAATGGATGATACAACACGTTGGGTGATGGTCTGGTTGGAGGAATGGTATAAAATGATGTCTTGTTCGTTTATTGCATATCCGTGATGTGTTGGTCGTTCGATCAGGAGATATCCTTCATGGGTATTGAGATTGTCAATTGCATCGGTTTTTATGTATTGGAAGGAGCTTGGGTATCTGTATGAGTCGATAAAGCTCTGTGTTCCAAACAGGTTCGTCAGTGTTAAAAAAGGGAGATTTGCGATGCTTAAAAACACACACAGTTTACAAAGTGTCTGTAGACGTTTTTTTTTCACATCATCACCTTTTCATTTTCCGAGCGTGTCGTGTTAACGTGTGGCAATAATTGTATTTAAAGACTTTCTGGAAAAATGTCAAAAAGACAAAAAACCGTGTCAATGACCCTCCAAGAAACAAAAAAACATTAAGAGGGATAACGTATTACACAAGCTTGATGCAAGAAATCTGGATTGAGAAGTACAGACCCAAAACACTGTCAGACATTGCTGGTCAAGATAACATCATCGAACGACTCAAAGCCTATGCGACGACGAAGAACGTCCCTCACCTGATTTTTGCAGGACCACCTGGTACTGGGAAAACAACCGCTGCCTTAGCCCTTGCTCATGAGGTTTTTGGGGAACAACATTGGTCACAGAACTTTCATGAACTTAATGCAAGTGACGAGCGCGGTATCGGCATCATCCGAGGTAAGATAAAGGATTTCGCACGCACCGCGCCAATCGGAGCAGCTTTCAAGATTATTTTTCTTGATGAAGCAGACTCCTTGACTCAAGAAGCCCAGGCGGCTCTCCGACGAACCATCGAGAAATACACCCATATCTGCCGCTTCGTTCTCTCGGTGAATTATTCCTCAAAGGTCATCGAACCAATTCAATCCCGTTGTGCGGTCTTTCGCTTCAAACCACTCACTGGAGATGATGTAAAAAAATATATACGAAAGATAGCTACAAAAGAACATCTGGAAATCACACCGGACGGACTCGAAGCCCTTATTTTTATCGCTCGAGGAGACATGCGCAGAGCGATAAACGTCCTTCAAGTCGGTGCATCCATCGATAAAAAGATCACCGCAGAACTCCTTTACGAGACATCTGCGACAGCCCGACCAGAGGATGTAAAAACGCTGATAACCACGGCGCTAGGGGGTAATTTCATGGCTGCAAGAAACCAGCTTTATGATCTGCTGATAACCCATGGGTTAAGCGGAGAAGAAATCATTAAGCAGATTCACCGATCGATATTTGATTTAACAATACCAGAGGACCATAAGGTACGGCTCATGGAGAAAACCGGGGAAGTGGAATTCAGGCTTGTAGAAGGAAGCAATGATCATATCCAGCTTGAATCGTTACTTGCTCAGTTCGTCCTTTTTGGGAAACAATTAAAATAATTTCTTCTTTTTCAGGAATTTCTCCAAGATTGTTTCAAGTTGGACGGCGGTTTTATTTCCAACCCCATATCGTATTCGTACGACAGGTTTTTTCGTTTTCAAAATACGGGTGAGATCAATCGGAGTGCCACTGATTACGACATCGCAATCCGCGTTATTGATTGTTTTTTCAAGTTCCTGTATCTGTTTCTTCCCATAGCCCATAGCCGGAAGGATATCCACGAGATGCGTGAATTTGTTAAACGTATCGATAATCGAGCCAACCGCGAAGGGTCGTGGGTCGATGATTTTTTTTGCGCCATACTCCTTTGCTGCAACCATACCTGCTCCGTAGCGCATGCCTCCATGGGTCACGGTTGGGCCATCTTCAACAACAAGAACGCTTTTCCCCGTTATCATTTTTTTATCCTCAGCCTGAATCACTGAAGTCCCGTCGATTATCTCTGCTGTTGGATTTATCCCTTTGACATTCATCCGAACCGTCTCAATGTCTTCTTTATCCGCGGTATTAACCTTATTGATAATGACAATCTGAGCGCTTCGCACGTTCATCTCACCAGGATAATACGCAAGCTCATCACCAGGACGATGAGGATCAGCGATCGTAATGAGAAGATCAGGTTTGATGAATGAAAAATCATTGTTCCCGCCATCCCAGATAATCACATCTGCCTCCTTTTCAGCGGCTCTCAGGATTTTTTCATAATCCACACCCGCATAGACAATACCGTTCATATCGATGTACGGCTCGTATTCCTCCCGTTCCTCGATCGTACAGTTATAGTTATCGAGATCCGTGTAGCTTGCGAAACGCTGACAAACCTGTGTTGTCAGGTTTTGATCATAGGGCATTGGATGACGGATGGCTGCCACACGCAATCCTTTCTTTTGAATAAGCTCAAAAATCTTCCTTGAGACCTGTGATTTTCCACAACCAGTTCGCACCGCGCAGACCGCAATAACTGGTTTTTTTGAAACAAGCATTGTACTCTTTGGGCCTAAGAGCATAAAATCAGCCCCCGCAGCATTTACCATCGCAGACTTTCCCATAACATAAGAATAGGGGACATCACTGTAGGCAAACACTACACAATCAGCATCGAATTTTTTGATAAGCTCAGATAGTTTCTCCTCAGGATAGATGGCAATGCCTTTCGGATAGTATTTCCCAGCAAGCGACGCGGGATATTTTCTTCCTGCAATATCAGGTATTTGAGTCGCAGTAAATGCAACAACATTATACAGTGGGTTTTTTCGGAAATACACGTTAAAATTATGAAAATCTCTCCCTGCCGCACCCATGATGATAACTTTTGTTTTTTTAACCACAGAAATCCCGTCTAGCCAGGAATCTGGTCATAGTTTATATACATTATTCTTATGATATCTAATAAAAGCCAGCTCTTTTCCATTAACTACAAATACCCTTAAACAATTCGCTTTATACGTGTGAGGAATATGAACCGGGAAGCCGTACCGTTAATAGTAGGCATTCTTATCCCTGTCGTGCTCGTTGGTTGTATCATCCTTTATCTCTCCGGGTATGATTTTACCACCTATCTCCTGAAAATCGATCTTATCTACTACATCATCGTTGTCCCATTTGGTCTTGGTCTTCTTGCAGCAATCTTATGGTTCAGGAAACCAAGAGACTAAATTTCGTTACCTTTTGCATAGAAATTTAAAGAAAGCTATATATACGAACAAACTATATCAAAAATCGTCGGATGAGATGCATAAAAAGTTCACTTAAGTTTGTAACTTTTGTTATGACTCTTTCAGACTCATAAACGTGGGAAGATGGGATGCATGGAAATGGAAGGAGAGCTATAAAGGAGGGGTACTATGACAAAAACGGACAATCGTAAAAAGGTACCCCTCTCAGATTCACTGGAAAATGCTACGGACATCGAAACGAAAGTTGACCAAATCTTAGATGCCCATGCCTATGTCCAACGACAAAAAAATAAGCAAGGCCAATTTGGAAACAGGGGCTTATCTGAGAAAAAATCACCTCAGTTCGTATTTTATGTCCATGATAAGAAAAAAACGGAACCACAAAAAAAACCAAACACTGAAAACAAATCATTAGAAACCACACCTCCCTTTTACCAACGAAACATCCCACAAAACCAAAAAGACAAAACCACAGAGAATCATGAAAAAGAACAGAAACCTGCAGTGAAAAAGAAGAAACATATTGGTTTCAAGACGAAAGAAAAAATTGATAAACCCACGGTTAAACCTTCCGAAGAAAAGAAAGAAGAAGACGCGACAGAACAATTACCTCATTTTGAAGAATCAATCGCACAGGTTAAAGAAGATGAGGCAGCATGGCTGGACAACAAAATTAAAGCCAGCACCACCTCGCAAGATTCTAAGATATCAGTTTCAAACACTATGGAAAGAACAGATGTCCACCCTACCATTGAAGATGAAGAACCAGCATCAAGTCAAGAAATAAAGCCACATGGCAGCACATCTAGAACAGACGCGCAGGACGTAAGTCATTTTGAGGAGGTAACTGCCTCAAGTATAAACCAATCCTCCCAAGGCGAGGTATCTGTTCAACAGGTTGTAGTACCAACGAACCAAGAACCAAAAAAAACTGAGGTGAAACTCGAGGAAATCACCCCTGATGGAAAAATCCAGTTTCAAAAAGAGGCAAACCAGCTGAAGGCAGCTACGTTGGAACGAATGGGATATACAGAGGATCAGATTGAAGAAATCGATTTTTATCCCATTCAAGAACCTTTTTCCTATGTGGAAATCATCCGCGAAAAAGAATCTCTTGACAAACGATATATCCTCCTTGAATTGCAGCTCACAAAAGACGAAGAATACCTGTTGAAATTTGTTCAAGAAACACTTGATAGCTTTGCATTCAAAACCGCTGATCTTGAAGCGAAAGGTGAAGATAAATATCTTAGTGAAAAAGTCGATTTAATCCTGGATGATTACATGCTTAATATCGATTCTCTTACCAAGAAAAAGTTACTCTATCACCTTGAAAAGGAATCGATTGGCCTGGGGAAACTTGAAAGCATCATGAAAGATCCTAATATCGAGGATATTTCCTGTGATGGATCCGGTGTTTTCATCTTTTTGTATCACCGACGCTACGGTTCATTAAAAAGCAATGTCCAATTTGGAGACGAAGATGAACTCACCGCTTTTGTCGTAAAACTAGCACAGAAATGCGGAAAACACATCTCGATATCAGAACCGATGCTTGATGCAACAATGCCTGATGGGTCCCGTATCCAAATGACCCTTAGTACCGAGGTCACTACGAAAGGATCGACGTTTACCATTAGAAAATTCAGTGAGGATCCCTTTTCACCTCCAGACCTTGTCGAGTTTCATACGATGTCCTCAGAGATGGTCGCATACATGTGGCTCGCAGTGGAAAATGGAATCAATGCCCTTATTGCTGGTGGGACCGCTGCAGGAAAGACCTCGACATTAAACGCACTATGCTTGTTCATCCCCCGGGAATCAAAGATTGTCACCATTGAAGAAACAAGGGAAATCAATCTGCCGCATCCGAACTGGATCCCTGGTGTGGTTCGATCTGGATTTGGAGAAGTCGTTGGGAACAAAGTCATCGGTGAAATCGATTTATATGATCTCATGAAGGCCGCGCTGAGACAACGGCCTGAGTATATCCTCGTCGGGGAGATTCGTGGGAAGGAAGCGTATGTGTTGTTCCAGGCGATGGCGACCGGACATACAACCTACTCGACAGTCCATGCGGATTCTGCTCAGTCTCTCATCCATCGGTTGGAAGGAAAACCCATCGAGATTCCCCGTATTATGCTTCAGACCTTAGATATCGTCATTATTCAGGTCATATCACGGGTGAAAAATAAAAGAGCTCGACGATGCAAACAAATCATAGAAATCATCGATATCGACCCGACCACAAAAGAGATACTCACCAATGAAGTATTCCGATGGGACCCTATTGAAGATAAATTCGTTTATTCGGGAAAAAGCTATGTTCTTGAACGTATCAGAGCAGAGAAAGATATCAGTCGAGAGGGGATGATTAGTGAAATAAAAAATCGAACGACACTGTTGGATTGGATGAATAAAAATAACGTTCGTGAGTTCAAGAAAGTAGCAACGATTGTTGCACAATATGTGGACAATCCACAAGAAGTAATGAAGAAAATACGGAATTAATAATGATAAAAAAAATAGCGGTCTGCCCTGGATGCCATTCAAAAATTTCTTGCGAGGGGGAACCAGGACAAAAAGTAACCATCAAATGCTCTCAATGTGGAAAAAAAGGTATCGTGGTTTTCTCCAACCGAGACAGTACTATTGATGAAAAAAACCTTGTTGAACTCGAATGTTACCCTGTTCTCGAGCCCTTTGTGTTTATAAAAATCCTTAAGGACACCACCTCTCTAGACAAATTTTATAAGACAATTGAGCCACAGCTGAATGATAAAGAAAAAAACTCCCTTAATTTCATCCACGAGAGTCTTATCAATTCAATGGATATTCGGTTAGATGAACTTGATAATCAAAAAGTCGATGCATTTCTCTTAGGCAGAATTACCAACATCATCAATGAATACAATATGATAGTCGATGATGTATTGAAAACCAAGATTCTCTATTACATAAAAAGGGATTTCATCTGGTATGGAAAGATTGATCCCTTAATGCGTGACCCTAACATTGAAGATATCTCGTGTGATGGGTCGGGTCTCCCGATTTTCCTGTTTCACCGGAAATACGGCTCCTTGAAAAGCAACATCCAATTTTCCGATGAAGTAAAACTTTCTGAATTTGTTGTCCGATTAGCACAGAAATGTGGAAAACACATCTCCATCGCTGAACCAATGCTTGATGCTACAATGCCAGACGGCTCCCGGATTCAGATGACCCTTAGCAAGGAGGTAACTGCAAAAGGTTCAACATTTACCATCAGACGGTTCAAAGCTGACCCGATTACGGCAACTGATCTGATTGCATATAAAAGCCTGTCTGCAGAGATGGTTGCTTATCTCTGGCTTGCTGTGGAAAACGGCATCAGTGCTCTTATCGCAGGAGGAACCGCGGCAGGAAAGACATCGACCCTGAATGCGATTTGCTTGTTCATCCCACGGGAATCAAAGATTGTTTCCATTGAAGAAACAAGGGAAATCAACCTGCCGCATCCAAACTGGATCCCTGGGGTGGTTCGATCTGGATTTGGCGAGGTGATAAATGATAAACTCGCTGGTGAGATCGATTTATATGATTTGATGAAGGCCGCGCTGAGACAACGGCCTGAGTATATCCTCGTCGGGGAGATTCGTGGGAAGGAAGCGTATGTGTTGTTCCAGGCGATGGCGACAGGCCATACAACGTATTCAACGTTCCATGCAGATTCCGCCCAGTCACTCATCCATCGGCTAGAAGGTAAACCAATCGAAATCCCTCGAGTAATGCTTCAAGCATTAAACATTGTTACGATTCAAATACAAACCGAGGTAAACGACAAACGAGTCAGGCGATGTAAACAGATCGTTGAAATCGTCGATATCGATCCGATGACCAAAGAAATACTGACAAATGAGGTATTTCGATGGGACCCGGTGAGCGATCAGTTCTCTTTCTCCGGTAAGAGCTATGTGATGGAACGGATCCGCAATCAACACGGGATGTCTAAAGAACAGATGCTTGATGAACTCAGGCGACGGGTTGATATTCTTGAATGGATGAAAGATAACAATATCCGTGCCTTCAAAGATGTCGCACGAATCGTATCATCCTATATTGATAGCCCAAGCGAGGTCATGGAAAAAATAAGAAAAGACCGGGAGCTGAAGCAAAAACAACCGGATGTTGAAATAAAAAAGGTGATGGTTGAACAACTCAACACCGGTCAAGCAAATACCCTATCTCATGATAATATTTTTGAAAAAGAGAAAAAAGAAATGGAATCGGAGGGATGCCGATGACACTAACAAAATATCAACGTATGAGTTATAAATGGTTAGGCAGATTAGGTGAACGAAAGGCAAATAACCACCTACAAGAAGCATTGCAATCAGCACATATGGAGATACGCGCAGGCGCATACCTGTCGTATGTGTTCCTCAGTGCCATTCTTGGGTTACTGAGCTCTCTGATTGTGATTGTTTTTTTTGTTTTTCTCCTGCTACCTCTTCTTGGGGTTACCCTAGATATGGGACTGACCATCTTATTCCTGTTTATTCCCGGATTTGTTGGAGTTATAATTTATGCGATGTTGCTGTCATTGCCGAAAAGCCGGGCGAAATCCCGTAAAAAAAAGATTGATGCAAACCTCGCCTATGCCATTAATTTTATCTCTGCTATGGCCTCTGCCGGAGTCACACCAACAGAGATTTTTAAAAGCCTCTCCAAGCAGGATATCTACAGCGAAGTAAAGGAAGAATCTGCATGGATCTACCGCGATGTTGGCTTGCTTGGCTTTGATATTCTTAGTGCGATTAAAAAGAACATCGCGCGGACACCATCACAACGATTCAAAGAATTCCTCCAGGGTATGGTCGTCACGGTCACCTCTGGTGGTTCTTTAAAAACCTATTTTATGCATAAGGCAGACCAATACCTATGGGAGAACAGAAACCAACAGAAACAACTGCTTGAAACACTTGGTATCATGGCGGAAAGCTATGTCACCGCCGCTGTCGCAGGGGTGCTGCTGCTTCTGATTGTGATTCCTTTGATGATGATTATCACGGGAGACTGGAACGCGACATTTCTGTACATCCTCATCTTGATGGTTGTACCTCTCATCCATGCTGGATTTGCGGTGGTCATCCGCGGGATGTGTCAGGGGGCATAGAGATGAAAAAAAAGAAAGAATTACATCAACAAAATTACCTAAAAAACCT
>CAYXPY010000008.1:0-73081 GCA_964467345.1 uncultured Thermoplasmatales archaeon | reverse complement strand
TTTTAAGATATATTTTATCCATGATAAATGTAATCTTTTAATTCATTTATTATTTATCTTTATTGGTACGGCTCTGTATAGTGACCTTTCCTTTTGTTCCGCAGGATGAACAAGTAATGGTGAGATTTTCTCCAGGTTGACCAACGTATGTTAAAATTTTCCCGCAATTCGAGCATCGGAACTGCTTTGTAATCTGGGTTTTCTCAGTTCCATTTTCAGCTATCGTCTTTATTTTTTCATTATTTTTGTTTGTGGATTCTTTCGTCCGTGAAAACATGATGAAGAATGCGAAGATTTCAACACGTCCAAGGATCATAAGAAAAACAAAAAGCCATTTCAGTTCTAATGCAAGTGAAGGACTGATAATGCCAACACTTAACCCTGTGGTCGCAACAGCAGAAGTTGTTTCAAAAAGTGAATTCACAAGAGGAAATCCATAGGAGCTTACAACAAACGCAGAAGAAAAAACCAATACAATAAACAATAGAACCACGATTGCTGCTTGGAGGATCGTGGCATTTGAATAATCTCTTCCAAAGAGTCGAATTTTATATTCTCGATCGGTGATGCTTTCATATACCGCTTTTCTAACCGCTTTGATCATAAGAACAAATCGATAGATTTTGATACCACCTGCGGTTGAAAAACTTGCACCACCAATGAGCATGAGGAAGACCAGGAAGAATTTGAATCCATCTGAGAACTGAGCGACATTCACATAACTAAATCCGGTGGTTGTCATCGCGCTTACAATGTGAAATACAGATTCACTAAGAGACAGTCCGAAAAATATCGCAGCGATGCTGATAGCAAAGATTGCCATTAGAAGAAATACGGAGAATTCAGAAGCGAAAAATTCCCTAAACCTTCTCTTAAAAAGTCCTGCAATGATGAAAAAATTCGAAGCACCCAGTACCATGCAAATGATAAGAATGGTATTCATAGGAATTGTCGTCGCAACACTTGTGATATCATTAATTGGGGCAAATCCTCCTGTGCTAAGACCCGAGAAGACAAATGATATCGCCTTAACAATGTCATGATATCCAAATAGAACACTCATGATTACCAGAATGATTGTATAAACACAATAGATGAGGATGATTAAAAGAAATGTTTTTTTTATTTTTTGGTCTTTGGAAAAGCCCATTCCTTTTGCAAAGTCCTGTAGTTTTGCTTCAGGATAAAAGAACGCAAGAAGCACTAAGACAATACCTAGTCCTCCAATGAATTGCGTCAATCCCCTATAAAATAGAATAGATTCGGGCATTATAGATAGGTCTGGTATCACCGAGAACCCTGTTGTGGTGAACCCTGATGCTGACTCAAAGATACTATCTGATACGACCTGTATGATGTCCCCGTTTGATATGTTTACATAAATATAAGGGATAGACCCTATCAGGCTTAACAGAATAAAAACCAATATGATTAGACTGCAGGAGCTCTTATAGCTTAACTCACGTCGTTCGCAAAAAGCATTGAATGAAAAACCTATGATAAGAAAAATCGTTGCGGTAATAAACAACCCAACGGTCGCGACCATTTCATTGTTGATAAAGGAAAGGATGATCGGGAGGATAATAAAAATTCCAGAGATTTGAAGAACAAATCCCATGTTTGCAAGAAGCGCTCTCATCTATCCTTGGAATAGGACTATTCCTTTTATAATTTCTTATACAAAAAACCTCTTTAAAGTACTAACGGTATATTTTGAATTTTCTTTCAGAGTTTCTCTTTATTTTTTTGCTATGAAAACTTTAAACATTACTTCGTACCTGAGAGTAATGATTTATTCTTTTTTCCGAAGCATCCGTATTGACCGAAGAAACGGGATGTCAACCAAAATGTTACCTAGGAGGATAAGAAATCCGATAAAAAGCTCTCCATCGAACGAAGAGGAACCCGTAGAAAAACCTCTTACATACCAATCGATTAAAAAGAACATAGCGACAGTAAGTGGTACGATGAGTAGTACTGGTGCGAACAAAAGCTCAAGGCGCAGTAGGAGTTTCTGAATATTTTCTTTTACTTTTGTATTTTTTCCATTCATACAGAGAGACCGTCCTATAATCAGAGGGGAGAGATGATTTGTGGTGGTAAAATATTGATATTCATCAGTAAAAGCAGCTGCCAGACAAGGAAAAGTACTATCGCTGGGAGGATTTGGATCATGAAATCATCATCAAGAAACGAAAGTTTCTTTGCTTCACCAATGACAGCGCTACTTGCACCAACAAAACCAACAAGTACAAGGACCCACCAGTCAGCTTGGTGCCATGTGAGGACGAAGAAAAACACAGAGACGACGAACCCTATAAGATACGCGTGTTGTTTCTTGAGATAATGACGTGATTCCCCGATGAGTGGATCAATGAATGAGGCGCACAGAATGCACGGAATCGCTATCTGTTGAGGGAACAGTAAAAATAAAAGAAGCACGCCGACCCCAAAATACAAGTAACTTGCCGGTCTTTTCTTCTCATAGCTTCTCAGACCAAAAAACCTTTGGTTTGTAAAGTCACCTCGTAACCGATAATATTCGATGACGCACATACAGATGACGATGAATATTGGGAGTACAATCTTTATGATGCGTATCCATTCCTCATCTGGAAGGAGGTAGTAGATGAGGAACGATGCCGCAAAGGTATGGAATGCACGACGGAACCAATGGGCATCAACTTCGATGGCGTTGAGGCGTTCCAAAATCTCAGTTTGATACAGGGTCATCTTGTTCTTGGTATTCGTTAAAGTTTTTTTTGTGCTCATCTCTGAGAAAAACATTGGTTTGCCCCATCCTTCAGGATAGTATTCTAAAGTTATTGAACGATATCCTGTCGTTCTAACGTCATCATCCCTTGTTTGCTGCCCACGATCACCTCATCAGCAAGTCCGATAAAAAGCCCATTCTCGAGGACTCCCGGGGTATTGTTTATCTCCTTTTCCAATGCTTCAGAGTCCGCGATTTTCCCAAAATCACAATCGACGATGTAGTTTTGATTATCAGTGATGAACGCTTCATCCATGATTTTTCGTAAGTTCGCGGTACACCCCATCCCTTCGAGTGTTTTCTTCGTCGCAGACCACCCAAACCTTGTTATCTCAACAGGAAGAGCGCAATCGCAACCCAGTCCTTTGACTATCTTTGTTTCGTCAACGATGATGATGACTTTTTTTGAATGAAAAGCGATGATTTTCTCCCGTGTAAGTGCTCCTCCACCACCTTTGATTAGATTCAGATTTGAGTCTACCTCATCAGCCCCATCGATCGTGATGTCAATTTCTGTGTGATCATCAAGTTCGATTAACGGGATTTTGAGATCAGTGGCTAACCTCTTGGTCTTCAGTGATGTGGGAACCCCTTCTATTTTCAGACCAGTTTTCACCATCTCCCCGATTTTTCTAATAGCAAAATCAACGGTAGAGCCTGTCCCCAGTCCAATCACCATACCGTCTTCGATATGTTGTACTGCCTTTTCTGCTGCTTGTTTTTTCATTTCTTCTTGTTCCACTGGTCCACCCTCAGGGTAATAGAAGAAGGAATACAAAAACTTATACCTGTTCTACTATTACGGGACTAGGTATTATGCTTGGAAAATGTGATGAACATGGGTATTACCGCGGGGAAACCTGCCCCGTATGCGACAAAAAAGGGAAATTCCTGATGAGTGATCGGGAGCTCGACTCACTTGGACGCATCATGGCAGGCGTGTTACGGCATTTCCCAGAAAAGCTCGGTGTTATGGTCGATGGTCATGGCTGGGTTGACATCTCTGAGTTCGTCGAGGCGGTCGGGGTGAGCAGATCAGGTTTCCAATGGCTCAAAGAGCATCATATTGAGGCAATCGCTTTAACTGATCCAAAAGGGAGGTACCAGATCGATGGAGGTATGATCCGGGCGACCTATGGGCATACCATCGATATCCGACTTGATGATTTGCCAATCGCTGAGATTGATGATTTCTATTATCCGGTGACGGAGGAGGAAATCGACATTATCCTGGAGGGGGGGTTAAACCCGATTGATCGGAAAAGCGTGCATCTCAGCGGCAGCATAGAAAAAGCAATCGAAGCAGGAAAAGTACGAACAGAGGAACCGTTGATTTTACATATCGACGGGAAAAAAGCACGAGAGGATGGTGTACAAATCTACCGCGCTGGAAAAGACGTCTATATCACGGAACGTATCGATGCAAAATATATTTCAAAAGCGGAAATTCCTCCTCAAGAAATAGAAGAAACTGAAGAAGAAACAGAACAGATAGAAACCGAAGAACCAATGGAACAAGAGCCAATCGAAGAAACAGACAGTACTGGCGAAGAGGAACAAAAACCAAAATCAAAAAAGAAACGTAAGACTTCAAAGAAGGCGAAAAAAACAGAAGAAACAGAATGAATCTTGTTAGTTCTTTTTCAAAAAGGCAATCGTGTCTTGACCTGCTTTAATCGGATCCCCGATCTTCACCGGTATTGACTCTATTTTATCGGCAGGCAGGATGACGTCGACCCGTGAGCCAAGTCTGATGATACCGATACGATCTCCTTTTTTCAAGACGTCCCCTTCTTTTATATATGGGTATACCCGTCGTGCGATGAGCCCTGCGATTTGTAAGACCGTCATTTCTCCTATCGCTGTTTGGACTTTGATGATGACTCGTTCATTAAACTCAGATTCCTTTTTCCAGGCGCGCAGATGATACCCGGGAAAATGCGTCATCGTAATGATTCGACCGTCCAGTGGCATCCTGTTCACATGGACATTGTTGACCTCCATGAATATCGAGATTAAGGCTTGATTGTTCTCTTGTTTGATGTCACGGATTTTCCCATCTGCAGGAGAAACAACACCCTCGGCGATGATCCGTTCCGGGTCGCGGAAAAAGATAAGGAAAAAAACAAGGACACAAAGAACAGGGATGAACAAGGAAAGAAACCAGGGATTATACCAACTGATGACCCCTAACAGTATGCTGAGCAATAATGGGGGTGCTACCCAGGACCAACAACCCTGTGCGATTCTCATAGTCGTTCACTAGCTGATCGTGTATGGATTCCACATTCCCCGCCCTTCTTAAAGGTTTTCCTCCATCGACCATCTCGTTCACTTTCATGATCAAAGATGGGGACTGTGCACGGCTCGCATCCAAGCGATCTGATCCGTCGACCATCAGAAAACTTTTTCCGATACCAGGGATGAGCAGGAATCTTGTTGTTTTTGATGTACTTCCATATTTCTTCTTCGGTCCATGACAAGAGAGGATTGATTTTTGTCTCATGGTCACCGATCTTTTCGATTTCAGCGACATACTTCCTTGTGAATCCCTCGGTGTTCCGCAGTCCACTGAACCATGCGTGTAACCCAAGGGTCGTGTACGCATAACGGACTGGAACGACTTTTAAGAACTTACAGCAGGAATCAGGGTCTTCATAGTAGATTTCATGGCCTGTTTCTTTTTTTATCTTCTCAGCTTGTAGCCTGTACTGCTCTAGAGGCAGCAGGATGATTTCGATGTTGTTTTTTCGAAATATCTCGGGGACTGTGTCTCCAACCATGAAGATCTTTGGTTTGAGCTTGTATTGTTCAATGACCTTCACAACGAATTCGAATGTCTCCTTAGGCTTATGAATGGTTAATACAGAGAAGATAGGGATATCTGGTTTGATACTTCGAGCAAGATGCAGCAGCACCATGCTGTCTTTTCCCCAGCTACAGGCGACTGCGACACGATTTCCATAGGTCTGAACCGCCTCCTGGATGATCTCCTTTGAATGCTGTATTTTCTCCTCTAACGTCTTCTGACTGATCTGCAGTTTCTTGGCAGGGAATCGATAGGGTTCAATATGCAATCGTTCTCTTCGTATTTCTTTTCGACCGCCACCGGTGATATTCAAAAGGATATAATCCTGTGGTGCGACTGCTCCTCTTTGTATCGCCTGTTGTAAAGATGAGATGGTGACTCCGGCCTCAGGAACAACGCTGATTCCTTCAAGTTTTTCGAACAACGCCTGGGCTTTTTCAATTTCCTCATTGGTGACGCTGTACATTTCCCCTTTGGTATCTGTCAACACATCATACATACCGCCAGTCAGAGAATAGGCAGGAAACCGATTGGTCAGGACATGAGCAACGGTCTGATCAATGATTTGTTTCGCTGATTCTTTTTGAAACCTTTCATCGATGGTTCGAGAATGGTTTTCCCATGCGTCGACCATCGGGGTGTACGGGTGGTTTTGAGACCCATGGATTTTTGGTAGTTTGTTTCCAAACCGTCCATCAGCGATAAGTCGTTGCGTTGTTTCGTAGGCTGCGATTGCACCAGGTCCTGAGCCAAGCGCCTGGAAGTAATGATCCGGGATTTGACCGATGAATCGCGTTGCGTCAAGCATCATGGTCCCGACACTGTCACGTCGGGCGACATTCCGGTATCCTCCCTCTGAAAGATATCCCTCTACATGGGAAAATTGGTTCGCTAGGTTAATTGCATCATAATAATCACCATAGATAGGGAAAAGATGTGTATATGGATTGGATTTAGAAAAAGACCATATTCTTCTGATTCGAGCATCCTCCGTTGCGAACAGGAAAATCGGGTAGCGGATCACATTTGAATAATGAACAAAGGAGATAGCATTATTTCCATCAGAGGACATGACTAACGGTTTTCCTGAATCAAAGGTGTTCATGACCCGTTGGAACGTCACTTCTGCTTCAAGGTCTTTAAACGATCCGGTTTGACAGTGCGGATAGGCATTTAAACAGATGATAAGGTTTTTCAATCCCAGGTGTGCTGCAAGCTTTATGCTTTGATAGGTACGAAAGCAACTACCGTGGTCAACCAAACGTGGATCTATTTTTTGTATGGGGAGCCATTCGTGGTACTGCCAGATTCCTTGGTAGTTTTCATCGACAGTGAGTCGTTTTTGTTCATAGACTGTCGTTAGAAGTGAGTCGCATTTATTTTCACATGAACAGATATAGTGATTCTCGGAGTAAGTCTTCCCACATTTCAGACATTTTAGTGTATATTTCACGGTTCTCGCAATCATAAATTATATTATTAATATTTGCATTATAGAAATCCACTCATGGCAAATCCCTTTCTCAACCCACTCGTCTCGTTACCCTTCCTAAAAAATCTCTTGTCTGATACGCGTAGACTGCGTCGTTGGTCTCCTCAAAAAATCAAGGAATATCGAGATCATTTGATACAAAAAACCCTTCGCTATGCTGCCTCTGTTCCACTCTATCAGAAAAAATATCAACAGGCGAAGGTTCAGGTTACACAAATCAAGACGGTACGGGATTTCACAGCAGTTCCTTTTGTTTCAAAAAAGGATTTGGTCACACATTTCCCTGATGGTATCTTACCAGCATCATACAATAGACAAAAAGCACGAATGGTCTCGACCTCAGGTTCAACAGGGAAACAAGTGTCTTTATATGTTGATTTTTCTGTATTCGCAGAAGGGATTGGAGGAACATTGAGAACCTATGATGAACTAGGATTAAACTGGAGGAAATCCCGTTTAGCAAACATCGGGAACTTCAATCCGAATATGGCTGATTCGACTGCTGAGGATCTCTTCTTCTCAAAGACGTCCTTTGCCTTTAGCGATAGCAATCGTATCCGTCTGAATGCGTTTCAACCGATGAAGGAAATTATCACCCAACTTAATCAGTTCAAACCGGACATCATTTACACCTATCCTGCGACTGCGTTTCAACTCGCTTATTATAAACAAAAAGGCTCTGCTGAACATCTGTACCCGACAGCCTTTATCGTTGGCGGGTCTGTCCTTGATGCATATACAAGAAGATATGTTGAGGAGATCTTCGAATGCAAGGTGTTTAATCTCTACGAGTCTGTCGAGACTCTTGGAGCCCCAATAGCCTTCGAATGCAGAAAGGGGACCTGGCACATCAACTATGATTTTTTTCATGTAGAGGCGATAGATGAAAACCTCCAGCTGGTCCCAAAAGGGAAACGAGGTCATATTGTGGTGACCCGGCTCTTTGGGAAAGCGACACCAGTTGTGCGATACACAGGCATGGACGATTGGGTGAACATCATCGATGACGAAGAATGTGCTTGTGGCTTGTGCACACCAGTATTAAAAGATGGGGTTGAAGGCCGCAGAAGCGATAGTGTCGTGTTACCTGATGGGCGGTTGTTTCCCGCTGCATCCTTTGCCAGTCTGTATGGTATTCTCAACGAACTGAAAACAAGGAAAGTAACCCAATTCCAGATCGTGCAGAAGAAGCTAGATGAAATAGAAATTCTTGTTGTCATCGACGAAGACCTCAGAAACAGTGGTCCTTCCCTTGAGACCGTATTTGAAAAAATAAAGGAGATCCATCAGAAAAAAGCAGGTCCGACGGTTCAAATCACTGTCAAAGAGGTTCCATCTATTCCTTCTCAAAAAGGAAAACCTGCCCCTCTGGTGATCTCCCTCATAAAACCTGATAAAGGATATAAAGTGGTTGAAGATTAATCGACGTCCTTCGTCTATGGGAGGCTTTCATCAAACAAAGGTGTTTCACCATCAACAATATTTGACGTCGTATCGGTAAGCCTAAATAATAGCGAATGTTACTCCATATACTTTCTCTGAAGGGGGCTTGTAGCTCAGCTAGGCTAGAGCAATCGGCTCTTAACCGATTGGCCGAGGGTTCGAATCCCTCCAAGCCCGCTGAAAACCTTTTTTCATAGGAATCTATTAAACCAGCATATGATTTAGGGAAACGTACACAAATAAAAGAATGGAGTGGTTCGTCTATTAAAAAGAAATGCCCGCAATGCTCTGGAAAAGCAGTTCGATTGTACCAAAATAAAACCGTCGATGGGAAGCGTACCTGGGTACCTACTGCATGGTGTTGTACGGAATGCAATTTTCTGTATACTGTTGCTTCTGATACGCTTATGTATCCGGTTGGTGGTAAGGACTACAAGAAGGCATATGATGGAAAATGCCCGAATTGTGAGATGCGGCTTGTCCGGCTCTTCCGCCATAAAAACCCGGTGAATGGGAAACAAGAATGGATCTCCTCAGCCTGGTATTGCAGCCGGTGTAAATATGTGTGGCTTGATGAGACAGAAAAGCACTAATTGTTTGTTCCTAAACAGTTAAATATAGCTATCTATTTTAGGGGCAAGGTACATAAATCAGAGGAAAATCTAATGAAACGCAGTTCACGAGTATGGAAAAAGCGACGGAAGATGCGCTGGAAATGGCGTAAGAAACGAATGCGACGAGAGAAACGGATGCGAAGACAAAAACAGTAAATCATATCATCATGGGAGCATGGTGTAACCCGGCATCATTACGGGCTCCAGTTAGGTATGATTACAAGAGGGTCATCTGACGTATGATGAGTAACTGGAGCGATGACCTACGAAGAGACCCGTCGATCTGGGTTCAAATCCCAGTGCTCCCATCCAAGTTAAAAAATAATGCTCAAAGAGGTAAGAAAAAAATGAAGATAAGCCTAAAAAATATAAACACATACACAATTGTTGCTCTGATCATCCTTATTGGAGGACTTCTTCTCTATATCACCTGGGGCCTCCGTTATAATGTCTGGACTGATATCGGTATCTATTCCATTACCATCGTCCTTGTCCTTGGCGGTCTTTTCGGGGCAATCCTTTCACTTTTTTTCGAAAAAACCGAGGAAGCGCAAGAGTAATTTTTTTCTTTTTTCTATTGCGAAGATTTAAATAGCGTCTCACGGTAAGTATTCATGAATGGAACAGGAAGAGATGCTCAAAAAATACTCTGGTGAGTGGATTTTACTTTTCAACGATGAAATCGTTGACCATAGCCTCAACCTCGAAGATGTGCTTCGTACGGCTGATGAGAAGTACCCGGTGGATAAATTTCCCGCTCAGAATGTCAAGATATCAAAAGTATTATCTGGCAGTATCCATTTACATTAGGGCACCACATGTCAGAAACACCCTTTATCTTCGAATACAAGAATTACCCGTTGATTCCTATCAAGTTTCTTGCAAATGAACGAGAAACACCGATGATCGATGCGCTACTTGATTCCGGTGGAGATTTTATTGTTATCCCCTATGCCATTGCAAAATACCTGAAATTGAAACTGCAGAAAGCTGGTTTTGTCGACACTGCTGCCGGCGAGACGACGTTGTTTAAAACCGTTCTTACCATGGTTATCTACGACGAAGATCAAAGGTACACCTATGAGAACCTTGAGGTCCATGTCTCAGATCGTAATGACCTGCCGGTTCTTCTAGGCAGAAGTCCGATTTTTGAGGATCATGAAATCATTTTTCAGAAACACCAAAATAAGCTGATTTTACAGCCGATTCAACATCACTGAAACCAATGTTACCATTTTTGAAGATTTTTTAGAGAAACTTTAAATCAACCTTCCTTGATTCGGATTTAGAGGAACGAATTATGGCATACATGTATGAAGGTTGGACCTTGTATAAGAGGGATGTCACCCTCAAAGGCGGAAGAAAGCAGACGATTTATTTCTTCAGTAAACGATCACCGAAAAGCGGCACTGCCTGTGAGTTACCACCCGGGTATGGTGTCGGTGTTAACAAACGAACCGGACTTCCGTATCTGAAGAAGAAGTAAGTCCCTTCTTTTTTTTTCTTTTTTCATCTGACTATTTCAATACGAATCTTTCCCTGTGATACATTTCAAAAAATAGCACAGAGTATTAAGAGAGAATATTTGAGAACGGCAGAGCATTTCAACAAAGGGAGGTTCCTGGTTCTGTGACTGGAAACGAAGAAGATGTTGTCAGGTATTACGAGCGCTTTTGGTCAAAATCGGAGCTGTGGTGGGAGTCTGATAAAACCCTTGCGATTCACTTGGGCTACTATGAGAAAGGCATCCGTTCTCATACTGATGCGGTCCTCCATATGAATGATTTAAGCTGGGATCTTCTGGAGTTGGATGCACAAAAGCCAATTCATATCCTGGATGCCGGTTGTGGGGTCGGGGGTACGTCGATTTATCTTGCGGAAAAATACCCGCAGGTGTCCTTCACCGGCATCACGATTGTGCCGACCCATACGGTCATGGCACAACGGTTCGCAGACAAACGCCATGTGACAAACAACACGAGATTCCTTCTAGAGAACTACTGTCAAACCTCCTTTCCTGATGATTCGTTTGATGGGATAATCGCTCTTGAATCAATCAATTATGCTCGTTCCAATGAGGATCTCCTCAAAGAGCTCTATCGAGTCCTGAAGCCTGGTGGACGTCTCGCAGTGATCGATGGGTTCCGCACCGATAAACCTATCCCCTCCGGATTGGAAAGATTCTATCGCATCTGGCTTAATGGACGTGCCCTTGTTGATCTGGAATCAATCCATGAGTTTGAGGCCTGTATGAATCAGCAAGGGTTCCGGAATGTTACAGTACGTGACATTTCCCCTCATGTGATCAACTCTTACTTCTTTGGAGTTTTGATAGGCTCACTACTCTTCATTCCTGCGTTGGCAAAGACAATCATCCGTTCCAAAGAGCATGATTCCACTCAGGATTTTGATTGCTTCATGGCCGTCTCCCTGGCCGGTGGGCTTCTTGCGCTGTACGGATGTTTTAAATATTATTCGATAAGCGCAACGAAATAAAATCAGTAATAAGTTCAAAAACAGATAGATATATATTAAAAAAAACACTTTTTATTTCATTAACTGGAATCCCTATAAGAAAACATAGTGGGCCCGTTGAGATTTGAACTCAAGTCACTAGCACCCCAAGCTAGAAGGATACCAAGCTACCCCACGGGCCCAAGGAAAGATACTCATCTCATTTTTATTCGAAAATCTAATGCGTGCATACTGGAAAGCCTTAATATACTTTATTAGATGAGGGGCACGTATGTATTTTGATATCTTTACTATCCTTGGTTTTACGGCAGGGGCGGTCACCTCGGTTGGGTTTATCCCCCAGTTAATAAGAGGATACCGGACCAAAAAACTCCATGACGTCTCGTATTGGATGCCCCTTGTACTAACAACTGGGATGTCACTTTGGCTTCTCTATGGGATCTTACGTAATGATATCGCGATTATAGTTGCTAATTCCTTTGGTGTCTTCTGTAATCTCCTTCTGTTACTCATGAAAAAACTGTATAAATAAGAAATAGACCAATAATTTATTATTAAACAATATCTTAAATACTATGATGACGCATACATCTTAGAAATCAGGAACCAACAGGCTCCCTCCTTAAGTGAACAGGTATGAAACAACGAAACAACAAAAAAAACATTCTTGATAATATTGCGATATTCATTATAAAAAAAACCTCAAATTGTTTCTGGGAACTTGCGGATACCTGGTCATATAAAAACGAAAAAATCGCGTTGTTATACAATAGATTCATCGGAAAAGAATATCAAAAGGAATACGAGAACTGCACCATACAAACAAATGTAAATGTCCTTCACATCGGATGCGGGGCGTACCCCTTAACCGAGATGGTGTTAGCAAGCTGCAGCACAGGACATATCACAGGTATTGACAAGAATCTACAGACCGTGACACAAGCACGACAGGTTATTCAGAAAAACAAACTTGAGGATCGTATTTCAATTACCCATGGGGATGGTCTTGACTTCCCTGTGGAGGATTTTGATATCATCATCGTCTCCAGCTGCTCCCTGCCAAAAGTACAAATCCTACGGCATCTCTTCCAAAAAGCAAAATCTCAAAGCACCATTATTGTCCGTGAGGTGGATATCGCAGCCAACGATATCCTGCAATGTCTTGCTGAATATCAAGATATCGAGCTAAAAAAACAAGTCCGTCACAATCCATTCCCCTTTTTTGAACCGATAGGATGGACCACGTTTTGCCTACGAAAGAAATGAGGAAAATCTTTTAGTCTCTTTTCTCCTACCATCCGGTGTCAACCATGCAAGAACAATCAGCTGTGCAGGGAAACATCTTGAAACGACCGATACGGTTTCTCTTCAGATGGCGTGCGTTTACGTATTATGAGATGATTTGTTACGTGCTCATGTATGCAGCTGCATTCATGTTCGCATTTGGAATTCAACCCTACACCACTGAGACCGTTATTCTTGTCTTGTTAACGATCGCAACCCTGTATTCAGGTTTCTTTGCTGCCCTCATATGGAACGACATCACGGATAAGGACATCGATGTCGTTGTTCACCCGACCCGACCGATACCTGACAAAAGGATAAGCCAATCGAAGTTCTTTGCCATCGCTTTGGTGTTTTCCGCATTGACCTTTCTGTTCGCAGCTCTCACAAGCCTCTGGTGTCTGATTCTTGTCGGGTCAAATGCGTTGTTCGTCACATTCCATAATAAATACCTTAAGAAGAAAATAAAAATCCCAGCTTATTCAGAGATCTTTACTCCCGTCCAATGGTTAACGGTTCCCCTCTTTGGTTTTGTTGCTCTCTGGTCTCGATATTCCTTTGAGGGTGGTATACCCATTTCTGTACCGTTATTGGGTCAACTTTCTATCAACACCGCTCATATTGTACCTATGGTGCTGCTTGTCTTTTTTTCCTATTTCGCAGACGATGCCCATGACCTAGCAGAAGGAATTAACGACGTGGAAGGTGACCGGAAACTTGGTGTGAGAACCTATGCGACCTCTTTTGGTGAGAAAACCGCGGCGAAAATCTCGTTTCTGATGATCATCATCGCAGGAATCATCGGTGTACTGCTCTGGGCACTGACACTGCTGTCCTTGATTTTTCTCATCCCTTTTGTCGTGTTATGGTTGTATACTCTTTATCAAACCTATCCTATGCTGAAAAGCACCGATGATCTTAAGCGCAGACGCCTAGCTAAAATCGTCGGGAAGAGACAATATGACTTCTTGCTTTTCAGCTACACCTTGATTTTCCTTGACGTGTTGCTGCAGCTTGTCAATGCCTTCTATCTTCACTGGACTACTGCAATAATGTAACCAGCAGCGCCATCTGTGCCCACATTCGGTTCTCCGCTTCGTCGATGATGACTGATTGCGGGCAATAGGCGACATCCTTTGTCACTTCTTCCCCGTAATAAATCGGCATACAATGCATGAAGATAGCATCTGGTTTTGCCTTTTTCATAACATCTTGTGTTATGGTATATCCCTTAAGGTCGGTGAGACGCTGTGTCCGTTGGTCATCATACCAAAAAGAAATCCAGGTGTCGGTGGCCACCACATCAGCGTTAACGACCGCGTTGATATCATCAGTGATTGTGACCGTATGATTCTTCCTTGTAGCAATCTCTGTTGCTTTCTGGATGTACTGATGATTTGGCCAGTATTTTTGTTTGGAGATGATAGTCGTGTTCATCCCTACACTACTGCAACCAAGCAGGTACGAATGTGTCAGGTTATCATCTCCATCCCCGATGAACACGAAATTTAAATCATGCAGTCGTCCTTTTTTTTCTTTTATCGTCATCAGGTCGGCAAGGATTTGACAGGGATGTTCGAATCGGTCTAACCCATTAATAACTGGCACGGTCGCATACGTGGAAAGCTCCTGGAGGTTCTTCTCATCAATCGCACGATACATGATTGCATCAACATATCGAGACAACACCAATGCGACATCCTTTGCTGATTCTCGTTTCCCAATCCCCATCTCAGCTCCTGTAAGAAAAATCGCATGGCCACCAAGAAGCGTCATACCGACCTCAAATGAGACTCTAGTCCTGGTTGAAGCCCGCTCAAAAATCATCGCAAGGGTCTTTCCCTGTAAGAATTTTAACTCTTTCCCGGTCTTTGCGTCATGCTTCAGGTTGATAGCACGGTCTATGATTTCTTCAATTTCATCGCCAACATCAAGAATGGAGAGCACGTTTTTCTTCATAAGACGCCGTCTTGGAAACAACCCATGGTATATTAAAATTTTCACATCATTTTTTCCTTAATGGATCTCAGATGGCGCGATTCGTTTCAACCTAAGTTGTATCCCTGGTTTGGGGGCTAACTGCAGTCGTGCCGTGATTTTCTTCCTAAAATAATGGGATTCAAGGTCCACAGACAGCCCAACACCTCTCGGTGGAACAATGAATTCCACTAGGAGCATATTATGTCCAAGCACAGAAAGCTCCCGTTGTGGCTCAATTTTACAGACACCCTGGATTGGTATAACTTGTTTTCCGTCATCATAGGTGCCGTTGATGACACCAGGGGCCTCACAAAGAGCAAGCCCGGTCCATAAGAGATGTGCTCGTGTCGATCGGACGTATTCCCTGCTGTCGCTGGTCATTGTACACGTGAGTCGAAGTGTTTCGTTTCCCTTCTTTGCAATGAGCTCTAGTTCGGTAGGGTAATAGAAGTCATGGTGCTTTGCATAAATGGTTTTTTTGTAATGGAACGTGATATCTGAGAATTCTATGTAGTTCTTCCCGTCTTTTGTAAAGATAAGAATACCTGCCGCTGGCCCATCCATGATCCAGAACATCGCGTTCCCATAAAACACAGACCAACCATTGTCAAACAATCCCCATACCCAGTCGTAGCCTAGAGGATTGTTCTCGGTGCTGAGCAATACTTTTCGAGGAAATTTTAACCGATGGTTCTCCAACCACCAAAACACGAGTTTTTTATATACCCAGAGAGCTTTTAAAACTCCTGAGAGTGTCGAAAGGGGATGTTCGTAATCAAAACTGCCCCATACGTGTTCAAAAAACCCTTGTCCTTGGATGTTAAAAGTGTTACCCTTGATGGTCATAGTCCCTGAAATTTTGGTTTTCGGGATGAATCCATACCGATAGAAACCGATGCCCATCGGAAGCCATCCGCTGGTTATGTCTGAGGCGACCCAATGGGGAAACGATTCCGCATGGCAGGTAAAATGAATTACGATATCATGGTCCGGATCATGGAAATGCATCTGATACGTTGGATACGATCCTTTCATGTAAGAATCATCATGGTGCACATCAAAGGTTTCGTTGTTGGATTGTAACCGCGCTCCTGCAGTGCGGAGATAATAGACGTATTGCTTGTTGGAATCCTGATCAAACAAGGTCATGTTACAGACAACACCGCGGTGTTTTTCATCGATGAATCCCTCACTGAATGCGACTTTTAGACTCCATCGTTTCTTATCTTCTTGGGAGATGAAAAAAACCTCGGTTGCCCACCATTCAAGAATCCGTGATGAGTCTCCTCGTTCGTCTTTGGTCGTCCATGGGTTATGTGACTGTTTTTTTCTTGTCATTCTCAAACATAGCTATTCATTGTTGCTTATAAATAGTTTTTACACCTATTGGTGAAGCGAGGTCTTAAAAGTAGGTAGCTCATAATGCTCAGTGCCTAATCATTGAGAGGCTGTCACACGTGCCGTTGACTACCCTGTTGAAAACTAAGTTGTTTGCTCATTTTGAGACTATGAGGCCGTATACGTTGTTCTGGTGTGGGCTTGTCAGTCTCTTAGGTTCTTGTCTAGTTTATGGGGCGATTCCCCCGTTGCGTGTCTCTCTGCTTGTCTTCTGTATTCCGATTCTTGGGTGGATCGCAGGATTATACTTAGCTGATTATTTTGACAGGACGCTGGACGTCATCCAGAAACCACATCGACCAATACCCTCCGGCAGAATCACCCCTGCTGAGGCACTCTGTGTTGGTGCAGTGTATGCAGTTGTCGGGTTACTACTGACCCTCCTGCTTAATGTATCAAACCTCCTGCTCGTCTTGGTAGCCGGGGTTCTTGTGTTTTGTTATGCGAAGTTCACAAAAGCACGAGGGCTCCTTGGGAATTTTAACCGTGGTGCGATGACGGTGACAACGTATCTGTTCGGTGTTTTTGCCCTATCTTCGTTCTCTTCGATCCCATTTTCACTCTGGATGCTTTGCTTGGTATTCTTCTTTCATGACACGAACAGCAATATCATCGGGGCCATACGGGATGTTCAAGGGGATCAGACGGCTGGGTACACAACCACTCCGGTTCAGTACGGGATTACACGGACGCTTTTCCTTTCGGTTGCCTTAAGTTTTTTATACCTCCTTCTTACGATCGGAATCGTTTATTCCTCGGGGCTTCTTCGGTATCCTTTCTCATTTCTTTTCTTTTTCGTCATTGGCATACTGATTCTTTGTTTCATGTATCTGATATTATTCACAGCAGGTCCCTTGCTTACACGCAAACAATCGTTACATGCTCATGAGCTGTTCGTCGCTGAGCGGATCATCTTTGCTTCGGCCTTCATCGTCGGGACAGCGGGTGATTCCTTCCTTACTGTATTGTTTTGTGTTCTCTGCCTTGCTGTGACACTTCTGTCTCAATATCTTTTACGGGAGCGATATGAGTTGACCTAGAGACCATGAACTGTGTAGTCACCGGAGCCTCCGGCTTCGTAGGATCCCACCTGGTGAAACGACTTCTACAGAACGGGCATCATGTACGAGCGGTTCTTCATGTATCCCCGCCGCGACATCGGGACAATCAGGTAGACTATGACACTATTGATCTGACCGATCCAACCTCCCTAGCAGACCTTATCCAGGAAGGGGACGTCGTCTTCCATTGTGCAGCCCTTGTCAGGGATTTCGGCTCAAAGAAGGAAATCATGAACGTCAATTTACGTGGGACACAGAATCTTGTAGAAGCATGTGGCACCAAGATACAGCGGTTCGTTTTCCTTAGCCATCTACATAATTTATCAACAAAAAAAAGCGGAGCGTATAGCCATTCAAAGGCGTTAACGGAACAATATCTCTTACAGAAATACCATGACGAGCAGTTCCCGGTGGTCATCATAAGACCAGGGAATGTCTATGGACCTGGTGCTGCCACCTGGTGTCTTCGTCCCCTCCAGGCTCTCCAGCAGGATCGCATCGCTCTCATCGACCAGGGGGATGGCCTTTTTCTGCATACCTACATCGATAACCTTCTTGACGCGCTCCAGTCAACGCTCACTATCCCTGGTCTCGAAGGAGAAGTCATTGAAATAACCGATGGAGAGAACACCACTACCTGGAAGACGTATCTCAACGACCTTGCAGCGCTTGCGGGAAAGCCACCGATTACACGGAACATACCAAAGACCATTGCCTATATCATCAGCCAGTTCCTGATGATACGGTATTTTCTTCTCCATATAGATCCTCTTCTCACACCAACCGCTGTCCGCATCTTCACCAATAAAAGGAAAGTCTCAATAGAAAAAGCAACGAAACTTCTTGGATATACCCCTGTAATTGACTATGCCGAAGGAATGAGACGGACAGCGCTTTGGCTGAAAACCGAACAGTACATTTAAAAAAATCCTGATGTTTAAAGAAATGAAAATCAGTACAAAGAAGAGAACCTCCTATGGCAACCTCAATGCTTGAACGATTGTTTTCAACCCTGCAGAACCTTATCTTTACACAGGTAGGCAAGAAAATCACAACAAATGCTTTGAAAAACATCATGGACCTCTTCTTCATTGTTTTTGAAAAGGTAGGTTGCAAATTCGAGGTTATCTCCGACATCTATCTGAAATTATACCAGGAGATCGTCACAGAAGAAATAGCGATGGCACAGATCACTGCTCAGGATAGAGTGTTGGTCATTGGAAGCGGTTCTCTGCCGGTAACACCAGTGCTCATCGCAAGGAACACCCATGCACATACCACGACGATTGATAAGGATTGTAAGGCAGTAAAAGAAGCAATACTCTATGTAAAAAATCATCATCTCGATGAGATTCTTTCTATTGAATGTGCTGATGGAGTTACCTATCCACTGGAACAGTTCAGCGTCATCGTCGTCCTTTATGGAGTTAAAAACCCTGCAGAGTTTCTTACTCAACTAGCAAGGCGTTTGAGTCAAAACACGAAAGTCATCTATCGGACCATCACAGATTCCCAGGGAAAGATAACGGATAAGACACTAGATCTTTCAGGCTATTTCACTATTCGTGATCACGTTCACACAGAGACACTTGGATCATTTGATTCATTCCTTCTCACAAAAAAATAAGAGTCTTTGTTGTTATCAGAATCTGAAGTCTCTTTTGTAGTACCGTCTGAATGTATAGTTCGTCCCAGCTGGCAGAATCGCCGCTGCTCTTCGAACAATCGCAAAAGTCCGAAGGGCACGATGGATGACATCAGGCATGCTGTAGAACTGTTTAGCTACCTTCCTGGTTCCCTCAAAGAGCTCTTTTTCCGTCATGTTCTTTGGTTCGAAGACCACATCGACTTGATTGTAGCGTTTCCAATCTCGGCTGGTTATTCTCCCCTCACGCTCCAGTCGATCGAACAACGGAGTGCCAGGATACGGGGTCAAGATGTTGATTTCGACAGCATCTAACTCCCATTCATACATCTTCTCCAAAGTCAAATCAAAGATATCAGGGGTGTCTTGATCGAAACCAAAGATGATGCCACCCTGGACCGCCATCCCGTGCTTATGGAGCCGTTTAATGGTTTTTTTGAAATCCTCGACCTTATTGACGGTTTTTTTAATGCCGTTTAACGATTCTTGGCTGACAGATTCAAAACCAACGAACCATTCAACACACCCGGATTTTTTTGCCAAATCAAGAAACTCATCATCGATTTTCCCAAGGACATTGGAGTTGCCATTTGACACCCAGCCTTTATCCACTTTCTGTTTGATTAGTTCCTTGAAAAACTCACGTGAATACGGAGGATTTACAGTAAGACTTGGGTCATGGATGACATACATGCTGTTTGGCATCTGCTTTATCTCTTCGACAACGCTTTTTATCGGACGTTGCTTCACTCCATGTTGACAGAAACTTGCAATCGCACAGAACTCACATTGATTCGGGCATCCTCTCGTCGATTGGACCGCGCCAAGCAGGGGGTTATGCCGTATCAGGTCCCGTCTGATGGGTGGGATCGCAGCCATATCAAAGTCAGGGTTTGGCCCATAAAATTGTTTTAAAATCCCTTTCTCACAATCACCAATCAGCTCTGGCCATGACGCCTCTGCTTCCCCAAGAACGATACTGTCAGCATGCTGAATCGCCTCCTGGGGCATCGCAGTAGGATGATATCCGCCTAGTACTACTTTTCTGCCGCGTCTGCGGAATTCATCAGCAAGCTCATAGACATGGGGTGCTGTCATCGTATAACTGGTTATTCCGACAAGATCTGCTGGTTCATCAAAATCGATATCCTCGTAGTTTTCGTTGACGATTTTTATGCTATGGTGCGGTGGTGTGATAGCGGCAAGATGTGGAAGCGTGATGATCGGATATCCGAACAGTATCGAAGCCCAGGACCCTTTATCAGAATAGGTTGTTGCCCCATGTTCTATACGTGGAAAGACAAGTAGAATCCTCATGATGCTACCACAGGATAACAAAAGGTTGTTTTAATATTTGTTCTTTCCTGTTCATAAGACGCTCTATGGCAAGTCGTGTTCCGGAGGACCGGTATAGTCATAATCGATTGTGAACATCTCGCGCATCGGTTTTTCCTGCGTCTGCTCTTCGTACACATGAGCGGTCAACCCAGCGACCCGTCCTAGTAAGAAGAAAGCTTTGCCTAATCGCCAGTCAAACCCCATATCTGAGATGATGGCGGCGATTGCACCATCAACGTTAATCGGGAGTTTCTTGCCTTGGGTTTTTTCTAATTCAGATTCGATAGCTTTTGAAAGAGCGATATGATCTTTTGCGATTTTGAGTTCTTCTGCAAGTCCAAAGAGTCGTGTTGTTCGGGGGTCCTGCGTATGGATTCGATGGCCGAAACCAGGGAGTCGCTTCTTCTGTTCGCTGCTTTCCTTGACTATGTTTGTCGCAACCGTTTCAATGCTTTTTTTCTCTTTTTTCATCGAAAGTACTCCTTCCTGTAGGAATTTCGCTCCTTTCTCTATTGCGCCACCATGGGCATCACCAATCGAGAGAATCCCTGCAGCGACCGCGGTCGGTAAGGGGACTCCCCCTGATGCAACCGTTCGTGATGCAATCGATGAAGGAGGGGTGACACCATGATCGATGCAGGCAGTAAGGATCGCATCCATCATATGGCCGTCCTCTTCCGAAGGGAGGCTTCCCCGTAAAAGCAGATAGACGACAGAGGCATACGGTATAGTCCCAATGAGGTCCTCCTGTCTGAATCCTTTTGTCACAATATGATTTGGTTCTATCTTAGTAATCGAGGTTTTCCATCTCATGATTTCTCCTCTTTCACGACTCGTACCATATCAAGGACTGTTCCATCAAACCATTTGATTATACCGATGATGTCATCACCAAGAGCAGGCTGCCGTGGTGTACCGGTCGCCTCGTACGCCATGGTCTTGAGTTCTTCGATAGGAACGGTTGGTATTGTGCCTTTGATTTTCTGTAGGAGATCTTTTCGTATCGGGTTAATTGCGATACCACGGTTTGTCACAATCGCATCGATCACAGACCCTGGTGTCGTAATCGTTGTAACATCCTCCCGGACAATCGGGTTTGTTTTCCTAAAAATCGGAGTCGTGATAATTGTCAGGTCAGCTGCCGCTGCTGTATCCTGATGCCCTCCAATCCCATGTAACAGTCTGCCGTCGCTATGGGTGTTAACGTTGACATTGAATTTCACATCAACCTCGGTTGCCCCAAGGACGACTGCATCAAGGCTATCCGCAGTCCGTCCCTTTGAGGTTGGATCAGCATAATGACCGATGTCAGCTGGCAGACTGGGGTCGTTTTGGATGAAACGGATCGATTCGGTGTCAAACACCTGCGAGTAATACATTTTCTTCACCCTACCTGCCTTATAGATATCGATGATGAATTTCGTTAGTCCACCAGTGGCACATGATGCGACAACGTTTTTTTCCTCGAGTCGCTCGCCAAGGTACTTCACTGCGGCAAGGGAGGTGCCTCCCGCTCCTGACTGGAACACCATACCATCCTTTATCAGACCTGCGGCGTCCATGAGGTCGACGCATTGACGGGCGATGTTAAGCTTCTCAGAATCATCAGTGATCTTTAGAGAGCCGGACACGATCTGGTTCGGGTCACCGATTCTATCGACCTGCACGACAGAGTCCACATATCGCTCCTGGATTTCTTGTGGCTTGCAGGGGTATTCAACGAGTGTATCGGTGACGACGATGACGTGCTTTGCTTTCATCGCATCGATTTGGGAATACGAAATCGGGCCGAACGCACTGTCTCCTAAAAGACCGGTGCAGTTTCCATGCTCATCAGATGCAGATGCTGCGATGATTGCGACATCAATAGGAAGCTCCCCTGTTTTTACCGCGCCCCATCGTCCTCCATGAGAGCGCAGAATCACCGGACTTTTTAACGGATGCTTGGAGACATAATCTCCAACCGAGTCGTTCAAACTACCTTCGATACGAGTGATGACCCCTTCTTTAATGTGGTCAATCACTGGTTTATGGACCGTAAACAGTGCAGTCTGGGCTAGGCGGATATCCTTTATCCCGAGCTCTCGAATCGTAGAGAGCGTCTGGTTGACCACAAAATCCCCGTTGCGCAGCTGATGATGGAAGGAAACCGTCATCCCGTTCTTCAACGGGCAGGCCTGTAACGCCTTCTCAAGGGTTGTGAGTTTTGATTCAAATCCATATTTCCGTGCACCTGAGAACGGTTGAAAGGTTCTCTCTCCGATTGTCGTCTCGACCATTCTTCCTGCAGCGTTCTGTATCCTCACCGTGTCACTTCCTTTTTTTTATTTCAAAATCAATAAAATCACAATGATGAACAATGATCGCCTCTGGTGTGCGGTTCATGCTGTCCCCCTCATGTGAATGTGCAGCGATGATATGGACAACTTCCTTTGGCAGGGCGCATTCCGTAGCAAGTTGTGCACCACCAGCAGGATGGCGGGTTTTTTCCCCAAACGCACTCTTTATGATTTTTCCTTCCTTCATCTCGTATTCCAAGAGTTTTCCGACATCATGAAGCAGTGCGCCAGCGATGAGATAATCCTTTTGAAGGGGCTCTTCTCGTGCGTTGACCACGTTCCAGGCAAGTTTTGTGATCCTTTTTGTATGATCAACAAGCAGGCCCGAGTTCTCAAACAACAGGGTGAAAGGGATCTGCTGGAGACTTATCCATTTACCTCGGTCTGCAGCGGTCTTCCAGACATCTACAACCTTTCGTCTCAACTCTTTATCCTGTATCCAGGAAAGTTCGGTAAAAGAGTTCTCAATATCGCGTCTTTCAATCATGTATTGCCTCCACGGGGTGATTGGGGGTGAATTGTTCATTGTATTAATAAAAATATGCGCGCCTGTTGAATCGGTACCAGTTGTACAAGAAACTATTAATATTCTCCCGTCAGAAGCAGATTTAAGCGATATCGTTTGGTGGAGAATGAAATTTAAAAAAATAGATACAATCATCATCGTAGTCCTCATCGTAGTTTCTACGCTTTTTTTCTACAAGGCAGACTATATCCATACCATTCTCCCCGATGTTCCTACTTCTCCCCCTGGGGGCAATAATACCACAGTCATGCCTCTGCCACCAGAAAAACTCCCCACTCCACCAACATCCCTTATCCCAGCGTTTCGACGTGATGTCTCAACTGATGACGAAGGGGCGCATTTCAGCAAACTACGCATCTCCCGGGAATGGTGGTATTTTACCGCGGTTTTTGATTCCGATTCTACTCAGTTGAAAGATTGGGTGATTGCGGTGAGCTTCAACCATATGGCCCGTGGTGACCTTCTTGGGACAAATAAACCTGACTTACTCATTGTGAGTGTGCTTGGAAACAACAGTGAGACCTATGGTGGAATGATCAACAAGGAACATCATCTGGGGATCCTTCAGGAGGGGACACTTATTGCTGGTACTCCTGGAGTACAGGTTGAATTCGAGAACTCCTGGGTAGAGGGATCATACCCGAGATGGCATGTCCATGCGGAGGATGCAGATATCGATCCGTCCGTGGAGCTTGTCATAGACCTTGATTATACCGCCAAATCCTTACCAATTTGGACCTTAGGCTCACAAGCTGTTGATATGTCAGACAGCGAAGTCGCAAGCTATATCCTGCTTGGCTGCGAGGTCTCAGGGACCATCCAAATGAACGATCAAACCTATATTGTTAAGGGAACCGGCTCCCATGAGCATGCGTGGACCCCAAACGCGATCAACAGACTTGTGATCGGAGGCTGGGACTGGTTCTCCCTGACTTTGGATAATGGATGGATCATGTATGCGACAAACTATCTGCCTAACCCACAGGCAATCTCTGGTAGTTTATCCACTTTGGACCCGTTTGGTACACTGTTGATTTCGACAGATGGAGGAGCAACAGTAACAGAGCTAAAGGATGTGAATTTAAAGATCACCCAGAAGGATGAACAAATCTTCCCATTGGTTAAACTCCCCACTGCGTTAAGTCTTAATGCCGACCCAAGTCTCAATCCGTTGTTTGCTATCAGTCAATCCCTTTTGTATGGAACAAAGACAAGATTGACGGCAGACCTCTCTATCACCCATGCGACCAATAAAATATGGAAATTCCCCACCTATCTAGGCATGAAGATCGGGTATTGTACAATTGACGGATCGATCTCATGGTCCGATAACGATGGCGACTATGAAGTACCACTGCAAGGGATTGGGGTGTCCTGGAACATGCGTGCGTTGCTGTAGATTCTACTCAGCGACTTCTACGGTTGCCGTATCCGCGTTTAACACCACGGTGACCCCGTCTTTGATTTGGTCGATGTCTATCTTATCGACACAGGGGATTCCTGCAAGGATGACCCCGGTTGCGACAATTGTCTCTGTTTCTTTGTTGATGATACCCTTTGGGGCGACACCATTTTTCTGTAACCCGTAGATGACGTAGGATCCTACCGTAGAGCCTTTCCCGCAGGGGAACACAAGGATTTTGTCTTTGACGTTCTTCCCCTCGAGGGGATGACCTTTTTCGATGACGATGCCTGTTTTAATGTTGATGCCACCGTAGAACCCAATAGGGTCTTTCGAGACTAGCGCAATCCCTTTGGCTTTCCCTGGTGAGATGGTTCGTCCTTTCATCATAAGGCTGCCTCCAAGAGTTTCTCAAGAGGTGCGAAACACACGTTCTGTTTGCAGAAACCTGGAAGATAGTTCCCAGCTTTTCCGCTATTCACACCCGTTGTTTTATATCCCATATCCTCGATGGGTGAGACCACCATGCAGGTGTCTGCGACGATATGCCCACCTGCTTTCTCGATGATGTCGGAATAGCCCATGCGCTCGGCTGCTTCTTTCATCATCCTTGACGTGCACACCCAGACGGGCTTGCGTAGTTTTTTTCCTTTCAGCTTCTCAGCCACCGCGGAGATCTCTCGTAACGAAGCATGTGGACAGCCCAAGATAACGATATCGGGTTCTTTCCCTGTGTTCAGTTTCGCATAGGCTTCGTCCAACTCTTTTTTTGTAACAGTGATTGTTTCAAGGTTATCTTTTTTCACAAGGTCTGCTTCTGGTGTGAGACCCTCGACATGGTAGAGAGCGACAGCTCCTGATGCTGCCATCGCCGCACCGAGTGCTTTAAGCTGATCCGTGTCAGCGTTTTTGATTCCCATGAAGTACGGGACTTTGTTTTTCACTTGTTTACCGACATGATAACCGAGAGCGCCGAAATCCGCATCCAAGGTCAGATCTGTTTCTACCTTTACTTTGATGGTTGGTTGTCTGTTCTCCCAGAGATGGAATCCATAGTTCGGTGTTTTCCCAAGGATTGCTGCCGCAAGAGCTGAAGGTCCTCCCTCCCGGTTGGTCCGTGCGCCGATCACCGAGTTTGAAAATGAGATTGCTGAGGATTCGGACCAGGCGATGTGTTCACGGAACCGAGGAAGGTTTCCTGCGAGGTACGGCGTGCAGGTCGCGGTAATCACGATACCCATGGTTTTAAAGGCGTTCATGATCCTAAGTTGGTTACGTGCGAACTCCTTTGGGAAATGGAATGTTTCCCAGTCCTCAAGATCCATGCCTGCTGGGTTCAGGAACGTAAGAACCTTTACCCGAGCGCCTTTCCCTGCGAGATCCTCAAGGAACTCAGTTCCTGGTTCTGCGATAGATTTATAAGAAACACCAGCAACCTGCACTGAGCCGACCGGGATCATTTTGTCAGCACCGTAGATGTCACCAAGCTGAACAAGCAAGCGAAGCATGCGTTCGGGGACTTCACCTTGCTCGCCATGAAGGATTTTTTCTTCCTCTTTTGTAAGATACATAAATGATTCAACCCCTATGGACAGGGTTATATGCTCGTATTATTTTAGTGTTTTTGTTTTTACCATGAAACTGAAGCAACAACCTGCTGATTTCATCGTCGAGGAGATCCCTGATTATCTGCTGTCTGCTGTGAAGAATGAACATACGGTTTTTTTACTGGAGAAACAGGAGATTGACACGTTTGATGCAATCCGTCGAATTGCACAACGACTTCGACTCCCCCTTTTTGAAATCGGCTATGCCGGGCTTAAGGATAAGCATGCGTTTGCTCGTCAGTACGTCTCCATTCCAACAAAGTACAACGTACAAGGTCTGAGGATGGAGTCCCTGGTTTTAACATTAGTTGGATATACTCAAAAGAAGATAAAGATCGGTGATCTTTCGGGGAATCGGTTCAGCATCGTTGCTCGTGACATACAGCAAGGTGAACTTGCAGAGATTTCTCGACACGCACAGACAATCCCACTCGTTGGTGTACCGAATTATTTTGATTCACAACGGTTCGGCAGCGTCATTAACAATGTTTTCATCGGAAAAGAAATTGTGCTGAAAAAGTATGAAACAGCAGTCAAACAATATTTGACAGCGTATCAGAAATCAGAACCGAAGAAAATGAAAGTTGAGAAACGCAGGATCCTCACATCGTGGAGTAATCTTGCTGATGTACGGGTCTATAATAAAGCGTTTGGTGCGGTGATAAAGGAATATAGCAAAACCAGGGATTATCGTGCTGCGTACAGAAAGATCCCAGCGCATCTACGCGAGATGTACGTCAATGCATATCAGAGCTTCCTTTGGAATGAATGCATAAAAGAAATCCTGCGGAGAACTGTCGAGAAAAGAAAACTCTTTTCTGTAGAATACGCAGTTGGGTCTCTTTTGTTCTTCACTGACCTCTCGGAACAAGAACAAAGCCGTATTCCACAGACTTTTCAAACGATAAGCGATCAGATGAAAACATCTTTGGATGAACAGCAGATAGTTGATCATGTACTTACAAAAGAAGGAGTAAGAGTAATAGATTTTGCTATCGAGGAGCAGACCGGGAGTTTTTTTAAAACACGGGCACGTGAGATCCGACTATGCCCTACAGATTTCATGTTATCAAAACCTGAAAAAGATGAGGTGAACAGCAGACATGATACGATACGATATAAGTTAGAGGTATCGTTCAAGTTACCGAAGGGCAGCTATGCGACGCTTCTGACCAAACGGCTCTTTGGTCATTAACATCATATTTTCTTTACAAGTTTTTTACAGTTGTCCACTAAAAGGTTGATTTCCTTTTTTGTCGCATTATCGACATGCACGCCACCGATTGCAACGACCTTCCGTTTGTATTTCTTGCATGCTGCTTCCGCGATGGGCTGTAACACGATATCATCGAAATGTCCGGTAAGCCGGATCGACTGAACCTTCCTATCTGGTTCAGCGATCACCACACCACCGATATGTGCTCGCTCGCCACCACCAAGGAAAAAAACGATGTCATCGCCAATCTCATGACGTTGTAACCAGACCTTGTATTTTCCTCTACCTGAGGTATTCATCAATCCTCACTTTTTTGTATTTCACAATCTCATATTTACTTTTGTCCACATCAAAGGGGATTGTCGCATCTACCCCGACCTTATCTGTCAACGCCTTCTTTCCCTCTTCCTGCTTTGAGGAGGGATCCAAGGAACTACCAGGTTGATCCAGCTTCACAACTAAATCTTTTCCGCCTTGGAACCGGGTCGCAATCGCCCATTCCACAGCGTTGGGGCTGTAAATATCAACATCATCATCGATGATGACGACGTGCTTCATGCTCTTATGACCCGTAAAGGCTGCTTCGATTGCTTTTTTGCCATCATCAGGATTCTTTTTTGTGATTTGAACAATCCCATGCAACCATGAGCCCCCGCCCATGCTCACCAGTACGTTTTTGCAGGAGGCTACTTTACTGACCTCATCATAGATGGTGGGTTCCTTTGGCATCCCCATGAGTATTTTATGCTCCAGTCTCCCAGGTATCAATGCTTGGTACATCGCATCTTTTCGATGTGTGATGCAGTCTACGACAAAGACGGGTTCCTTTCGTTCGAAATCTCGTGTCTCGGTCAAATCAACAAACGGACCTTCACGGTCAACTTCCTTTGTCAATCGTCCTTCGATGACGAACTCCGATTCCGCGGGGACCTCAAGGTCTTTGGTCTTGCATTTCACCATCTTCATGGGATACAATGCGTTTGCAATAGAAAACTCATCGACACCGGATGGTGGACCAAGCGATGCGGCGATCATCACAGACACAGAATTACCAATGCAGACCGCCATCTCAAGATCACCAGCGGTCCTATCATAGGTCGTCCGCGTCTGCCTTCCTTTAATCAAACGAGCGGTGAACCGATTTGGTCCTCTCTCCATCAACCGGTGATAGGACACGTTCCGTCCAGTCTGTGGGTCTTTGATGGTTGCAACCGTCGCGGTCGCATACCGGCCACCATCATCAGGCAAATGAAACAACAACGGGAGTTTTTTTAGATCAGGTTTATTGATTACGATCTCTTGACACGGACCCTTTTCGACAATTTCCGGGGTTTTTGGATGACGCAGTGAATCAACGAGTTTTACCAGCAGTTTTTCCTTTGTCGTCCCCAACCCCGAAGCGATGATATCACGATCGGAGGTTATCCCCCCAAAAACGGGGAACGGATAACCTTTGACTTTTTCGAAGATCATCGGCTTCTCATTCAATGTGTACATAATATTAGCAATTTCATATTCAACAGAGACTTCTTTTTTGATTCGAACAAGCTTCTCCTGCTCTTCTAATTGCGTAAGAAACGGACGAAGATGCATATCTACTCCACACTCTCACGGGATGCCCCAATGACTGTTTTCACGGTCTGGAATCCTTCTTTTTCAATCGCGGTTGCGACTTTATTCTGCAGCTCTTTTCCTGGTGTCAATGCAATCATGTTGCCACCAAGACCACCACCGGTGAGCTTTGCGCCATAGGATCCCGATTCACGGGCGACGCTGACAAGGAAATCCAATTCTCGGGAGGACACCTCGATTTGTTGGAGCAGTTTATGGTTTTCGTTCATCAGCTTTCCAACGTCTTGAAGTGATCCATCGTGGATAGCGCGTTTCGCTAGATAGGCGATGTTCTCCGCCCGATCGAAGACCTCTTGGTACTTCTTCGGGTTGTTCTCCTTTCGTTGTCTGACTCCTTCGACTGCTACCTTTGTATCGGTGACCTTCCCTGTGTTTCCGATGACGATCTCAACGGGGCTGGATAACGCGATCCGGTCGATGATGTTCTTTTCCCCTTTCTGGAACCAGATCAAACCACCATATGTTGATGCGGTGTTATCCACACCTGAGGGTGTCCCGTGGTATCCTTTCTCTCCTTCATAGGCTATCTCATTGATCTCATCATCAGAGATGTTCATCTGAAAATAGTCTGCAAGGGCACGCGCGACCGCGACACAGGACGCTGCAGAGGCTCCAATACCACTTGCTGCATACAGATTTCCCTCAAGGGTGATACTGATTCCTTGCTTGGTGAGATCCAAACCCATTTTCCTGAACATCAGCTCAAAGGATTCCTTCTGCTGCGACAGCTTGTCTTCTTTGTATTTTGGTGTCGCTGGTCGTTTATCTGCAAGGAGGAATCCTGGTTGGTTTAAGGGTTCAATTTTCGCAGTCGTATAGTTCCCAATCGCAGAAACAATTGATGGAATCCCATACACGACAAAGTGTTCATTAAACAAAATAGCCTTCCCGAAACCGATGCCATGACCTTTCTTCATACACTATCCCATAGCGTTTTCAGATGGATTGGTTACAATACAAGATAAGTATATTACTTTTATTGTTTAATACAAGAAAAGTATTTTTGGCAGACGACAAGAAAAAAGAGTTATCTTGTAATTCTTATGATTAAATAAACCTTCAAAATATTCATGGATTTTTTAATAAATGTGCATAGACTGTAATTGATGTTATTAAAATGATTTTTAAAAAAACCATGCGTATGTATAGATATCTTCTTAAAGCAGGAATTGTTACTAAATCACGGGTTTAAAGAGAGGAGTAGTATGAAAAACTATTTAGCTGAATTTATTGGGACATTTGCATTAGTTTTTATAGGATGTGGCAGTGCGGTTATCGCAGGATCTTATATCGGTTTTCTTGGTATCGCATTCGCATTTGGCTTAGTTTTACTTGCAATGGTGTATGCGATAGGCGGTATCTCGGGTTGTCATGTGAATCCCGCAGTAACGATTGCTATGCTTTTTGCGGGGAAGATAAAATTCAAAGAAGCCATAGGATACATTGTGGTGCAGTGTGTGGGTGCAATTGTCGCAGGCGGGATTCTTTGGATAATTGCACAAGGATTAAGCGGGTATTCGTTAGCGTTGAATGGATTAGGACAGAATGGGTACGGTGCCTTATCTCCGACAGGATATTCTCTTCTTGCTTGTTTTGTCGCTGAACTTGTGCTCACTGGACTGTTTATTTTCATTATCTTTGCGTCCACCAGCACATATGCACCAAAGGGATTTGCTGGTATTGCGATTGGCTTTACGTTAGCATTTGTTCATATTGTTGGAATTCCGATTACTGGTACATCAGTGAATCCCGCAAGAAGTTTAGGTCCCGCTGTTTTTGTTGGAGGAGACGCGCTTATGCAACTTTGGTTATTCTGGATTGCCCCGGTTATTGGGGGCCTTCTTGCAGCATTTGTCTGGAGATATCTCTTTGAAAATGTAAAATCTAAAACTACTAGCTAATTTTTTTCTCTCTATTATCATTTGATTTGTACAAAAATCAGGATTAATTTTAACGGATAAAACTGGAAGTTTATTATTATCTTTGATAACAATATTTTAAATTATTATATATGATTAACGTACGAATTTTTTATTAATATACGGTGACTTATAATCGGTAAATTCAGATTTTCATTCAATTGTATTATATTTTCGGACCTACAGACTTTCCTGCACTGGATCGGAACAATGTTGTTTCATCGAGCAATTCTTACAACGTCGCGGGTCTTCGTGGTTCCTTTGAACATCTCCCGTCCGTAATGCTATCCGCATGGTTTTTATGATTGATTCAAGCTCGAAACGTAGTTTCGGGTCAAAGGGGATTTTAAAGGGAATATTATTGTAGACAAGCATGCCTTCAGCTACGAACTCCCCAGATGTGTCCTCAAGAATCTGGCAGTACGCAGCAAGCTGGAGGATTTGGTTGTGATGGGGGTGAGACCTGCTCCCTGACTTGACCTCCACGGGAATACAGGAATCGTCTTTCTGTATGATATAATCAGGTTTCCCTGAAAGACGAAAACGCTTTGAAAAAAGCGCTGTCGCCGGGACATTCAGGTCAGAATACAAAATACGGCCTTCAGGGACGCCAAATGATTTTTTTTCTGTTCTTACTTTAGATTTCATACCTATAGAGTGTACAATAAGAACGATTGCTAAAACCATCAAAGCAACACCAAGGATGGCGATATCTATCGGACCACCCCGAGGAGAAGAAAGAGGAAACCGATGCATAATGCGACAAAACCAAGGGTTGCATACCATCGAGCATACTGCATCCTTGTCTGAAAACCATCGATTTTCTCCCCTAAAGCGATATGAGCCTCTTTTCCTGGTTCCAGGAAGGGAGATTGTGCCTTATATCCGCACCGCTGGAGGAACCAAGAATACGAACAGTAAGCATATTGACTGATTTCAGAGGCACTGAGTACATCATTGTTATGATACTTCCTTGTTTTTCCCATCACCTTTCCATTATCACCAGACACTATATAATGGTGCAATGGGGATGATTGAAACAATACATTTTTGTTGTTTGGTTTTTCCCAAACGTTTTCAGACACTATATAAACTTCAACAGATATAACAGGGAATAATCTTAGAAAAAGATGTGATTGTTATGGAAAAGAAAACCAAACAGGCAACAGGAATCTTGCTCGTAAGCATGCTGGTGTGCGCCAGTCTTGTGGCTCTTATAGTCTTTTCGCCACTTGACCAGGGTGCCTATACCTATGAACTGAACACGTTCCAGTCATATGACGAACTGTTTTCCTTCCTTAAAAAACGGTTTGAATCCGCGGGAAGTCAGGGACGCTATTACGACTCTATAAACATCATGTTTTCCAAATCAGAATCCGGATCAGCAACTGATGGGTCGTCAGGTGGTGAGGCGCCTCCTTCCTATTCAACGACCAATGTGCAGGTCGCTGGTGTGGATGAGCCAGACATCGTGAAGACCGATGGGACATATCTCTACATGGTGGCGAATCAAACCGTCTACATCATCAAAGCCTACCCTGTTTTTGAAGCAACGATTGTGGCTCAGATAAAAATCACAAATGTCTCCGTTAGTAACATCTTCATCCGTGGCGACCGTCTGGTGGTGTTTGGGAACACGGGTGGTTTTTATGGTTATCCTCTGCTTGAAGATGGTTTTAAGGGAGACATCGCTCGTCCTGGTCTCTGGTGGGGTGGAGTAGACCAAACCGTAGTGAATGTCTATGACCTATCAGAAAAATCCAACCCGACCTTGATAAAAGAAATCAGAATGGATGGCGGTTACTTCGATGCCCGTTTGATTGATGAGTTCGTCTACGTGGTCGCAACCCAATACACCTATCATATCCTTTATGCTGTTGATGAAAAGAATTACACGCTCGACGTCCCACAGATTCGTATCGATAATGTCAGCGAAAACATCTCCGCTGATGATATCTACTATGTTGATGTCCCAGAGCTTTCTGATACTATGACCCATGTGATTTCATTGAATCTTGATACTAATGATGTTGTTGAGAAAAGCTTTATGCTGGGCAGCTCGCAGACTATGTATGTCTCAAAACAAAACATCTTCCTTGCCTCCCTTCATTACCCCTATTATCCATTATTCAGGGAAAACCCGGTAGACGACACCGCGGCAGGCAGTCAAGAAACCACGATCCTTCATAAGATATCCATTGACAGTGGCGACGTCGCTTACATCGCACAGGGAGAAGTACCTGGTCATATTCTGAACCAGTTCTCCATGGATGAGCACAACGGCTTCTTCCGGATCGCCACTACATCCGGGAATAACTGGATGGACGGCTCCCAGACAAGCAACAACATCTATATCCTTGATGAGACCCTCAAACAAGTCTCCAAGATTGAGAACATCGCACCTGGTGAATCGATTTATGCGGCACGGTTCCTTGGGAATCGAGCATATCTCGTCACCTTCGTCCAAGTAGACCCACTCTTCACTATTGATCTCTCAGATCCCTATAACCCTCGTATCCTTGGTGAGTTGAAGATCCCAGGGTACTCAGAGTACCTGCATCCCTATGATGAAACCCATATCATCGGCATCGGCAAAGAAGTCGACCCAAGTATTGATGAAGATAAAGTACACACCCCAGGAGCAATCTACTACACAGCGATCCTTGGTTTGAAGATAGCGTTGTTTGATGTCACAGACATCGAAAACCCTGTGGAGCAAGCAAAGGTCGTCGTCGGGGATCGGGGCACGGACAGTCCAGCCCTTTACGATCATAAAGCGTTCCTCTTCGACAGAGAAAAGGAATTACTCGTCATCCCTGTCAGTCTCTATGAGATCACCCAGGAGGTCAAAGACCGATACATCTCAAGCGAGGGGACTGAAGCTCTCTTCGGTCAATTCACCTTCCAGGGTGCGTACGTCTATCGGCTCAGTCTTGAGTCTGGTTTTGAGCTCCAAGGAAGAATCACCCATCAGACCCCAGAGCAGATGCAACATTCAGATGATTACTACTGGTACTGGGGCCTCTCCAACACGGACATCACAAGATCATTGTATATCGGAGACGTCCTGTACACGATTTCAGACTCGATGGTGAAAATGAATAACCTTGGGGACCTCAGCGAGATATCCAGCATCAGTCTCGTGTAGTTCATACAAGAGTGCAGATGAGAGAGGGAACCCTTTCTTCCTTTCCTCCTTCTCCTCCCTTCTTCCCTCTCTCCTCACCTTCTTTTTCAGTATAATTGTTTAAAGGGAGACAATCCGTTGATTTCTACGGAAAACCTATTAAACAAGAACGGATGGGGTGTCGTGGGTATATGAGATGACTCCAACACTAGGCATACGTCGAGAAGATAAAAATCGCTGGGAACAACGAGTGCCAATAACCCCGCATCATGTACAGGAATTACACAAGACCCATGGAATTAAGACAGTCATTCAACCCTCTACCATCCGAGTATTCTCTGATGATTCTTATCGTAAGATCGGTGCACAGGTCCAAGAAAGCCTCTCACCAAGTTCTGTTATTTTCGCAGTAAAAGAAATCCCCCTTCACCTTTTCGAAAAAGGGAAGACCTATGTGTTTTTTTCTCATACCATCAAAGGACAGAAACATAATATGCCGATGCTCAAAAAAATGATGGACATGGGATGTACCTTGGTTGATTATGAACGAATCGTTGATGAAAAAGGAAGACGGCTTGTGTTTTTTGGCAGGTTCGCTGGTCTTGCTGGCATGGTCGACACCCTCTGGACATTAGGACGGCGTTTACACTATGAGCAGATTGACACCCCGTTCAACGAGATTAAACAGACGATCCACTACAGGGATTTAGATGACATAAAAAAACATCTCACCACCGTAGGTAGGAACATAAAAGCAAGGGGTCTACCGTCCTCGTTAGCGCCTCTTATCATAGGTTTTTCCGGTTATGGGAATGTCTCCCATGGTGCTCAAGAAATACTAGATATCCTACCTGTGCAAGAAATTCAACCAAAGGAGATTTTATCAACGTATAACGCCCCCTCGAATAATACAATCTATAAGGTCGTGTTTAAGGAAGAACACATGGTAGAACCGATTAACCCTGGTAAGCGATTTGATTTACAAGACTATTACCAACACCCTGAAGGATACCATTCGATATTCGACCAATATCTCTCGCATCTCACTGTTCTGATGAACTGCATCTATTGGAGCCCACAGTACCCTCGTCTTCTCACAAAGCACTATGTCAAAAAAATGTCAAGCAGCAGGGACAAACCTCGTCTGAAGATTATAGGGGACATCAGTGCTGATGTGAACGGAGCAATCGAATTCACCCAGAAAACCACCTCTCCTGATAACCCTATTTTCATATACAACCCATTGACCGATTCAATCCAGGATGGATATGAAGGAGACGGGCTCGTCGTCATGGCGGTGGACAATCTTCCCTGTGAACTGCCGAAGGAATCCTCTGAGTCGTTTAGTAAAACCCTGCTGCGGTTCATCCCCGAGATCATGGAAGCTGACTTCACGATCGATGATTTTGATTCAATCTCGTTGCCTGCTGAAATCAAAAATGCTGTTGTCCTCTATAAAGGTAAACTCACCCCTGCATATTCCTACATCAACAAATATTTATAAGGTCATTTGATTCGCTGCTTAGCTATTTCATCTATATGGAGGCATGAAAAATGAAAACAATACTTGTTCTTGGCGCAGGCATGGTGTCACGACCGATGATTCGGTACCTCTTAGACCAACCTGACTATCATGTAATCATGGCAAGCAGGACCGTCAGTAAAGCAGAACAGATGATCGATGGTCACCCACAGGGTGAAGCATTTTCATTAGATGTCAACGATGATGTGAACGTAGAGAATTTCGTCTCCAAAGCAGATGTCGTTGTCAGTCTCCTACCATATACATATCATGTGAAGGTCGCGGAGATGTGTATACGACACAAGAAACAGATGATAACTACATCCTATGTCAGCGATGCGATGCACGCCCTTGACCAGAAGGCAAAAGCAGCAGGAATCCTGATTCTGAATGAATGCGGACTTGACCCGGGGATTGATCATATGTCAGCGATGCGAATCATCCATGATATCGAAAAGAAGGATGGGAAAGTCGTTAGTTTCAAATCAACCACAGGGGCGTTACCAGCCCATGAGGCCAACAACAACCCATTTGGATACAAATTCTCCTGGTCACCCCGTGGTGTTCTACTCGCATCACGCAATGCAGCGAAATGGCTTGAAAACGGGAAAGAAGTTACCGTCCCCGGTGAACAACTCTTTGAAAACTACTACCTGCAGAATATCGAGGGTGTCGGAACATTTGAAAACTATCCAAACCGCAATTCAATCCCGTATAAGGACATCTATGGTTTGAGACATGCGCGAACCGTCTATCGCGGGACCTATCGGATGACTGGATGGTGCGAGACCATCAGAGCGATTGCTGCTCTTGGATGGTTAAACGAAGAACTACCCAAAGGCTTTAAAGGGAAAACCTATGGGGACCTCACCAGGCAGCTTATTGGTGCCGAACAACATGATGATCTCCCACAGAAAACAGCCAAACACCTGGGGCTTAAACACTATAGTGCGGTTATCAAACGACTTGAATGGCTTGGTCTTTTTGGTGACGAACAACTTCCCAAGGATAAAAACAACCCCTTGGACTACCTCAATGTGTTGACCTTACAAAAGATGTCGATGGGTTCTCATGAGCGAGATATGGTCGTCATGCATCATGAGTTCATCGCTGAATACCCTTCGAAAAAAGAGTATATTACCTCCACGTTAATTGATTACGGGATTCCTGACGGAGACACTTCAGTAGCCCGTACGGTAGCGTTACCTGCCGCAATTGCGGTAAAAATGATTCTGAATAAACAGATTACCCTGACTGGTATTCATATCCCGGTCGTACCGGAGATATATAACCCCATTTTAGATGAACTCGAGGAGCTCGGTGTGATCTTTAAGGAGAAAAAAAAGCTTATTCAAAGATAATATTCTATCTCTTCCTCTTCGACCGATATCATTTTATAACAACGAAATATACCGCTCAAACAGAGAACAATCCTTTTTTAAAAGGAGAATTGGTACTATGACGTTGAAACCAACAGATGTCCATGCGACACTTGGAAAATACATGCTTGCTGACGGATTTGATCTTGTTTTGGATCTTAAAAAAAGTAAAGGATGCAGAATCTATGACTCCCGGACTGGACGATATTTCCTTGATGGTTTCTCTTTTTTCGCAACCGCACCAGTGGGATGTAATCACCCCAAGATGAGCACACCAGATTTCATAAAGAAAATGGGAGAAATAGCGATTAACAATCCTACGAACTCTGACGTCTATACTGTTGAAATGGCTGAGTTTGTTGATGCGTTTGGTAAATATGCTATGCCAAAGCATTTCCATCATCTCTTTTTCATCGCGGGAGGCGCTCTAGCAATAGAAAATGGTATTAAAACTGCGTTTGACTGGAAGATACGGAAAAATATTGAACGAGGAAAAGACAAGAAAGGACGACAAGTGATCCATTTCAAGGATGCGTTTCATGGACGGACAGGCTATACCCTTTCGATGACCAACACGTTTAATCAAAATAAGACAAAGTATTTTACGAAGTTCAACTGGCCTCGGATCGACAACCCTATGATTCGATTCCCGCTTACTAATGCGAATCTGAAAGATGTTCAGGGGCGGGAACAACACGCGGTCGAACAAATAAAGGAAGCGGTAGCGCAGAATCCGGATGATATCGCCGCCCTCATCATCGAACCAATCCAGGGGGAAGGAGGGGATAACCATTTCCGTCAGGAGTTTTTTCAACAACTCCGCAGACTTTGCGATGAGCATGAGATGATGTTCATCGTCGATGAGGTTCAAAGTGGTGTGGGATTGACAGGCAAGATGTGGGCGTATCAGCATTTTGATTTTGAACCTGATATCATTGCCTTTGGGAAGAAAACGCAGGTCTGTGGTATCATGGTTAGTAACCGTGTGGATGAAGTGAAAGACAACGTTTTTGCTGTCCCAAGTAGACTGAATTCTACCTGGGGTGGGAATCTTGTTGACATGGTACGCTGTCAGAAATACCTTGAGATCATCCAGGAGGAACATCTAGTGAAAAATGCAGAAATCCAAGGGAATCGCTTACTTGCTGGTCTTGAGGCAATCCAGATGAAATACCCCCAGAAGATCTCGAATGCACGAGGCAAAGGTCTGATGTGTGCTTTTGATTTACCAACCCCTGAACTGCGTGATAAACTCCAGAGTCAGCTCTATGGTAATGGACTTCTTGTGCTGACGTGTGGTTCTGTGACGATACGATTCCGACCACCGTTGAACATCGTTTCAGAAGAAATCGATGAGTCGTTAGCAATCGTTGAAAAAACAGTAAAAGCCTTCTAGAATGAACTAAAGGATGTCTTATCCTTGATGTAGGAAATGATATCCTGTTTCTTTATCCTTTCTTGTTTGGTTGTATCACGATTTCTAACCGTGACTTGATTATCGTTTAAGGAATCATGATCAATTGTAATGCATAACGGCGTTCCTATTTCGTCCATACGTGCGTATCGTCGGCCGATCGTCCCGCTCTCATCATAAAACGTCGCGATCCCTTCTTTTCTTAAAGAACGATCAATGTCTCGTGCGATCGTAATAAGGCTATCATCGCCAATCAAAGGAAAGACACCGACTTTAATGGGTGCGACCAGAGGATTCAATTTTAAAATCGTGTAACCCTCCTCGTTTTTCTTTCCCTCGACGTAATTATGCTCAAGGAGGAAGTACAGGACTCGATCGATCCCATAGGATGGCTCAATGATATGCGGAACGAATTTCTCCCCACTTTGTTTTTCTCTGACTTCCACGATGTCATAGCAGTCTTTTGGGATGTCAAGGGGTTCTCCATCGATGGCGAGGGTGATATTCTCTGCGGATGCAAGATCCATCTGTTCCAGTTGTTCCTTGATCTTCCCTGCTTTGCCACCAAATCGAGGACCAAGCATGTTCATTTTTGGAACAACCTTTTTCATGATAATCTCACGTGGCTGGTCAAAAGCTCGTAGCGCGTACATGTCGACGTGTGTGGAATCGATATGCGCATTAAGGTCGTAGGCAGACCGGTCAGCAATTCCGACACATTCCACCCATCCGAACCGCTCACTGAAGAGCTCTGCATCCCAGCATTCGGTCGCGTAATGAGCCAACTCATCCGCTCCATGTTTGCGGAATCGGAACTTCTTTTGGTCAACCCCTGCCGTGAAGAGGAACTCCTGAGTCAGATACATATAATATGCTAACGCCTGGTTGTTGATGATTTTCTTTTTCACTGCATCGGCGACGGTGACTTTCCATTCTTTTTCATTGTCAAAAAGGGACAATTCTTTGTCCTTTATCGTATCAAAATAAGGGTGGGTCTTATCCTTTGGGTCGAAGAACACCTCTGCTTCGGCCATGGAGAACTCCCGTTGTCGTAATGTTCCTTGACGCGGGGAGATCTCATTCCGATACCCTTTGCCTATTTGGACAACCCCGAAGGGAAGTTTTTTACGGTTATGTTGATACAGCAGATGGAAGTTTGTAAAAATACCTTGGGCGGTCTCAGGACGAAGAAACGCTTTACGTCCCTCGCCAATACCTATCGTTGTCGAAAACATGAGATTCACGGGATGGGCGTCCTGCAAGTGGGCTTTGCAGGTCGGGCAGATGATTTTATTTTCCTTTACGGCTTGTTCAACAGAGATTCCTTTTTCTATGATGTCCTCGACTTTGAAGGATCGTTTGCAGCGACTGCAATCGACGGTGAGATCTGTGAACTCCTCGACATGTCCCGAGGCCTTTAACACTTCATATAAGGTGATGGTCGGTGTGTTAACCTCGATACAATTATCCTGTAAAAGAAAAAATCGTCTCCAGAGGTTCTCCACATTATTTTTCAATTGAGAACCCAGCGGTCCATAGTCATAGAACCCTGCGATACCACCGTAGATTTCAAACGATGGATAGACGAACCCTCTTCGTTTCGCAACCATCATGATTTTATCGTAGATATCCTGCGGCATCAGTAGAAGTCTCCTGTGTTAGGAAAAGGAAATTCATTTGGAGGATTTAAACATGCATGCCATCAGATCGATATCGGTGACCATCCCTAGGAGTTTATTTTCCGGGCTGACCACGGGGACGTGGCTGATCTTGTTTTTTATCATCTTGCTTGCGATTTCAGAGATCGGGTCGTTCTTATACGCTTTGATGACGTTTGTTATCATGATTTCTTTGACAGAGACTGGTGGGAGATCCACTTTTGTCGTGGAATAATACAACCTGATTGTATCCCTGATTCCTTCCCAGGTCCAATCATCCTCATCGCCACCCATACCAAGATTCGTCTGTGACACGCTTTCTTTGATATGGCTCAGTTTGAACAGATCGCCTTCACTAACGATACCAGCAAGTTCGCATTGTTTATTTAAGATCGGCAGTGCGGTTTCACTGGTTATATTGATGATTTCCATAATGATAGTGATTGGTGTTTCTTGATAGACGGGGACAAGGTTTCTTGTGAAGTAATTATCTACGATATCATCGTAACTATCATCTAATGCCTTGAGGATATCTGTTGGGCTCACAATGCCTACAAGATTTTTTCGCTTATCGATTACCGGTAGACCATGGATACGATGCTCGTAGAGCAGCTTTGCTGCTGCTGAGAGGTTTTCGTCTTTAATAACGGTGAATGGTTTTGAACTCATAATTAATGCGATTTGTTCCTCATCAGGGTTTTTGAAAATATCAGAACGAGTGAGAACACCGGCGACTTTCTTTGTATCCTTCTTAAGGATTGGCATCCCTGAGACATTATGTTTTGCCAGGGTCTTTAATGCTTCACGGATGGTACCGGGAACATACCCAACAATCAGCTCTTTTGACATCGCGCTTTCTACTTTCATCATGATAATCCCTCTCGTCCCTACCTATTTTGAGACATATACTGGTTTTAAAGAGTCTCTCTCTAAAACAACAACGTTTTCTGATAGGTCGCGACCCTGAATGCAGTCGTCTAAATTTAAAGCTTTCCTTGGAGTATATGTAACAATTGTCAACAACTCTTCAAGACTGAAAACACTGGAGGTACGTAACAGCCGTACCTCCTGTAAAACATCAGGGGTGTTGATCATCCCGTTATCCGTGCCAAGCAGAAGGGATACGCCTGATTTTTTCATAAGTTCTAGATTGGTTTTGAGACGGAAAAAAAGATAGGATCGCGGGCAGATCACAACTGGAATCCCTGCATCTTTGACTCGTTCGAGGTCTGCTTGTGTCGCTGCTATCATATGGACCAGAAGATGTGGCTGGAGATCTAAGACTTGGTCGATGTCCTCTCGGTCTACCTCACTGGCATGCAGGGCAAAGAGTTTTTTCTTTTTCCGAACATGATGTGCTATCTTTTCTATTTCAGAACGCTCCCAATCCGAGATGCTGCTTAAACCAATTCCATCTGAGCTTTGTAGCAGTCGATCAAGTTCCTCTTTTTCATACGTCATCTTTGAGGGACGAGATAGGACCAATGAATTGATTCCATAGGCTTTCATGGCTTTCCGTAGTTTGAATACCCCGATTAATCCCTCCTCGCGGAAATCACAAAAACAGGAAGTCCCTGCAGCGACCATCTCAGACAGGGATGCCTGGATACCTTCCAGGATCTCCTGCTCAGTTGCTTGTTTTAGCAATTGATATTTCAATCCAGTCGGAGGCGCTACAAGGTCCTTTACATTGTGGGGTAGATCAAGCTTTTTAAACCGTATGAATGAGTCACCAAGATGGGTGTGGGCGTTGACGCATGATGGGATGATGAGCCCTTGCACGATTGGTTTTTCCGGCGGAATACCCTTTTGGATTTCACCGATTCTCTTGTCTTTGTCACACTCAAGATACCCTGTGACAAAACCATCTCTGGTGAGAATATCTCCCTGAATATATGTCATGTGCATAAGTGTAAGAAGCAGGTGTTTTTAACCCTTTTTTAAACACAGAGACATTTGATGTTGGAGCGGAAATAGAAATATTTTTGAATACACCATATGATTTGGATTTCTCGCTTCGTTGCTCGTTGTATCATCAATGAAGAGAGATGAGATGATAAAAAATGGTACTAAATGATATGGAAAAAATTACATTAGTCGATAAAACAAACATGCTTGACGGGCTTGCTCGCTTCCCAGTGCAGGTGAAAGAATCCTTGGCGATTGCCGAAGCAGTAGAACGGTTTAACTTTCTCAAAATCGACAACGTGATACTTGCAGGGATGGGTGCGTCTGCGATTTCTGGAGATATTATGACAAGTTTACTACGAGATAAACTCGATGTTCCTCTTCTGGTTAACCGCGAATATGATCTACCAAAATGGGTAAACAAGGACACGCTTGTGATTTGTATCAGTTACTCAGGCAACACAGACGAAACCCTCAGCTCCTTTAAGATTGCATATCAGAAAAAATGTAAAATCATTTGTATCTCGACAGGTGGCAAACTCCAGGAGCTTGCTGAGAAACGTCAAGTCCCTTTCGTAAAAATACCGGCAGGGATCCAACCTCGTGCAGCAACCGCGTATCTGCTGTTTCCCTCGCTCATCTTCTTAAAAAAATTAGGGTTGTTAAAATCCACGATTGACGCTGATATCGAAGAGACGATCGCGGTGACGAAGGATTTTGTCTCTATGAACAACAAAGCGGTCCCTGAGGAAAGCAATCCTGCAAAACAAATCGCAAAAAAGATCTTCTCCAGCATCCCACAAATCTATGGTTGGGGCATCTACACCCCTATTGCGATTCGATGGCGCCATCAACTCAACGAAAACAGCAAGGTGATTGCTCGGACAGATATTGTTCCTGAATGTAACCATAATGATATCGTCGGCTGGTCAGCCAACCCTGAGATATCAAAACAATTCTCCTGTATACTGATACGAGATAAGGACGAGGAGAGCCTCGATATGACGACCCGGTTGAATTTCATGCGTGACCTCTTCCATAATACCGCAGGCACTGTCCTTGAAGTCCAACCAAAAGGAAAAAGCCAACTAGCAAAAATGATGTACCTCATGTGCCTTGGTGATTTCACAAGTTGTTACCTTGCGGTGTTACGAGGTGTTGATCCAAGCCCGGTTGATATCATCACAGAGTTGAAGAAACGCCTAGCAGAAAAATAAACCTCACTTCTTGCTCTCGTTCTTAACTTCAAAAAACATAAATACGTATTACCGCATTTTCACATAGAGCACTCAAAGGTTGTTGATGAGGATTTCCGTATATCAAAGAACATTCATTTGTTTTCTGAATTTCGTTGTGGTATTCATAGCTGTAAGGGCGGTCTTTGGTGTAGGTACAAGTGCGCAGGATGAGCCAGCGCTCATCATCGATGTCTTTGATTCAGATAATTGGAATGAGGCGGCAGGTACTATCATATTTGAAGGAAAAAGTTACGACCTCACTGTTAGTACGCAGAATGAATCAATCATCCTGGGCGTCAATATCAGTGTATTGGGAACAACCTATGTGACGAGCCTGACAGAACCATATATCACTATAGATGCTCCTGTTTTTGAGGACACAGATTCGTTTATCATCACGGCATCAAAAGAGGGATATCAAACAGCATCCCTTGAACTAGCTGTCTTGAAAGGTGAATTGTTCGTCGTTACCGACCGAGGATTTGTCGAAGAAAAACAACAGTTCCAAGTCACGGTGACTGACCAAAATAATCAGCCGGTTCAGGGTGCCTTTGTCTATGTCTCTGATGACGCAGCACCGGTATCGACGGATTCGCAGGGGAAAGCTCTTGTTACTGCACCTGAGATTGACGTTTTTAGCACCTCAACAATCCAGGTCATCAAAAGCGGGTATCTCCCAGGATCAACCTCCATCCAGATAGACAGTGCGCAAGGATCATTTTTCGAGCTTGGTTCCTCCCAGTTCCTTCAGATCCTCCCCATTCTTCTGGCAATCCTTGTCGTCATCTTATCCATCATCTATGTCCTGTTCAGACAGAAAAAAAACCAACAAGCTCCACAGCAGAAACAAGAACAAATTCCCTTTAATCCCTCATCGCCATCAGTACAAAAACGTCACATTCAAAACGAACCAGTACGAATTCCTGAGAAAGAGAAACGGGATTACTCAGCCAATAGTCTTGAACCAAGGGTCGAGGAGATACGCATCCCGGTCCAAGCCAAGAAGAAGGAGACGACATACATCTCTGAGGAGAACGAACATAAACAAGAACCCGAGGAACAGAAAAAACAACAAGATGAATGGTTCAAGGGTCAGGAATATATGCGGTATAAGCTTGATGAACTCACGGGGAAAATCGATCAGAAAACAGATGGTAAATGGTTCGAAGGGCAACATGATACGAAATATAAGGTCGATGAGGCGTTAAAGAAGAACTTAAAGAAGAAGAAAACCGACGAACCCAATGAAAAATAACCTTTTTTATCTCCTGTCTTCCTCCTTGTGACTAGAACCTATTGTTTTATTAGCAGTCGAACATTCAGAGTCTTCAGGTTGCATGAGTCCTGATGAAATTACTCTTCGAGCTTTCCAAAGAATACAAAACACTTCCCCAATCTGAGATAGGGGCTACGCTTGAAGCAGAGGGTATTATTAATACCGTGATTCATTCAAATGAAGATGTCCTTGTTGTTGAAGTCGAGTTCGATGAGTCTCTCATCCAGCGGCTCTCCCAAAGACTTGCCACAACCTTTGTAATAGACACATACCTCTTTTCCTGTGCTGCGAACATCGATGACATAGTAAGGACTGCCGAGCAACATCCCTTGCCGGAAGAGGGGTCGATTGCTATCCGATGTAACAATCGTTCATCGTCAATTTCTTCTCAGCAACTCATTGACCGCTTGGGGGACATCTATACGAAAAACCGTCAAGTCAATCTCACCTGCCCTGCGATAGAGCTTCGCGTGGTTCTTACAGTGGATTATGCCTTCGTTGGTATAAAAAAAGCAAGGTTGGACCTGAGTCAGTTTCAGAAGAGGCGAGGTCATTTACGTCCGTTTCTTTCCCCGGTGACCCTTCATCCGAAAATTGCTCGTGCTCTTGTGAATTTATCTGCTGTTAAGGGCAGGGAGACAATGCTTGATCCTTTCTGCGGCACTGGAGGGATTTTGTTGGAAGCTGGGTTTCTAGGTGTTCAGGTAATCGGAAATGACATAGAGAAGAAGATGATCGAAGGGTGTCAAAAAAACCTTGATTATTATCACATAAAGGGCTATAAGTTATTTTGTGCAGACATCGGGGAGATTCCTACCGTTGTTTCACCAGTTGATGCGGTAGTTACGGATTTTCCCTATGCCCGTGCCACCACGACAAAAGGTGAACAACTTCCCAAATTGTATAATCGCGCCTTTGAAGCTATCGCTGAGGTATTGAAGGAAAACAGACGAGCTGTCGTCGGGCTTTCCAGTGAAGAAATACGCACGATTGGTGAAAACTATCTCTCTGTGGTTGATACCTATGCAATTAAAGCCCATCGGAGCTTGACGAGGTATTTTGTCGTCTTTCAGAAGGAATAAACCTGATATTTGTGCATCTGTTGATTGTGCCATATCCGAAAAGATCATTTTTTAAAAAGGTAGATGCGGATAACTATCGTATCTCTTGTTACTGGTTATCGGTTCACTGACAATAATTTTATATAATGTGTAAGATTATATAAATACAAAGAGGAAACTCATCTGATTAAAAAAAGATTCATCTTTGGAATGTTTTTGCTAGGAGGTATTCTCATTACCTCTCCTGCGAATGGAGCAGTACTGGACAGTAGAATCGTATCTCAGATGGGTCTTGGTGTGATCCATTATGTGGGGGGAATTGGCCCGAATAATTTTACAACGATCCAGGATGCTATTGATTATTCGACAGGAGGCGACACTGTTTTTGTCTACGATGATTCTTCTCCGTACTTCGAACATGTCATCGTCGATAAACCATTACAGCTTATCGGAGAGAATAAAACGACTACCATCATTGATGGAGAAAACATCGGAGACGTCGTAGTACTTCTTGCTGATAATATCACGATGAGTGGCTTTAGTGTTCAACACAGCGGAGATACAGCCAAGGTTGATGCTGGAATCGAGATACGATCGAAAGGGGTAGTGATCTCTGGAAACTCTGTTATTCAGAACGGGGAGTACGCGGTTGGTATTCTATTGAACCAGTCCTCATATACTCTTGTGACTGAGAACTTTATTTCTGAAAATGGGAACGAGGGCGTATTTCTTGAAAACGCTGTTCATTGCTCCATAGAACACAATGAAATTACACAAAACGGTCATTGTGCCGTGGTGATTTCCCAATCAAACACAAACACCATCGTCCACAACAACATGTACGATAATTATGCAACAATAAGCATCTGGCCAGGTTCCTCGGAGAATGAAATTGCGTGGAACCTTATGCGTCACCAGGATTATAGTGGTGTAGGCATCTGGCCAGGGGCCCATAATAATTACATTCATGATAATTACCTGAGTAATAATTCTCAGTATGGATTTATCATTACACAAGCGCAGGGTAATATCATTGCGAATAACACAATTTGGGGAAGTAACGAGGGCATGCGTCTCATCATGGCGAATAGAACCCTCATTCAATCCAACAATTTTATTGATAACAATGTCAGCGTCTTTTTTGAAAATTCCTCTTTTAATCGATGGAAACGGAATTACTGGGATGACCATTTTTGGATTTTGCCGAAATGTATCAGAGGAATCATGAGGGTTCCTTGGAATAAGACCATCATGATTCGCTGGATTAATTTCGATTGGTTTCCAGCGTCAAAACCATATGAGCTTCCGACTATAAGGGGGTGATTGGTTATAAAGAGAACATCTGGAAAGTTGGTGAGATTAACCTTGGTTTGTCTATTCAGTGTCCTTCTGTATTCCTTTCCTCTTTCTGCATCAGGCCAGCAATCACAGACGAAAGGACCATCAGCATTTTTGGAAACCATCTTGTATGTTGGTGGTTCCGGTCCTGGGAATTACAGCAAAATACAAGATGCGATTGATGATGCATCAGCCGGAGACACCGTCTTTGTCTATAGCGGTTTATATGAGGAAAACATCATTATTAGTACATCGATTGATCTGATCGGGGAGGGGAAGGATACCACGGTCATCGACGGTATGAGATATAGTTCAGTTATCGTCATCTCAGCCGATAACACCCAAATTCAGAATTTTACGGTTCAGAACGCAAAGGAGGATATACATTCTGCTGGAATACAAATCACTGATGCAGGTGATGTGCTTGTATCAGACAATATCATCCAAGAGAACGCAGGGTTTGGCATCTCCCTGCAAGGATCCGGTGCTGCAAGAACAAGGATTGAATGCAACACGATTCGTAACAATTCCTATGGGATTTACGTGTTCAACTCCCCAGCGGTCAAGATTAAAGCAAATACTGTTTATGATAACGAGGAGGGAATATACGTCATTGGTTCCTTTGCATCAGAAATCATCAACAATACGGTTTCTAGTCGAGATCTGGGAGTCCATCTCGAAAGCACCTCGGCGGTCCTTGTCCGGGGAAATTTCGTTGTCAACAACGCAAATGGAATGTATGCGTTCAATTCATCGGAAATCACCTTTTATGACAATACCATCGGATGGAACCGCTGGTATGGACTTTGGTTGAAGGACACCTCCTACTGTGTCGTAAATCACAACGATATTTCCACAAACATTGATGTTGGTTTATTCCTTGAATCCTCCTATGATACGATCGTAACCAACAATACCTTATGGGATAATGACAATGGAATCTATCTCAAGGACTCTGCTGGGAATCTCATTCAGAACAATAATTTAAGAAATTACAAAGTCAATGGATGTTTTGTTGCTCATACACTGGTTCATCGACGTAATATCTGGAGGATGAACTACTGGGAACGGGCGCGACTTCTGCCATACCCAATCCTCGGGTACATTAAACTTGAGAAAGTCACCCTTTCTTGGATGAATATCGACTGGGCACCTTTGCACAGTCCCCCTACGTCTCCTGGCAAACAGCGACTCAGCTGCGATGAAACGATCTTTTATGTTGGAGGCAACGGTCCGAATAATTACACCTCCATTCAAGAGGCAGTCGATGACGCAGGCGACAACGATACCGTCTATGTGTTCAATGGTACGTATTACGAAGCTGTATTTATCAATAAATCCCTTCGTTTGATCGGAGAAAACAAGACCATAACGATCCTTGAAGGAAACGGGACACGAGATATTATTACGATTCAGGCAGATTATGTGACGGTCACTGGATTTACCATCTTTAATGGTCATTTCAACATCCTAGTGAATCATTCATCTCATGGGAACATCTCAGGCAACATCATTGGGAGTGGTTTACAGGGTATCTCGGTTCAGAATGGCTGTCGCCAGCTAAGTATCACAAAGAATTCATTTCCAGATAACGTCTATGGCGTGAGGTTGTATTCAAGCATAGATGTGACTGTTTCACTTAACTCCTTCCAAAGCTTTAAAATCAATGCGTTCTACTTCGGGACAAGCATCACTCATGGACGCCATCAGTGGTATCAAAACTACTGGGGGAAGCCACGTAACCTTCCTTGTGTTATACCGGGAAAAATACGGTTGGGTAATTTTTCCTTGATATGGTTGAACTTTGACTGGTCTCCCGTTAGTTCTCCCATTTAGGAGGACATCTTAGATAAGTATAAATACTAAAATAAAGATTTAAACATCGTAGCAGGGGGAAAAAAAATGAAACATGATGGAAAAATAATTGGAGCAGGTATCGTTCTTTTATTACTCTATTCAGCTTTTAGTTCAATGGCCGTGACCACTGATCAGAGCAATCCTCAAACGCGCGGTATATTAGAATATGAACCGAAATCACATGATTTCGGCAATATGTCTGAAGGGGAAACCAATATCACGATTTTTAACATATGGACAAGTGGTGGATGTTGTGAACTGATCTATGAGTTAACCTGGAGCTGTCCCTGGGTAACGGTGTTTCCGACCAGTGGTGTGACCAATGGAGAATTTGATCCAATAACTGTCACGATCGATACAACAGGTTTAGACAGTGGGTTGCATGGCTGCGATATTCAAATCACGACAAATGGTGGGGGTAACGGCGTTTTTAACGTCACTGTCTTCATCATCTCCCATGATGTTCCCTGGTTAACGTTCTCTCCTCAATCCCACTTCTTTGGAATTCTTCTTGGGAATGTCACCGAAAGCACAAGCTTTGATATCTGGAACAGCGGCACAGGAACTCTCTCCTACACGCTTTCATGGACAGAAAGCTGGCTTGAGGTGTCTCCAACAAGCGGAACTTCGACCGGTGAACATGACCCGATAACCGTCACAATCAATACGACGGGACTTGCGCCAGATACAACCTACGAGACGTACATTCACATTGATTCAAATGGCGGAAACAAGGTTTTCTTAGTATGGTTTACGATCGGAACCACACCACACATTGAAATTGAAAGCATCAGCGGTGGATTATTCCGAGTCAAAACCGTCATAACCAATACAGGGAATGCTGATGCATTAGGAGTCGAATGGAAAATTACTCTGAGTGGGAATGGATTAATTCTCATGGGAAAGGAGACAACCGGGAAAATCGCTGGTCTGCGCATTGGTGAAGAGCGGACCTTATCTTCAGGGACTATCCTTGGGTTTGGTGATGTTGAAATAACAGTCTCTCTTCAAAATGCTGAAGCGTTACCTATCGTGGGAAAAACACCTGCGAAACTGTTTCTCTTCTATATCAAGATTTAACTGACGACGTAACCAGGGGTGGAACCCCCCTTTCTTTTTCTCTTTTTTCTTTGGTATTTCCTAGTTAACCAAAACGCTTTTACCCTCTTGGGAGGTTCCCGTCATTCACATGACGCAATTACGTATCATCTTCCTTGGAACCGGTGGAAGCTGGCCGACGGTAAAACGAAACGTCTCATCCGTAGCGATAAAGCGAGGCAGTGAGATCATCGTGTTTGACTGTGGGGAGGGAACCCAGCGGCAATTCCAGCAATCCAACCTCAGCTATATGCAGATATCAAAGATTTTCATTACTCATTTCCACGGTGATCATTTCCTTGGATTGCCAGGCTTGATCCAGACAATGCAGCTTAATGATAGAGATGAGCCCTTGCACCTCTATGGTCCTAAGGGCATGGAGGAGCTGACTGGTAGACTTCTGAGCTTGGGATATTTTCGGCCTAGCTATAAAATCATAGCCCATGAGGTTGCAGATGGCCAAGAAATTGAATTTGAAGAATACAATATCTCCGCGGTGAAAGTAAATCATAACATACCTGCACTTTCCTACTGCCTCCAGGAGCACCCGCGACCCGGGCGGTTCAATAAATCAAAAGCGTTAAAGCTTGGTATCCCTGAGGGTCCGTTATTTAGCAGACTGCAAAAGGGACAAACCATCACGCTACCTAATGGCAAGAAAATCACACCAGACGAGATCCTAGGGCCATCTAGAAAAGGCAGGAAGATTGTGATTTCTGGTGATACGAAACCCTGCGAGCAGATGATTTCCTTTTCACAGAATGCTGACGTCCTTATTCATGAGGCTACCTTTGACTCAAGACTTCAGGATGTCGCACTGGGGTACGGACATACAACTGCCACTCAGGCTGCAGAGATAGCAAAAAAAGCGAACGTGGAAAAACTGTTTTTGATACATATCAGCCCTCGCTATCTTGATTTCCATATCCTGGAAGACGAAGCACGAAGTGTGTTTGCTCATTCTTACGTCCCACGGGATTTCCAGGAAATCGAGGTAGCATTAAAAAAATAAAGAATAAAAAGGGAATAGTGAAGGTTTATTCTTTATGTGGTTTTGCAAAAAAGGTTTGTGCAATGTTGTACAGATCCATATCCACGGTCCTGAGTTTTGTGACAGACTCATTAAGGTCGACTGGGACGATCTTGTATCCTCGTAATGCCACCATCTTACCGAACTGTTCGTCTTTTACAAGTTCAACAGCAACAACTCCATATCGTGTGGCAAGGACCCGGTCGTAAGCAGTTGGAGAGCCACCACGCTGGACATGTCCGAGAACCGTGAATCGAGTCTCAACCCCGAGGCGTTTTTCGATTTCTTTGGCAAGACGCTGGCCAATCCCGCCTAGACGCACATGGCCGAATTCGTCTTTCTCTTCAGATAATGTCTCAAATTGGTCAGTATCACATGGTTTTGCTCCTTCAGAGACGACCACAATACTGAATTTTTTCCCTGTCGCATGACGTGCTTTAAGGTTTTTACAGACATCATCAATGTGAAATGGGATTTCCGGTATCAAAATCTCATCAGAACCACCAGCGATTCCTGAAACAGTCGCTATCCATCCTGCGTGTCGTCCCATGACCTCAAGCACCATGATACGATGATGAGATTCTGCGGTGGTATGCAGACGGTCTATAGCATCCGTAACAATAGAGACTGCAGTATCAAAACCAAACGTATAATCGGTTCCTGAGATATCGTTATCAATCGTCTTTGGGACACCGACGACAGGGACCCCTAATTTATGGAGTTTCAACGCGACCCCTAAGGTATCCTCGCCACCGATAGCAATTAAAGCATCGAGTTTAAATTTCTTGATATTTGCTATCAGTGCGTCAACATTCTTCGGGTCCTTAAAGGGATTTGTCCGGGACGTTCCAAGGATTGTTCCACCCTTTGGTAGGATACCAGAGACATCATGGTCGGTTAAAGATTTGATGTTTCCCTCGATAAGACCTTTCCATCCATCAAGAATCCCGATGACCTCCCATTTATTTTTTGAAGATTTTTTCACGACTGCGCGAATCACTGCGTTCAGTCCTGGGCAATCGCCACCGCCAGTTAAGATGCCAATTTTTTTCATAGACTCCCACCAGTACTATTTTTTCGAAAATCTTTATCTTTCAACTCTTTATATAATATATGGTTTCTCTCATATTGATCACTATTTTTTTAGAAATGAAAACTAAATATAAGAAGACGTGATTTCAGGTGGGCGACTAAGGGAGAAAAAATGGAACCTGAAAAAATCGATCTCTCAGGAAGCTTCTCTTTCCAAACCAGCAAAGAATTATTCTCCGTTTTCCAGAGCTCTGCCCAAGGTCTTTCTGAAAATATCGCCAAGGATCGCTTGCGCATCTATGGACCTAATGAATTCGCAAAGACAAAAAAGAAAACCATTTTTCGCAAGATACTTGAAGCACTTATCGAACCAATGGCACTCATCCTCATCATAGCTGCTCTTCTTTCATTTTTTATCATTCAGGATGCTCTTGAGGCAATCGCAATTGTCGCTGTCGTCATTATCAACACGATCATCAGTCTCATTCAGGAAGGAAAGGCAGAAAAAGCAGCTGAAGAGCTTAAAAAAATCCTCTCCCCGCAATGTAAAGTCATCCGTGATGGGAATGTCGATGTCATCGCGTCAAAATTCTTGGTCCCTGGTGATGTCATCATCTTTGAATCAGGTGACATTATCCCCAGCGATGCACGACTTATAGTATCAACCGATCTTCTTGTTGATGAAGCGCATCTCACTGGTGAAAGCGAACCGATATTAAAAGACACCCGACCAATCATTGAGAAAAACCTCAAACTCTATGAGATGAAAAATATCGTATTCGCAGGTAGTAAAGTCCTCAGTGGTCATGCGAAAGCACTTGTTGTTAAAACAGGAAACGCTACTGAGATTGGGAAAATCGCAACGAACATTCAAGAAACAGAAGACGAACGAACACCCCTTCAAAAGAAAATGGGAAAAGAAGTAAAAGCCCTGGTTGCTTTGGCTGTCGTTGCTCTTGTTCTGGTTTTGGTGATGGGATATCTACGAGGAGATGATCTTGGTTTTTCCATTTTACTTGCGATTAGCATCCTTGTCGCGGTGTTTCCCGAGGGTTTACCAGCATCGATGACCATTGCATTATCCCTTGCGATGGAACGTCTTGCGAAAAACTCGGTCATCATAAAGCAGCTTTCTTCAGTTGAGACTCTCGGGAACGTGGATTATATCTGCACTGATAAAACAGGGACGATCACGAAACATGATATGACGGTAAAGGAATTTTTCATTGGGACGAAGTTTTTTGTGATGTCTGATGTGTTTAAGATGATAGCCGAAGGAAAATCTGCTCTTCTGCATGATTTGTTCCTCACCTCCGTGAAATGTTCTACTGCACAGATTGTCGAAGAGGATGGAAACATCATTAAGGAACTTGGTGATCCCACTGAAATCGCTCTTATAAAAGCGTCGATTTTAAATGGTTTTAAACCAAGCCAGTTTGATTCATTTAAAATCATCGATTGTGTCCCCTTCTCCTCGGAACTTATGTTTTCAGCGATACTAACGCAGGATCCCCTGGGAAAGAAGAATATCTATGTAAAAGGCGCACCAGAAACTGTTCTTTCTTTCTGTGATACGTATTATATCGATGGGGCTGTAAAACCGCTTGATGACCATCACCGGCAACATATCATAAAAGAACTTTGCACTCGATCTGAAAAAGGGTTCCGTCTCATAGGTTTTGTGAAGAAATCTAATGTTGATAACATCGATAAAATTGATATAAAGAATCTCTCTGGTTTTACGTTTCTTGCAACCGCAGCTATCTATGACCCGCCAAAAGATGAAGTCAAGCAGATGATTCAGGAAACGAAAGATGCAAACATCAACGTCGTGATGATTACTGGTGACAGCATTAAAACTGGTTTTTCTATTGCTGAGAGTGTTGGTATTGCTTCGGATATACAACAAGCAATTGAAGGCAAAGACTTAGAGCAAATGAGCGATGAGGAATTCGAAAACCATGTGGAACATCTCCGGGTGTATTCTCGTGTCGCACCGCTTGATAAATTAAAGATTGTTGAAAAATTACGGGCGAAGAACCACATCGTCGCCATGACCGGTGACGGCGTCAATGACGCCCCTGCCTTGAAAAAAGCTGATGTCGGCATCGCGATGGGACGGGCAGGGACCCAGGTGTCACAAGAGGCAGCAAATATCATCCTTACAGATGATAATTTTTCAGTTATTGTCAAGGCTGTCGAGGAAGGCCGACGCGTATATCAAAACCTTAAGAAGCTTATCCGATACCTGCTTACAAACAACATCGGTAAGGTTGTTGGAATTCTGATTACACCGCTTTTCGGTTACCCGGTCCCACTCATGCCACTGCAGTTGCTGTGGTCCAACGTCATTATGGAATCATTCCCTAGTATCGGGGTGAGTACTGATTCTGCTGATAAGGACATCATGAAACGACACCCGTCGAAGATGTCTGAGCCGATTATTTCAAGGAAACAGCGTCTGATCATGGTTGTGGACGGAGTGATATTTGGTTTATCGATCGCTGCAGGGTATATCCTTACGTTCCATTACATCCTCAATCAGGGAGTAACAGAATCCCAAGCAAAGCTGATAGCAGGGACTGTGTCGTTTGCGATTACCTTGCTTTCTCCACAGATTTACGTATTTATATTGCGTGAAGGAACAATCATCGAAAGATTCAGACGACGCAATGTGATGCTGAAATCCTTTTTTATTATCACTTTTCTGATGATTCTTGCGATTATTTATCTCCCTTCATTGAACACTCTTTTTACGACGACCCCCATCATTGACCCCGTGGTCTGGGGCATCATTCTTGGTTTTTCTCTGTTGACTACAGTGTTCCGTGCGTTGTTTGGGGAGCATGTATTCTTTCTGAGACAAAACGGCACCGTCCTTAGGGACGAATCATAATTTTATTAAGCTAGACTTTCATTCATCGTTTTGATTTTCATGGAAACAAGACCATCCTATGATGAATATTTTATGGAAATGGCTTATGTAGTTGCAAAACGAAGCACGTGTCTACGTCGGAAAGTTGGTGCCATCCTCGTCAAGGATAAACATATTCTGAGCACTGGCTATAATGGAGCACCAAAAGGTCTGAAACACTGTTCAGAGACGGGTTGCATCCGTGAGGATCAGAACATTCCTTCGGGGGAGAGACATGAGCTGTGTCGGGGGTTGCATGCGGAGCAGAACGCGATTATTCAGGCAGCAGTGTTCGGCGTCTCTATTAAGGGCTCTGTCCTCTATTGTACGAACACTCCGTGCGTTGTGTGTGTGAAGATGTTGATAAACGCGGGGGTGACCGAAATCATCTATGCAGGGGACTATCCTGATGACCTTGCGAAATGTATGATGGAGGAAAGCAAATTAAAAATAAAAAGATTTAAATAATAGAATAAGATATAAAAATTAAGTGAAAAAATTGGAAAAATATATATACTTCAGAATTGATTTATTCCGCGAGGAGAATGTATGAAACGGAAAAAGTCGTTTGTATTGGATGATAATGAAAATAAAGCAGTCCAGTTGTTCTCAGAGCTCGGGATGCCTAAGAATCTTGCTAAGACATTACTCTACATTTCTCAGGTGGATGAATGTCGCTCTGCAGACGTTGAACAAGGGGCGGATCTTCGCCAACCAGAAGTAAGCGTCGCTATGCAAGAACTCCGACGAAGAGGATGGGCAAAGAAACGCGATGAGAAGAAGAAAGGAAAGGGAAGACCAGTTCATCTCTACAAGCTTACTGCAGATCTACCAACGATTCTGAAAAGCTTTGAAAAAGAAAAGATGCAGGAAGTAGAGAACATTAGATCTGACCTGGACCAGCTTCACAATCTCATTTCTTCAATAGAAAAATAATCGGAACGCAAAATCATTCCCCTCGCTTATTCTTAAGCTACGTACTTGAGGAGAGCGTACGGCAGAACGAGGTGATTTGTTGGTGAAACAGAGAATAAAAAATATTTTTAACAACAGTAAAACTAACATCGAGTGCATTCTGCTTAAAAACGCTTCTCTGCCCTTCATTGATGATAACTTCTTCTATGTCACCAGCCTTGACCAAGGCATGTTTGAAGGGGCATGTGCCGTGCTCTATCCTGATGGAGCCTGTGATATTTTGGTCTCAGAGCTGGAAGCGGAAAGTGCAAAGCAAAGCCCTGCTCGGCAAACCATTTACAAGACAAAAGATGAATATCTCACTGGATTGAAAAATTTACTTACCAACTTTCGAATCATCGGGGTCAACGCAGATGGTCTATCCTACCGAGAATACAGCAAATTAACCGAACTGTTCCCACAAACCAGCTTTGTTGATGTCTCAGATGGTTTTTTAAAAACAAGGCTCATAAAAGATCAACAGGAAATTCAATACATCAAACACGCTTGCAAGATTGCCGATGAAACGATGGCGACCATCCCAGATATCCTTACTGAAGGAATGACTGAGAAGGAACTTGCTGCCGAAATAAATTATTCTCTTCAAAACCTTGGGGCGGAGAAACCTGCCTTTGACACCATTTCATCGTTTGGAAAAAACACCGCAGAACCACATTACGCCCATGGTGATGCACAACTTCAAAATGGCGCGTTTATTGTCTGTGATTTCGGCGCCTGTTATAAGAAATACAATTCTGATATTACCCGGACGTTTCTCTACAGGCAGGCCACGGGACAACAGAAAGAGATGTACGAAACGGTCCTGCAAGCCCAGCAGGTGGCACTCCAGATGATACGACCTGGGGTGAAGGCAAATGCTGTTCACCAGGCGGTTTATTCATTTATCGATTCAACAGCGTTCAAAGGAAAATTCATTCATTCCACTGGGCATTCCCTTGGTCTTTCTGTTCACGACGGCCCGGGATTCACCTCTGATAACACCATGGTTCTGCAGGAAAATATGGTTCTGACCGTCGAGCCGGGGGTCTATCTCTCCGAGCTTGGTGGTGTCAGAATCGAAGATGACGTCCTCATTAAAAAAGATGGGTTAGAGCTTCTTACAAAAAGCCCTCGTAATTTACTCGAAGTTGATTAGAACGCTGCTTGCTTCTATTCTTTAACCCGTTTATACGTCCAGTTGATCTCAGAATTGATTTTCCGGTACAGCTCTGCTCCTCGCTCAAGAGTTTTTTTCTCGTTTAAAACCTCTAAGGATTCATCAGCAAGGAGTTTTAAGAGCTCACGGAGTTCTTTTCTATTAGCCTTTAACAGGTCCAGACCAACATGTAAGAGTTCATTAACAATGTCTGAGATATTTTCTCCTTCTATAGAAATATTAATTTTTACCATTACATTCCCTCGTTATTTTTCTCCCGTCATCATCATTCCCTGATGATGCAATCTCCTATGAAAAACACCACTTAAATACTTTTTCATAAAATTATTTTCATATTTTGAATCATGAAAAAACAGCAGCCTTCTATTATATCCTTTAAACAACTTAAATAATAATGATTAATAATGGGTTGTCCTTTCTGTGATAACGTGGTTACGAGTCAATCCCCTCTTGCCAATCAAACTGAAAAACTAGCTATAGTAACTACAGTTTCATTAATTGCTTTGGGTGTTATACAAATAATTCTTGGAGAAACAATATCATTTAGTGTTGCGTTGATTGCGAATGGTATTGATTCTATAGGGGACGGATTTATCTCAGGGATTGTCTGGGTAGGGTTGCGGTTCCTTCGAAAACCAGCGGATCAACGATTCCATTTTGGATATTATAAACTAGAGAACTTAGCCTCAATCGGTGCAACTGTTATAATGTTCCTATTAGCAGCATATATCGCCTTTAGATCATACAATCAACTCATAAATCCGCAAAGCGTCCAATTTCCTCTCCTTGCTGCCGTCATTGCGTTTATTGCCGGACTGATAGCACTCATTCTTGGGATCTATAAAATCACGAAATATCGCCAGGATCGTCTCAGCGCAGTCAAACTAGATGCAATCAATACCATCAAAGACGGAACAACATCGTTTCTTACTGTCGCAGCGTTAATACTTGCTTCGTTAGGTTATACTATTGCAGATTCAATCATCGGATTTATCATTGCAGGTCTCATCCTCACGATTGGTTTTGCTGCCATCAAGGAATCAGGATATATACTACTTGATGCCTGTGATGGGGATTGTCTCATGTATGGTATTCTTATCAAGACCTATGCTGAGCGGATAAACGGTGTGCAGGCAGCTCATGTTGTTCGATTACGAAGGACCGGTCCGGTGATCCAAGGGGAACTTGAAATCACGGTCCCTGGAGAAATGACCGTATCGGAGCTTGATCACATACAATCAGAGATACTTCGGGTATCAACTGAAAAAATATCGGAACTAGAACGACTGACAATAACAGTTGTACCTTCTCAAACATAAGAAAAAAGGATAAGGATCGACTATCCCTCTTTTTTATATTTTTTGTAATCGTTGATGGAGTTTAACGACTGCTTCGACTGCTGATTTGCCTCGTTCGATACGATCTTCAGCCTGGAGCCGGGTCATCCCTGGCCCTGAGATACCAAGACCAACCGGTTTGTTGTATTCCAATGCAAGGTCCGCAATCTTCCGTGCAGCATGCGAAATGACTAAATCATCATGCTCGGTTTCTCCTTCGATGACCGCTCCGATTGTTATGACACCATCGATATCCTTGCGTGCGAGTAGTTTCTTGACGGCAAGACCCATGTCAAAGACCCCGGGTACCTTAACGACTTTTGTGATCTCAGCCCCAAGGAACTCTGCATGTTCTTTTGCTCGTTCAAACATCATCATAGTGATGTCATAGTTGAAATCAGAGACGACCGCTCCTATTCGTATAGTTTCTTTCGCCATTTTCTTCTTTTGCCTCCTTTTCTTATTTCTCTACTGGTCCTGCGTCCTTGAATCCCTCGCGAAGACCATGACCCGCCTGTTTGGTAAGATGTTCAGGGTGAAAGAGCAAGTCGATGACGTTGCGTGCATGTTCCCGTGTACGTTGCTCCGCAAGCCATGCAAGCTCTGCATTCGTCTCGGCTTCATCCTCATGGACAAAGACCTCGATGATATGTTTGGTGCAGAGCAGCTGTGTTTGGATCAGCCCTGTGCTTGCCTCATGGGCACATTGTTTGTCAATGGGTTTAGGACCAGGCATGCCAAGTGCCATGACGATATCACAGGATTGTTCCTCGAATAATTTCTTGCATGCCACCGGTAAATCCTTAATACCGGGGACTGTGTAACGAACGATTTTAATTCCAGTATTACTGGATGTAAGTTCACTGATTGCCGCTTTTCCCATGTCGTAACGGGCAAATGTGGTATCTGCGATTCCGATACGTTTCATGGTTCTCCTTCTATTTGTTGCATCTTTTTTTGGAACTCATGGGCAGCAATGACCTTTTGGATGATCCGTCGTGTTCCCTCAAGGTCACTTCCCCCTTCGTATTTGGAAAGTCTAACGACCTGTACGTTGAGTTTTCTTTTTTTCAGCTCTTCTTTGATCGTGCTTTCATTGTGGATTTGATCGAAACCAAGGGCGATGATATCTGGTTTTATTTCTTCAACGATTGAATAGATATCACCCTCATGACCAAGGTATGCTTCGTCTACTACTTTGAGCTCTTTGATGAGGTTGACTCGTATCTCTTGGGGTGTGATCGGGTCGTGTTTGAGTTTTCGTACGGTTGCATCTGTTGCGACAACAACTGCAAGGCGGTCTCCAAGTTTTTTTGCTTCTTTCAGATAGTAAATATGTCCCATGTGAAGTAAATCAAAGGTCCCTGTCGCCATTACTTTGACCATTGTGTCCACGCTTTTATGATATCGTTTCCTTCCAGAAAGATGAAGTTGTTTTTTTCAGCGTATTTCTGTGCGTCTTCTTTGGGTAAGGCTTTTCCCTTTTCGCCCATGATTTCACAGCCGCTTCCGACGGGGGTAAGGCCTGCCATCTCCAGAATGGAAATCACTAGCTCCGTATGACCTTTTCGTTCATGAAGCAGTTTTTCTGAGGCGATGCAGATGGGGACATGGCCTGGGGAGCGAAATTCGTTGCCAAACTCTTTTACCGCTGTGCTACTGGTTTTGTTTTGTATGGTTCTTACCAGTTCTGCGAATTGTGTCATGGTAAGACTCCGGTCATTGTCGGTGATCCCGGTAAAGGTCTTCCGATGGTTGATATATAGTGAGAAGGAGGATTTCGTGTCGTAGGGGATGTCGTTTGGGACGAGTTCTTTTAGGACAGGATATTGAGGACTGACCTGAGAATATAGGTCCGTTAGAAAGGGCAGTTGGAGTTTCTGGGCAGCAGCATAGGCGACCATCAGAAAGATGAGGCCGCCGCCGTCTTTTCGCATACGTTTGATTGCATCAGGGGTCACGAACTGGGCTGGGATGACAAGATCTGTTTCGCTTTCCCTGGACTCATTGTCATAGATAAGAATAAAACGTCCGTTTCGAAGCGATTCGATAGCATCTTGAATGATGGTTATAGACTCACCCGTGGCGAATATTTCCCGTCATAAAATAAATATTGGGATGTTACTCAGAAATGGGTCGACTCGGTTTGGATTTACTCCGAGAAATCACATAACGAGTAATATACCCAGCAATCCTGTTACGTAACAATTTACTGCTCACAGTTGCCAGCAATTCAACTTTCTCCTTATTGTTTTGAAAATCACCAGTGAACTGATCTGGATATTTCTTCACTAAGTCGATTGCAACGTTCTTTATATGTGTCTGACGAATATTGCCCAGGTTAATCACCCTTCAGATATAGAGTTCCGGAATAGTGTTTTGTTATTTAAAGTTAGTGCGTAGGCTTCTCCTTCAAAAAACCTGCGTTTATTACGATACGACAGTGAAAAAAAGGGAAAAAGAGAGGGACGCTATACTCCTCCCACATACTCATCCTTATCGTAGGGAGTTTTCATCTCCTCCTTAATGACCTCCGCGAGACGTTTAACGCCTTCCCTCATCACATCGTCATCAGAATAGGAAAAATTGAGCCGCATCGAGTTATAATTACTGCTGTCCGGGTAGAAAGCATCACCTACGACATAAGCGACCTTCTTCTCAACCGCTCGCTTAAACATCAAACGCGTGTTCACATTCTTAGGCAACGTCACCCAGAGGAACATCCCACCACCGGGGACGGTCCATTTCGCCTCTTTCGGGAAAAATTCCTTCAATGCCTTTAACATCACGTCTCGTTTGTGCTTATAAAGCTTTTTAATATGCTCAATCTGAATATCCAGGTACCCGCCTTTGATGTACTCATAGGCGACATACTGCACAAACATGTTAGAACATAAATCACTCGATTGTTTAGTCAATGAAAATCGATTGATTATCTCCTCAGATGCGATGACCCAGGCAAGCCGAAAACCAGGGGCAAGCACCTTTGAGAACGTCCCGATATAGATGACACGGCCTTTGTTGTCAAGTGATTTGATAGAGGGAATCGGTTTTCCATCAAAAACCAGCTCACCGTACGGATCATCCTCAACGATGACAAAATCATATTCAGAGGCGATCTCCAGGAGTTCCTTACGATGCTCCAGTGAGATACTCTCGCCAGATGGGTTCTGAAACGTCGCAACAGCGTACAAAAATTTTGGAGTAATACCGGTCCGATGAAGTCGTTTGAGGTTCCTACGGAGCGAATCGATGTCGATTCCTTCATCATTCATTGGGATGCACTCACAGTTCCCCTGATACGCATGAAACGCCTGTAACGCCCCAAGATATGTTGGCGCACTGGTGATATAGGTATCGCCGGGATCCAAGAGGTTAAAGGCAACAAAGGAGAGCGCCTGCTGTGCACCACCAGTAATTAAAATGTCATGAAGTTCACAATCGATACCCTTTTTTTCCCGCATCCGTTGTGCAAGAACATTTCTGAGAAGCGGCAACCCCTCCGTTGTCCCGTATTGAAGAGCATTGTGAATATTGGTCTTGAAAACCTTCTCAATGCATTCATGGATAACATCCACAGGGAACGCCTGGGGATTTGGTAACCCCCCTGCCAGGGAGATAAACCCTGGGCTTTGGGTAAGCTTCAATAACTCCCGAATCTCTGAGGATTTCAGGGATTTTGATCGTGCTGAGAATAAACGGTCGTAATTAACTACCATAAAAATGCCCCGAGCCTGTAATCGGTTCTCTTATATTAAAATTTGGGATTTTCGAAAATCGGATTTTTTTAGTAAAAAATAGCTTTTTTTACCGATGATCCTGAGAAAAAGAACAAAAATGATGGGCCCGGCCGGATTTGAACCGACGACCAACTGGTTATGAGCCAGTCGCTCCACCAGTCTAAGCTACGAGCCCGACAAACATTCCAGCCCCTATCGGTCATCTACTACTTAAAATTTAAAGATTCCGGACAAAGAGCAAGGTTCATTAATCAAAAGAAATATCGGTGTGCGTCATGAGGGAACTTTCAACATTAGCAAAATATCCGTTCTTAAGCGACACAAGACAGTTCATCAAAGACAACGGTCCATCCGTCGATGATTTGCTGCATGCACCTCCCTATGAACGTGCCAGAATTATTGGTATCGAACGACTGGACAATGCGTTTAAAAACAGAGATGTAGGAATACGTAGCCTGGCCAGCGAATCCGATTGCATCATGGAAATCCTCTCCTATCCAATAGCTCGCATGGTCTCTGTCTGCATCGGTGATCCATTTTTCAAAAAACGATACGCACTTGGTGAAGCCTCCCATATGTACAAACAGCTCCTTGCTGAATCAACCTCTTTTTTACTCACCGTGGCAAAAGAACTTGAAGTAAACATCAACTACGACGCAGAGAAAAATACGATAAAAATCTACTTCAAAGACTATTTGAGGAACGCACCCACACGATATAAAGAATGGAAGATGGTGAATCGTGGTATTCATGCCGGTTTTCTGACAATATCCCATAAAGACCTGGCAAGAATCCTTTTAGAATCATTACGAGAGCGCGTCAACGAAGAACTTCTCAGCAGACAATGCGATACAAGCGTCCTTGACGCTTTTTCTTCAGAGATACAACGGTTCCAGAACATGCTTTCCCTACAGAAAAAAAAGCTGGAAGCGACCCCTGTCGGAAAAGTAAGCCTCGAAAAACTCCCCCCATGCATGAAAGAGATACTCTCCGCCATTCAATCCGGAGAAAACGTACCACACATGGGGAGATTCGCCTTAGTTGCTTTTTTAAGCTCCCTGAAATTAAACACCAATGACATTCTAAAACTCTTCAGCACCGCCCCTGATTACCAAGAAGATAAGACACGTTACCAAGTGGAGCATATCACCGGTGCATCGTCTTCAACAGAATACAAATGCCCTGGTTGTGAGAAAATGCGGACCTATGGGATATGCCCTGTCGATAAAATGGACGAACTATGTAAAAAAATCAGACATCCCTTAACCTATTATAGCACAAAATGGAAACAGGAGAAACAGAAAGCATGAGACAGTTTTTTACCTTCGAAGGAATAGATGGATCAGGCAAATCCACCGTATCAAAGTTAGTAGCAGAAAAACTACGAAAAGCAGGGTATGACATCATCTGGACATTTGAACCAACAGATTCAACGATCGGTACATATGTCCAGGAATGTATCAAGAAACAATCGGATCCATTTATCACCTCATTTACCTTCATCGCAGACCGTATCCTCCACGGCAAGCAAATCAAACAATGGGTAGACGATGGAAAAATCGTTATTTGTGACCGATACGCGGAATCCACCTACGCCTACCAGGCTGCCCAGTTAGAATCTGAACTGAAAGATCCACTGAAATGGTTACAAGACCTCTCTGAAGGTCGTATTCTCATCCCGGATCGAACCTATCTCTTCGTCATTGACCCTAAGGTATCCCTTGCCCGTATCCAACAGAGAGCAGAACTCATCCCTTTTGAACACCTTGCTTTTTTAGAAAAAGTCCATACGAATTATCTGACGGTTTCAAAAGGCAGCCGCTTCCTGCATCTGGATGCCACAAAACCAATCAACGAGTTAGTCAAGATCTGTTATGACGACATCCTTGGATAACCAAAAAAAAAAACACTTAGCCTTCGTCGTCATCTTCAGTATCTTCCTCGTCGGTCTCACATGCAGCATTCGGGTTCGACGCAAGAAACCGTGCTCGTTGACCAACGATAAAAAGCTTTGCGATAAAAGTGATTTCATTTGCCTCTTCTTTACTTGACACTTGTCCGACGATTAACATAGTTCTCAATCACAAGTGTTGTCTTCTTCTTTTAAAGGGTTTGTTGTACAACTAGTACCCTTTCTAAGGTACAGACAGGCAACAAAAAGGAAAACAGAACCAGGAAAGCCCTGTTACATCCATGCATCCAGTCCTTTCTGTTCGGTTGCTGCGATATCAGACAATCCAAATGCACCTTGCACATAATTCTCAATCATTTTCTTATACCAATCGAGATCGATTTCCTTGCGGTCTTTCACAAGGTCAACCGGGTACATATAATCGATTGGTTTAACCCCACTTTTAGAAGGTTTCGGGATACCGGGAAGCGGTTTTTTGGTGATAACGAACTTCATCTTCACCCTACTTCGAATCGGTCGGCCAAGCAGCGACTGAAGGGCTTCCGCTCGCCTGCCGAATGTCGACGACGACCCATCCTGGTTCAATTTATATCGCTTCTCTGGCTGGACCGCCTGGATAATGATGAGATCATTCAAATTAACACGTGCTAGGTCCAACTGAGAGACAACCTCCCTCGTCTTTGTTTTAATACTCTCCCGGACCGCAGCCCGTGCGTCATCCTCGTTCTCCCACCGCGGATTGTCTTGAAGCACTTTCATCATGATCTCCGCAAGCACCTTACGAGCGATGTTTGCCTTATCAGAACCCTTGAAATTATTCCCCTTCGTTATCATCTCGATTTGACCATCTTTATTGTCAAAAATGAGATAGTTCTTATGTTTGACAAAAATCATCGCGTCATGCTGCTCTGGTTCAAGCTCAAAATCCGGGTATTTTAATTCGTTTTGCCATTTAATATTGCTTTGTTTAATCGCCGCCATCGCGATCTGGGGTTTTGTTAACCATGCTGCCTCGTCGATTGGTAGCGAAACCTTGAGATTCTTCGAAAAGGTAGGAAGGTTGCCCATGGAACGAGAACATCCCATGTAAATCCCATCTGTGTCACCATACACGACCCGAATGTTTTCCTTCTTTAGGGCATCTAGCGTGTCTGCAAGAATCATCTGTCCTTTTGTCGTAATCGCAGCAGCGCCCCAGAGGTTAAACTGCCTTCCGGTGACTGTAGGTGCTGCTAATATGCCATGTGTACCCGCATTCCGAGCACCCTTCATGCTTTGGTACATCATCTTCAGTCGTCCAAGCTCTGAATCACGTGCCTTTCCTTTCGCGTCCTTCAACTCTTGTTTTATTTTACCAATCATGTTCATGATGCCGGTCATCGCACAGTTGACGACACCCGGTTCATGGTCGATGCGGACCCCAATCATGTATCCTTTATCTGCATAGGATTCCTGGGGGGTAATCTGTCGCCAGTTCAGGTCTCTCTTTTCAAAAAACCCCTCTGGTAGCTTCTTGAGCCATACCCAGGCATCAGGCGTCTCATTTTTCCTGGCAAGCATCACCGTGTCTGCTCCAATGTTCATCGCCTTCAGAATGGTTGGATACATCGCACCGACATCAGCGACCACCACATGGTACCAGGGGATAAAATGTGAACGCGCCTCTTTGTCTGGTTTAATGGTCATCCCCCCAGGCATATGGTAGTTGACGACTTCTTCGTCATCATCACCGATCTGGTCTTTATAGATAACTTCCGGATATTCCACCCAATCAGGCATCTCCTCTCCATATTTCAGGACTCTCACAAAATCCTTTGAGAGCTGCTCTCTTCGATTCTTGGCTTGACGAATGATTTCGTCTTTCGTGGTTAGACTACCGAACTCCTTTACAAGAGTCTGAGAAACAGATTTGACCCGGCAGATCGGTGGGATGATTTTTTTCTTCGCTGCCCCCCGGAGCAATGCCATATGGTCCCACATATTCACTGCGCCTGCGGGAAGCAACATATCAAAAGGCATGCAGGTCGTAAAGGACAATGGTAATGCTTGCTGGAGAAAATGCAGTGAAACACCTATCTGTTCCTGGATATCCTGTTTGTTATACGTCATCGTCCGATCGTCTAGTTTAATCTGTGATGGTTCCAAATACACCCGATTGTCGATAATAACGTTCAGAAACGGGGCAAGTGTTTTTAACCGGTAGTCATCGAGCCAGGGGTAAAACTTACGCGCAGCTAGATAGGTATCAAAGCTGCTGGGATACAATTGAACGATCTCAGCGCCCATGATACCGAAATGAAACGACTTATCCTGCCGGAAATACAAGTTAAGATAATTCTGGAATGTTTTTTTCTCATCGATCGACAACAGGTCTTGTTTATTCTTCAGCAGCCAATTTATCCTGCCATGCACATGGACATTATCAAAGCCAACGATGTTGTGACCTGAGATGATGTCAGCATCTTTTGCCACTCTGCAGAATTTCAACAAATGTGCTATTTCCTCATCAACGGATCGTGAGAGATACTGGATGACTTCGACGTCTTTCCAGTGCGAAGGGGTCTCTCGAATTTCAAAACTAAACTCTTCTTTCTGAAGGTTTTTCTTGGATTCAATGACCATATTAAAACAGGCGTACCCAAGGATATCAATGGGAATCTGTGGTTTTCCTTCTTCATACTGAGTAGTTTCAATGTCATACACCAGTACCTTCAGCTTTGTTTTCTCCCCGTTTGTGTCAAACAACCAGGTCTTACCGTCTGCAGCGAGATCAACGATTGCTCGCTGGTGGTATGGGATATCATGTTCGGCGGTGAAGAGGTCATGTTCGAAAAACAAATAATCACTGATCTCAGGGACGAGGTAGGATTCTTTCGTATAAACCTTAAAAACATCACGTGTTTTCGTAAAATCACAGAAACTTCGGTACGTTTCCAGTTCCCCGATTGCTGTGATTTTTGATAACTTCGGATGGTCTTGTTTGTTTTGGTTCCATTGATCCAGGAGCTTTTTTCGTGTGGTCTTTGCATCTGTCTTTGTTGGGGTAAACGCAAGAAAGTATGGCTGGTGTATCTCTGAGACAAGCTGTGGTGTTTTTCCTTTATGGTATAAATAATTTGGTGAAATGCCTAAAAGTGTGTTTGTCATAACCTCGTTTCCCCAGTTTTAATTTTTAACCATTAATGCATTGGTCGTACTTAAACTTTCGAAGTAATACTTATAAGATGGCCTGTTGATGTTCTGCTGATGTTCTATGACGACGCAGGTTGTATTTTCTGATGAGTTCAACAAACACGATACCCCTGATCATCCTGAGAATGCGGATCGCTTATATGTGATTCTTGATGTTCTCGAACAAGCACCATTTTATAAAAAAATTCAGTTCATTGAGCCAGAGCTTATTCCTGAGAAATTGCTCTATGAAGTGCATTCTCAAGAGATGATTGAGCGCATCAAGGAGATCAGTCAACATGGTGATTCATGGATCGATTTAGACACGTATGTTTCTAAAGATGATTACAAGACTGCTCGACTTGCCGCAGGTGGTGTCTTACTGGTCTGTACCAATGTTGTGAGTGGTGATGCTCAGAACGCCTATGCGTTGGTTCGACCTCCGGGTCATCATGCATCTGCTGAGCGCTCCATGGGGTTTTGCCTTTTTAATAATGCGGGACTCGCTGCCCATGAACTCTCCAAGGAAAAAAAACGGGTTTTAATCTTCGATCATGATGTTCATCATGGGAATGGTACGCAATCCCTTTTCTATAAACGCAGTGATGTGATGTACCAATCGTTTCATCTTTCACCTCATTATCCTGGTACAGGTGATGCTTGGGAGACGGGGGACGGGGATGGGAAAGGATATACGATAAACGCTCCGCTTGATTTTGGTTTTGGTGATGAGGCTGTCTCTGAGCTTTTTGATGAAATATTCATCCCGATTACCCGTCAATTCAAGCCGCATCTTATCATTGTTTCTGCAGGGTATGATTCTCATCATTTAGACCGACTTGGTGGTCTGAAGCTTTCTGCGAATTTTTTTGGGGAGATGATAAAAAGATTCCAGAAGGTTCAACCAAGGATCGTCATCACGCTTGAAGGGGGTTATAATCTTCAATGGATTGGTAAGTGTTTCATGTCTCAGCTTGGTCAACTGATGAATCATCCTCTTCATTTTGATGATCCTGTGAAAGGGACTGGTGACATAACATCTGTCATAAAAAATATGAAAAAAGAATTGAGGGCGTATTGGGACCTCTAATCTGTTTTAATCAAAGATCATTCCCATGCCAGTGGCTGCAGAATCCTCTTGTTCTTTTATCTTGTCTTCGATTTGTTTTGCTTTTTTTTCTTTTAGTTTTGTCAAACCAAGTTCTTTTGCCAGTTCCTCTGCACGTTTGAGTCCTTCGGGACTTCCTTCAACCTTTAAATAGGACACTGCTTCCTTAATGTCTAAGGAATTTGCATCACGAATCACAATACTTTGTCTGTTGACGATATCATCCTGCAGCATGGTCTGGATTTTTCCAGCCTCTGCTGATTTCACTTCAAAGATTACGTAGGACATGTTCGTTCACCCTGCTTGTGCGGATATTTTTCTTCTATTTAAACCTAATCCTCTTGAAGCAATGTACCGTTTTCATCAATCTCGTTTTTTCGTATTCTCGTTGAACTGATTTGTTTTTCATCCTCTGCAAGAACAAAAGGGATACTGATGATTTGTAGTGGTTTTTTCCCTTGTTGTATTCTTTTTTTGTTTATTTCTTCGGCGGTCGGTCTGGTTTCTGGGGAGACGACGATTGCATCGAAATCCCCTTCGAGTGTTGGTCCGAATTTATTGGTCAGTTTCTGTATTGTTGATTGTTTCAGGACCTGTTCCTGCTCAAGGAATTCCTCAATGATTTTTTTTCTGTGTTCATATGAAGCGAGTTTTCCTTTCTTTTGAATCATGGCCGAAGAGGTTATTCCAATCAAAACAGTTCCCGTGGGTCCAGCGATTTGAAATGCTTTACGAATGAGTTCTTTGTGGCCTTTGTGGAAAGGATGGAACGTTCCACCAAGACAGACGTTCATAGCACCATTCATACTATAACAATCTTTTAAATGTATGGATTCGGAAAACTATTTAATTCTCTGACATGATGCATCTTTGAGTGAAAGGATGGGATTATGAGCATAAAACATACAACTTTTCCGGTATTTTTAATGAGTTTTTTATTAATCAACAGTATTGCATTGCTGTGCCTAACTGATCAGACGCAAGCTGCGGGAAAGGAAATCTATGTCGATGATAGTTTCTCAGCAATTCGGGATGGGTCTGCTGAACATCCTTATCAGACAATCACGCAGGCTATTACTCTAGCAGAAGATGGGGATACTATCTATGTTTTTAGTGGTTTGTACAATGAAACTTTGATCATCAATAAGCGTATTTCCCTTATTGGTGGTATTGATGATGGCCAGAGTACTATTGCTCGTCGTGATGAACATAAATATCTTATTGATATCACCGCTGATTTTGTGGCCTTGGAAAACTTTGTTATTCAAGATCCCGCTGGTTTTATAACGTCTCAATCAGGGGCGCTTATTAGGGTGACATCAAATAATATTGTTTTGCAGAAGAACAATATCTCTCAATGCAGTTACTGGGGTATCTATCTTGATTCATCTGATGATAATACCATAAGTGGAAACATCATAAATGATACAAAAGGCATTTACGGGTTGGAATCGAATAATAATGTCTTTTCAAATAACAATATTTCAAATTCGAGTGATGCCGGTATAAATCTTCGCTCATCAAGGAAGAACATTCTCTATGATAATTATTTCACTATGAATAATTATGGGATTTATGCAAAGGATTCTTCAAATATGAATATGACGCAGAACACCTTTAGAAAAAACACATTCCACGGTATTTATATCACCGGTGATACAAATGATAGGGTTCAAGGCAATTCATTTACGAACAATTCTGTCACTGGTGTTACATCGGATTCCTATGATTGTATCATCAGTGATAATATTTTCAATTACGGACAAGTTGGATTAAGTGTCCAAAAAACAGGATCCCAAATACGCGGTAACACCTTCGAAAACCACACCTCCATCGCTTTGTCAACCGTTCAGGGAAGTAGCAATAATCTCATCTATCTCAATCACTTCAAAAACAACAAGGTACATGCTAGAGAAAAAGGAAGCAACCAATGGGATCATAGTACAATGGGTAACTATTGGGATGATTACAATTATGTTGACAGAGACCTTGATGGAATCGGCGACGCTCCCTACACCATCAGCACTGGAGGGAAAGATAACTATCCTCTTGGCAACTTTTTAAAACCACCGGAAAAACCTTCTAATCCATCACCAGTTGATGACCAAGAAAACGTTGGATTGAAAGTTACATTAAACGTCAAAATAATCGATATGGACAGTAGTGTTATCTCGCTTGTCTCCTTCTACAATGCAGTCAATGATGAAAAAATAGGGTACGTCCGCAATGTAGTCAATGGTACAAATGCTTCATGTAGTTTCACCTTACCCTTTGACACGACCTATGCCTGGTATGTTATCGCAAACGACAGTCTACAACAAAACCAATCTGATATTTGGTTTTTTACCACAAAACAACGACCCCCGGAGAACCAAAAACCAGTCGCAAACCCCGGAGGACCCTATCTAGTAAAACTGAATCAATCAATCACCTTCGACGGCGCACAAAGTACAGATCCTGATGGGACCATTATCTTTTATCGATGGAACTTTGGTGATGGGAGTAGTCAGATTCTCGATATGACGCCGAAACATACCTATTCGGACCCTGGAGTCTACATGGTGACTCTCACCGTGGTAGATGATGACGGCCGTAGCAACATGGCAAACACCACAGCGACCATACAAAGTGAAATTTTTATAAACACCCCTCCTTACGCTCTTTTTACTGTTCCTTCGACCGTTCCGGTCAACCAAGGAATCCTTTTTGATGCAACACTAAGCAATGACACCGATGGATTCATAACCGAGTACCGCTGGGATTTTGACAGCGACGGGATATATGACACCAACTGGTCTACTGAACCATTTATTACCAACTCCTTTGTATCGACCGGTCCTTTCGTTGTGACCTTAGAAGTTAAAGATGATTTAGGCAGCGTTAATTCATATTCAACTACCGTCTCAGTTCAAAGTACCTCAGAAAGCACGCCAGGTTTTGATACCATTCTTGTTCTGTTGAGCCTAGGTCTTTGTCTTTTGCTTTATTTAAAAAGAAAATATACAAACCAATAGCGAGTAGTATCCCATTTCGATTTTTTTTTTTTCCATTTACCTGGTTTACCACAAAATATCTGCAACTCAGTAAACCCATAATTTACCACGGAAAATGAAAAAGAGTATTGTAGGGATTTACAGACCAATATAAAGAAATAAAACACCGGCGATAACTGGTTGATGGACTAGGTAGATGGCTAACGAATGCTGCCCCATCCAGGAAAATACTTTTGTGGGTTTGTATCTTGACAAATCTGGAAATGAATATCTTCTTTTATTGTCCTTGTAGACCACGTTTCCGATTGCAATTCCAAGAAGACAGACGCCAAACCAGGGAAGGATTGGGAAGTAATCGATGGTCTGAGCAGCGACATCTGACTCATGGATACCGGTTGCCAGTTCAGCCATATTCGGATTTTCTGTCGTATAAAAAAAACCAATGGCAAGACCAGTAACTATTATAAGTGTAGCCAAAATCAAATTTGTTGATTTGAACCTCAGCAGAATAGTACTAAGAATGATGCAACAGCCTATGCAATGAAGCACTCCAAAAAGAATCGGTCGGTCTGGAAGAAACACTGCAGTCAGAAGGGTAAGTAACATTCCAAGATTGAGAATCCACAGTCCACGCACTATAGTTTTGCAGTATAGTTTTATCGGTTGCTTTTGATACTTGTTATTATTGACTGCCAGACAGATTCCAACAAGCAGAAAAAACATGACCGGAACAATGATATTAAGAGAATAAAACTGTTCGTTAAGAGGAAGGATCCCAAAGTAATCAAGATCCCAGAACAAATGAAGGATGACCATGAACAGGATAGCAAACCCTCGAAGGATATCCAACTCAACAAAACGTTGAGATTGACACCCGTCTCCTAGCCTAATCTGGTTATGATACATGATAGGTCCTCTTCCTTGTCTCACCTTTAAACTCATCTCAGATAATGCTTAATGCTTTAATAAGAATGGTATTTAAACATACCCTGGAAAAATATCAAAATGTAAAAAAACGAAAAAAAGTGTTTTTACTCATTCTATTATATAATAGCGAAATCAGATTTCTTAGGGAGAAAACCGATTATCGGAGTTATATTTCGAAGAAAATTTATTATTTTTTTTTTAAAAACTTATAAGGAATACTACAGCACAATGTTAAAATAAGACCATCTTCATTATAAAACGATTGCAGGGAGGATACCATGGAAAAAACCCTAAAAATAAAAGGTATTAATATTATAATCATTGTGGTTCTATTTGGAGGCATTGCATCTGGAGCAATTTGTGCGTCTCAGTCAGTGATGGGAGATAATTTTGAACGAAAAAGTGCTCCGGCTGAAGAAGTAGGTATCACACTTTGTGTGAATGGAATGTCTCGTTCTCAGTCTATCTCGTATGATTCTGGAATGACTTTGAAGGAGTTATTCTCTGCTGTGATTGAGGCGAATGCGATTGACCCGTGTGGAGAGAGTACGCGGATGTTGAAGGTTCGTTTTATCAATACGCTTGCAGACCTGGACTTACTCTCAAATAAAGTTACAACTGAAGAGATATGCTCGCTCATCGAACCACCTTGGTCACGTACGAGTATATCACATCGATGGGGTCATCTGATGCCCTCACGATCTTTAGATGAAGATACTGCGACTTTGTTTTTTTGTAGCATGGCAGGCGCTGGATGGGGGTTTGTCATCCCACCGTTCATGTTGCCTCGTCCCCGTCTCTTTATGCAATGGCGCGGTTTTTATCCGGACAGCTCGGCTGTCTCGGTCGCGGAGATGGCCACCGGCCGTGGTGTGATAGCCCGAGGTACGCAGGTAGGGACCGCTTTTGGTTTCATCGGGGTGGGTTTTGCGTTCGCGTTCCCTGGTGCTCCCGCGC
>CAYXPY010000007.1:6305-76529 GCA_964467345.1 uncultured Thermoplasmatales archaeon | reverse complement strand
GTGGGCTAGGGGCAGCTGCGTTCACACCGAACGTCTCTTTGAAACAAGCAACAACTATATCTGATGAATCCGCATCTGTGGTCTTTTCATCACAACCAATATTATCTGAGAAAGATGGATTTATCGAAGTCCTAATTGCGGGTGCAACAACAGAGTTGTTAGACTTCAATAAACCAGTGTTACCGGTGTATGTTAAGACACTGCAGATTCCTTTTGGATCGACCGATATTCAGGTCATTTCCACTCCATTGAATATCGAGACGATGACACTCACAGCAGAGGTCATTCCTGCTCGTATTGCTCCCTTATCACAGTTAAGTGAGCAGACAGAGTATGTCAAAGATCCAGCGGTCTATGGGAGTGCTGCGTTCTATCCAGATACCTGGTCTACCTTTAGTCTTGGTGCGGGTCGAAACGAGAACAACCAGCAGGTGACCTTTGTCAAGGTGGTCTGTTATCCTGTTCGTTATTCGCCTTTGAACAATGAGATAGCGTATGCTGGTGGTTTTGATGTTGAAATACAGTACACTGAACCGAATACCAAGCCACGGTCAACCGCTGCTGATGTTGATTTGGTCATTATCGCTCCAGCGAAGTTTGAATCAGCGCTTCAACCGCTCATCGACCATAAGACTGACAAAGGCGTCGTAACCATGTTTAAGTCCATGGAGGATATTCTTGCTGAGTATGAGGGTTTTGATCAGCCTGAGCAGGTGAAGTATTTCATTAAAGACGCTTATGACACGATGAACATCACCTATGTGACTCTTGTCGGCGGTCTGAAATCCCATATCTTCGCAAATGATAAGGACACCCGTTCTGCTGGATGGACTGGATGGTGGGTCCCTGTCCGATACGTCAGTATGCCGCAGCAAGACGATGAAGGATGTTTATCTGACCATTACTACGGGTGTTTGTATAACGCGACTGGTGTCTTCGACAGCTGGGATTCCAATGGTGATGGCGTGTATGCTGCCTGGAACGCACCTGGTGCTGCCAAAGATATCTTTGATTTGTACCCGGAAGTCTATGTCTCACGATTAGCTTGCACAAACACACGAGAAGTTAACACAATTGTGAAAAAAATCATAAAATATGAAAGCTCTGGTCCTGAAGACAAACCATGGTATGATAACTTCGTGGGTATCGGTGGAAAAACATTCGCGTATTATCAGGGGAAACCAGATGGCGAGTACCTCTCCGACCTTGCCTACAATTATACCAAGAACGCGATTCCAAGTCTTACCCTTACACGGTGTTATACGGTGAATCGGGACACCGGTGGACGAACACCAACCCCAAAGGATATCATTAAATCATTTAACGAAGGCGCAGGGTTTGTTGATTTTGAAGGCCATGGGAATCCTTACTCATGGAATACGATATGGCATGACGGTGAATATCCTGATGATTGGACCGGTGGTCTGAACATCTTCCTGTTCCCGTTTATCGTCAATGGTGACAAATTACCCGTAGTCATTGTGGGTGGGTGTCACAATGGTCTGTACAATGTCTCAATGATCCCTGCATTGCTTGATACCAACAGAACTCGCAGTCGATATTTCTGTTATGGTCTCCCAGTTCCGTACTGTTTCTCCTGGGGATTTGTCAGAAAAGCCCGTGGCGGTGCGATTGCATCAACAGGGTGTACCGGATATGGCTTTGGTAGTTCAAACGACCCAGATACCTTAAGCGCGGCGCTGGAGATGAACTTCTTCTATCACATCGGGTACAACAATATGACAAACCTTGCACAAGCCCACAGCCAAGCCATCTCGAAATACCTTAATGAAAACACCATCGAGCAGCTCGCAGCCTTCTGTATCACCAACTGGGCCCTCTTCGGTGACGCAAGCTTGAGATTTGGCGGATATTCCTCTTAATCGAGGATCCCCCTCTCTTTCTTTTTTTATTTTTTGTAATGGAAAGAAAAAGTAGAAGTATTGTATTTTGAAACGTTTTTATACTTCTTGCATCAGAAATGCACCAAGGCATTTTAATTTCTCTTCGTAACTGTCCGGATATAAGAATCGTTCTGTTGCGGCAATACTGCTAAGAAGCGCATTTCCATCCTGCGGGGTGAAACAAAAACCAATTATTTCGTTTTCGTTAATCACGTGGATTGTTGGGAGAACAACAACGGTTTGATCAAGGATTCTTCCATAATGGCCATGGTCTCTTCCAAAAGAAAACACAAGATTTGCAGATTTTTTGTAGGTAACTGCGACTCTTGGGTTTTGCATGAATTTCTTGATTGCCCCCTCTTTTGTGATCTTCGTATCAAGTTTCAGGTCATACCAGATGCAGTGCATGTACTGTGTGTTTAGTTTCATCGCACTAGAAAACACGTTGACATTGATCCCTAAAGTTTTGTAGAGATGGTACACATCGACTGCATGGTGCGTGCCCATCTTCTCATCTTTATGTGTTCCAACCTCGGGGGATGGAACAAAACTTTTCACCTGGCTGATATCATTTGCCCTCCTGATACAGAGGAATCGGCCTTCGTTCAGGTGACTTTTTTTCTTTTCGACGGCAAGGGTGTGAATAAGAACAGCCATGTTATGGGTGTTGCAGCTTACCACATGAATGAATTGATCCTTTTTCGTTATTGCTTCATCATTGATTCCAAGGGCATACATCTTTCCGAACCCAAATTCAGAACCTTGGGCGATGAATCCTTTTATTTTATTTTTGTATTTATTGTAGTATTTTTCTTTGTTCATCAGCCCGGTGCCTTTTGGGGTGCAATCGATAATAACAGTGGCCCTCTTGATTGCTTCTTCGCCACCGTACATTGGTTCGAGTCCAAGCTCCTGGAATTCCTTGACTTTATCGTCTGCGACAGAAAGGTTTGCGCCCCGGTTTATCATTCCTTTTATCTTTGGTCGATCTTCAAGTGTGGGGCTATGTTTATAAAAAGTTACCTCGTCGATCCCGAGATCGTCTTTGGCATCGCATAACAACCCAATCAATGGTTCTCCTATCGTGCCTGTTCCAACAACATGAACAATATTTCCATGATTCATATTCAAACTCCCCGCAAGTTAATGGGATATCTATATGCTACATTTAATTGTTACTATTATCAGTTTTTTTTATAAAATTGAACCGCTTAAAAATTTCGATAAACTTATTTCTTTATAAGATATATCTCCCCGTCTATGGATATTTTTACTATTCTTGGTAAAGACTATGATTCTAATGTTTATCTTGTCCCGGGAAAGGTTTCGACAATAATTGATACTGGGACCGGTTTGTATTCGCGGTGGATTATTGAAAAAATTCAAGAAGTTGTTCCATTCAAAAAAATCAAACAGGTGCTACTTACACATGAACATTATGATCATGTGGGTGGTGTGAATGATTTTGTCAAAGCTGCAAATGGTGCTGCGAAAATCTTTGCTCATGAGCGTGTTGTCTCCAAACTAATGGAAGGGAAAAGCACATTTGCTGAGATGATTGGAGGAATGATGCCAAAAATTACTATTGATGTCCCATTGACCGATAATCAACAGGTAATCCTTGGAGATGAACCCTTTAAAGTCTTGTTCACGCCTGGTCATAGTATCGGAAGTCTTTGTTTCTATAGTAAAGACCAGGGGGTTCTCTTCGCAGGTGATACCGTTTTTGCTCATGGTGGGTTTGGTCGGTATGATTTTCCTGGCGGTGATTTTGATTTATTACTGCAATCCATAGAGCGATTATCAGACCTTAACATACGATGCCTTTATCCTGGTCATGGACCTATTGTTGAAACAGATGGCGCCGATCATGTGTTTGAATCGCTTCGTAGTATTCGGTCGTTGTTGTAGATGCCAAACGTTCGAGACATTCTTAATGAGATAAAATGGACAAAGGGTTTGTCACAAGTAACAATATGGTATATCCACCGGGGAGCGTTGCATAACACAAGAAGCATCAAGGGTGATGAGATTATCGATATTGGGAAATCGTTTCTGGAGACAACCCGTGCAAGTATCCCTTATCATCGCATTCTTAAGATTTTCTATGATGATGAGATAGTTTTTAATCGATTGAAGATCCATTCAAAGGATAAACAATTATAAAAACAATGAATGTTTTCTAGGTGGGTAATTAAGGAGGTATGAACGGTATGTCAGCTACAAAAAAAACTTCTGTCGTTTCAGGGTTTTATAAACTTCCCATCGAAAAACGGAGAGAATTTGTCTCCCAGTTCGTAAACTTAAATGAAGAGGATATGAAGGTTTTCTCCTCATGTCTTGATCTTACCACAGCGGATCGTATGATTGAAAACGTCCTTGGGACCTTTGAGTTACCCTTGGGGTTAGCAGTGAATTTTCTTATCAATGACAAGGAGTATCTTCTGCCGATGGCAACCGAGGAATCAAGTGTCGTTGCGGCGGCAAGTAATGCAGCAAAGATCGCTCGAATCAAAGGAGGTTTTTTTACCACCTGCTCTGAGCCTCTGATGATCGGTCAGCTGCAGTTGTTGCAGGTCACAGATGTCGTGTCTTCAGCTCAAGAGATTTTATCGCATAAGGAACAGCTTCTGAAGCTTGCGAATGCTCAGGATAAAATCCTCGTTGATTTTGGCGGTGGTGCTAAGGACCTGGAAGTCAGGATCCTGGATAGTCCGCTTGGAAAGATGATCGTGGTTCATCTTATTGTCGATGTGCGTGATGCGATGGGGGCCAATGCGGTAAACACGATGTGTGAAGCTCTTGCTCCGATGTTAGAGGAAATTTCTGGGGGGAAGGTTCGTTTGAAGATTCTTTCCAATCTTGCAGATAAGAGGCTTGTGAAAGCAACCGCTATCTTTGATAAGGAAAAGCTGGGCGGTGATCATGTCGTCGATGCGTTTCTTGAATCCTATGTCCTTGCATCCATTGATCCGTACCGTGCAGCCACCCATAACAAGGGGATCATGAATGGGATTGACGCTTTGATTATCGCTACAGGAAATGATTTCCGTGCGATCGAAGCCGGTGCTCATGCGTACGCCGCACGAAACGGGCAGTACACATCCCTTACGAGATATCATAAGAATGAGAATGGAGACCTCGTTGGCGAGATTGAGTTACCTCTGGCAGTTGGTATCGTTGGTGGTGCTGCGAATATGCATCCGAAGGCAAAACTCTGTAGAAAGATCCTTGGGATACAAACCGCTCGAGAGCTTGCTGAGGTCGTCGCAAGCCTTGGTCTGGCTCAGAACTTCGCCGCGGTCTTTGCCCTTTCCACCGTTGGTATCCAGAAAGGTCATATGTCGCTTCATGCGAAAAACATCGCAGTCATGGCTGGTGCACAAGGAGATGAAATCGAAACGTTGGCTGACCAACTTGTTACCGATGGAAAAGTGAAACTTGATTACGCCAAGCAACTTCTTGACCGATTGCGAAAGAAGGTTAGATAATACCTGCGGCGATATCTTCAGGTTCCCTCTCGCAATAATAACATTTAATGCGCACAGGGTCTGTACTAATAACATGAAATCTGCTCTCAACTGGTTCACGGGCGTTGGATATACAGGTGGGGTTTGAACATCTCGTCAATCCAATTACTTCTTTTGGGAGTTGAACGATGTGCTTTTTTATCACTTCGTAATCACGAATGATGTTAATGGTTGCCTTCGGAGCGATTAAGGCGATCTTATCTACTTCCTTTGGATCCAATTCCCGGTTCTCTATTTTTACAATATCTTTTTTCCCTTTTTTTCCATTGACATTCATAAGGATACTGACAACAGAAATGGTTGACTCAGGGATTTTTAGTACATGTAATACTTTTAGTGCTCGTCCTGGTGTGATATGGTCGATGACCGTGCCATCCTTAATCGGTGTGACCTTGAGTTCTTTCATATTTTTTTACCTCCTAATATGAGGGAAAGAAGCGCCATTCGTATGGGGAGTCCGTTGAATGCCTGTTTAAAGTAGACTGCATGATTTGTTTTGTCCACTTCAGGCTCTATTTCGACTACCCTTGGGAGGGGATGCATAACGATGAGGTCTTCTTTTGCTTGCTGTAGGAGCGCATTGTTTACCCTGTAACTACCGACAACACGGTTGTATTCCTCTGCATCAGGGAATCGCTCTTTTTGTATTCTTGTTGCGTAAAGAACATCTGCTTCCTTTATTGCTTTTTCGAGGTTGGATGTGGAGACCGGTTCTATGCCGAATTCTTTACATTCATTGATGACTTCCTTCGGCATCTTTAATGTCTCAGGTGATACAAACGTTAGATTTGCCTGGAATAATGATAATGCATACGCTAGTGAATGAACTGTACGACCATATTTCAGATCGCCAAGAAGAATGACGTTGTTACCCTTTATTTTCTTTTTTTCTGTTAGTATTGTAAACAAATCAAGGAGGCATTGTGTTGGGTGTTGACCTGCGCCATCTCCTGCGTTAAGGATAGGTACTTCAGAGAATTCTGCAGCCAGTCGTGCTGCTCCTTCCTGCGGATGGCGGATCACAATTGCATCACTGTATGAATCCGCCATGCGGATGGTGTCAGCCAGGCTTTCCCCTTTTTTCTGGGAGGTTCCGCTTGGGTCTGAAAATCCAATGACGCTTCCACCCAGTCGAAGCATCGCGCTTTCAAAACTCAGTCTTGTTCGTGTGCTTGGTTCAAAAAAGAGGGTGGCAAGGATATGATGGTTCAGCAGCGTTGTATGTTTCTCTGCCTTTGCATAAGGGATCATCCGCTTCGCATACTCAAGGATGTATTCGATTTCTTCCTTTTTAAAATCCTTAATTGAAATAATATCTCTGTGTTGAAAGTTCATTGGTCTCAAAAAGAGACGAATATGCTAGTTGCTTAATAATGTTGTTAATTCATCTATTTATAAAGAAAATGGAATAAAATAACCATCTACAGAAGGAAATTTATTAATATATGTGGAATCTTATACTCTGTGAACATTATGTCCCGAGAGAAAAAATCTAAAGTAGATGATTTATTGAAACTACGGAGGATTTTGGACAACTCGTCAGACCCTGCTCTTCATTCGCTTCTTACAAAAGATGATACCGCTCTTGAGTCAATTCGAAGAAGATTAAGTGGGATTCCTGTAGTATCCCATCCGGCATCAAACGAGCTTCTTCGCGTGCATACATCAATGGAACCAAGGGTGTTCATCCACGAAATGATTCGTTCGCCTCCTCCTTCTTCGATATCACTTCGACCCAGCTTCGAATCCCCAGTGTCCCTGCCTGAATTTCAACTCGTATCGGTCTCTGTTTCATCGAAACAAACAACCCCTCTTGAGATTTCATTTGAAACTGAAGATCTTTTTGAAATTGAGAAAGTGGAACGACATGTATTAGAATTTATCGAAGTCACACCTAAACATCCTCTGCAGTCCGTAGAGGAAAGAGCACTTACGACGCAATACGACAAACCTTCAACCCCGGAGGAATCACTCCCAGAATGGCAACCGGTGACTGATGAACAGGGAAGCGTCATTCAGGATTCGTACGAGCAACAAAAGACAGAAAGTACCCCAGAATTTGAACAAGTCACCATCACCCAGGGCTCCCAATCACAGGAGAGAGAATCAACGCTTCAAATAGAGGAACCCCTGGAGAGCTCTGTTGATTTTCTTCCCGTAGAACCATCTGAATCCTCCTATCAAATGTTAACAAGACAGCAGATACGCGGATTAAAAAGAACACAACGGAAAAAAGAAAAAGTAGCAAAAAAACTCCAGAGAGTAGAACAGAAACGTTTAAAAAAAGAAAGAACGCAAAGGGAAAAAGAAGAAAAACAAATGATGCGACAACAGACTCCTTTTGTAAAATCCGAGGAGGAGCAACAGGGACACATTGACACATTCGAACCAGTAGAGACTCTTCAAGAAAAGGCGTATCGTTATGAATTTAAAGGAATTGAGTGCATCGATGAAAAAACCGCAGAACTCCTTTATAAGAACGGATATTTCTCAATAGAAAATCTTAAAGATGCTACCCTCGAAGATCTTGTTCAAATCCGTGGAATAAAAAGAAAGTTGGCCAAACAAATAAAAAAAGAAATCGGACAGAGCAGAACGCTCCCAGACACTGATGAGTTTGTTCCAATGAAGCAGACTCTCGTTAAGAAAAAATCATCAAAAAAACTAAAAGATACTGCAGAATGGGAATCCTATCCACCGAAAAAGAAAATAACGAAGCAGCCATCTTCTGAAGTCTGTATCTATAAACAATACACGCTCTATAAAAGGGAATCCCGTTCAGATGACCGGAAAAAAACAACTATTCATTTTTTCAGCAAGGAAAAACCAGAGAACGGACAACAAACCCAGCTTCCCGAAGGTTACCTCATCGCTGTTAATAAAAAAACCGGAATACCCTATCTAAAGAAGAAGCGATAATCTCTATCTCACAGTATTTATAATCCTTCTTTCTATTCGCAAAAAGAGAATGAGTATGAATTGGAATGGCCCTTTGCAGAAAATAAATGAGTATCGTTTTGAAATACCTTCAAGTTATCAAGGTATTCAAAAAAACCTCCATATGCAGACATCCGGCGTTATTTACGCGAACAATGGAATGATCAACTGCATACGCATGGATAATGCACCTGAACAGGTCGCCAATGTAACCATGCTGCCGGGTATTGTCGGAAAATCATTAGCGATGCCTGATATTCACTGGGGGTACGGATTCCCTATTGGTGGTGTAGCCGCCATGGATGAGGAAAACGGTGTGATATCCCCTGGTGGAGTCGGCTATGACATCAACTGCGGTGTACGTTTATTACGAACAAATCTCCATATCACGGATTTAGATTTAACAAAGATACAGCGCCTTGTTGATGAGATGTTCATCAACGTTCCCTCAGGCCTTGGTTCAAAAGCAAAGGTTCATCTTAATCGAAAGCAACTGGATGATGTCCTGATGCTTGGTGCAACATGGGCTATCGAGAACGGATACGGTTGGAAGGAGGATGCGGAATACATAGAGGAGCATGGTTGTCTACAACATGCGGATATCTCCAAAGTCTCCAATGAAGCAAAGCAGCGTGGGGCTCCACAACTTGGTTCGCTTGGTGCCGGTAATCACTTTTTAGAGATACAAAAAGTCGCTGAGATTTATGATGAAAAAGCAGCGAAAACATTTGGAATAAAAAACACCGGACAAATCATGGTGATGATCCACACGGGTTCCCGTGGATTTGGTCATCAAGTTTGCACCGATCATTTGCGTGTGCTTGAACAAGCGGTAAAAAAATATAATATATGGCTCCCCGATCGGCAGCTCGCTTGCGCTCCTACTACATCAAATGAGGGACAAGATTATCTCAAGGCCATGGCATGTGCAGCGAACTTCGCCTGGTGCAACAGACAGATGATAGTGCATTGGGTTCGGGAATCCTTTGAAAAGATACTCACTAAAAGAGCTGAGGACTTAGATATGGGTATCGTCTATGACGTCTGTCATAATATCGCAAAGCTCGAAGAACATGAAATCGAAGGAAAGAAACGAAAGGTCTATGTTCATCGGAAAGGTGCGACACGATCGTTTGGTCCTGATAAACCAGAGGTTCCGTTGAAATATCGAGATATCGGCCAACCTGTTCTTATCCCAGGGGATATGGGTACAGAAAGTTATCTTCTTCGAGGAACAAAAAATTCCGAAGAAACCTTTGGGTCCACCTGTCACGGAGCGGGGAGAGTCATGTCGAGAACCGAAGCTGTCCATCGATATCGTGGAGAACATATCATGAACGAATTGAAAAAGAAGGGTATTTATGCACACCCTGCGAGTTGGAAGGTCATGGCTGAGGAAGCACCAGATGCATACAAGGATGTTAGTGAAGTAGTAAATGTCACCCATGGTGCTGGTATCTCCTTAAAGGTCGCAAAATTGCTACCGCTGGGTGTTGTAAAAGGATAACCGCTTTGGACATTTTCTACCAATTAGTTTTAAATGCTTTGGATTTATTACGGTGCATTGGACGTGGTGATGCAGTTGGAAGACATAGAAATCGTAGATTTTGAAGAGATGAATCTCACAAATGGAGCCGTAATCGCTGGGTTTCCATCAATCGGTCTAGTTAGTACTATTGTAGCGAATTATATGATCGATGCATTAGGCTTAAAACAAATTGGTGCAATGGAATCACCGCATTTTCCTACTCTTTCTGTTGTTCACACTGGTGAACCTCTCTCGCCAGTACGAATTTATGGTGGCACCTTGGCCAATGGTCAAAAACTTGCGGTTTTCGTCTCCGAATTTAAACCAAAACCTAATTTAATTAACTCTCTCTCAAGTGCAATTATGGCCTGGTCAAAGAAAAAAGGTTGCAAACTTATGATTTCTCCAGAGGGAATGGTTGTTGAAGGGAAATCATCAGAAGAAGAAATGATTGTTGATGCCTATGCGATTGGTTCAACAGAAAATGCTCGTGCGACACTGACTGCGAAAAATATCCCCCAGTTTAAAAACGGAATCATCGCCGGTGTTTCAGGGGTATTATTAAACAAAGGAAAACATGAGAAATTCGATGTTGTCTCGATTCTTGCAGAAGCACACCCGAACTACCCAGACGCTCGGGCTGCTGCCTCAGCTATTAACGTCATCGCCCTTGTCATCGGTATAGAAATTAACGTCGGTCCGTTATATGATGAAGCTGAACGGATTGAAAAGCAACTCCAAAAATTCCATAAACAGGCAAAACCGATTGTCTCAGGAGCAAGTCAAATCCCACAGCCGGAGATGTACGGTTAAGAAGATAAATCCGTTCTTTTTCTTAATCGTTTCTCTCCCTAAATTTTAAAAAGGGTTCTTGAGTTAGGAGTGCCTATGGAGAACATCCCTAAGAGCCACCCGCGATATCAATCCTTGATTACACGGCAAACCATTTCAGAGGCGATGAAAAAAGGGCTGGTTCACGAAACAGGTTTGATAGCACATGGGCGAGGAGAAGCATTCGATTATCTCCTTGGAGAAACAACAATACCTGCTGCCGAAGCCGCAGAAAAAACAGCAGCTGCAGCATTGTTACTAGCAAAAAACCCTGTTATATCGATAAATGGGAATGTTGCTGCTTTAGCTGCTGAGGAATGCATCCGGCTTGCAGATAGTATCCCAGCAAAACTTGAGATTAATCTGTTTCATCGGTCCCAGGATCGTATGAATAAAATAGCTGCGATGTTTCGAAAGAAAGGAGTAAAAACTCTTTATGGGTTGAACCCTGATGCCAGAATACCTGGTTTGGATTCAAATCGTGCCCTCTGCGAAAAAGAAGGGATTTTTTCCGCCGATGTCGTTCTGGTTCCCCTTGAGGATGGTGACCGATGTCAAGCGCTGAAAAAAATGGGGAAAACCATAATCGCTATCGATTTAAATCCGCTCTCACGTACCGCACAGTCAGCGACAATCACCATAGTGGACAATGTGATTAGGGCAATACCCAGAATAGAGTATTGGGTTTCAATAAATAAGAAAGAAAAGCTAGCTGCTCTTGAGCGACTTGTCCGGGAATGGGATAATGCAAACAATCTCTCTCAAATTCTGTATTTTCTGTCAAAAAGACTAAATTCCTTGTCTTAATACGGAGTGTCATATGTATCGAAGCCATTACTCAAAGGAACTCTCAAAGAATCAAAACAATTCTACAGTTACTGTTGCAGGCTGGGTTGAGGATATCAGAAACCTTGGTTCAATAGCATTTCTTATTTTACGAGACCGTAAGGGAACACTGCAGTTAACAATCCTTAAAAAGAAGACTCCTGAGCTCTTTGAAAAGATGATTTCATTACCCCGAGAATCTGTTATCTCCGTGAAGGGTCTCTGTAAGGAAAATGAAAAAGTGAGGAATGGATACGAGATATTACCTGAATCTTTCGATGTTCTTTCAGTCGCTGAAACCCCGTTACCATTAGGTGTCGTCGACAAGGTAGAGGCTGATTTTGACACCCGTCTGGATAATAGAGTTATTGATCTGCGGAAACCTGAAACACAAGCAATATTTAAGATACGCAACGCAGTTCTTGCCGCTGCACACGAGTATCTACGGTCTCAATCGTTCCTTGAGGTTCATACTCCAAAGATAATCGCGAGCTCCTCGGAAGGTGGTACTGATGTATTCAAACTTCGTTATTTTGAGAAAGAAGCGTTTCTTGCACAATCCCCTCAGCTCTACAAGCAGAGTCTGATGGCAACCGGTCTTGATCGGGTCTACGAAATCGCCTGGTATTTCCGTGCTGAGGAACACAATACCCGTAGACATTTGAATGAATCCACAGCAGTTGACGTGGAAATGGCATTCATTAAAGATGAAGAAGAGGTCATGGGAATCCTTGAACATCTTGTTCATGCGATGTGGAAATGTGCTTCTGAATGTAACGAGGAACTTGGGGTTCTTAAAAAAACTGTCACAATCCCGAAATTACCATTTACCCGCTTACGCTATGATGATGTTATCAGTAAAATTCAAGGAAGGAACTCACCGACTCAGTGGGGTATGGATCTGAGTACTGAAGATGAACGTCTGCTAGGAGACATCATGAGGGAGCAGGGCGTTGATTTCTATTTTATCACTAAGTATCCTTTGGAGTCAAAACCATTTTATACAATGCCTGATAAAGAAAAATACTCTCGAGGTTTTGATTTGGAATGCAAAGGAGTTGAAATTTCCTCTGGAAGTCAACGAATACATGATGTTTCATTGTTAATTGAACGATTGAAAGCGTGTGGTCTGAATCCGAAGGATTTCGACGCGTATCTCAAAGCCTTTAGATTTGGCATGCCTCCACATGGTGGGTTTGGGTTCGGGATTGAGCGGTTCCTTATGGAATTGTTGGAACTGAGCAATATACGGGAATGTATTTTATTCCCACGAGATAGAACAAGACTCACTCCGTAATGATCTCATTATAAAAGCTTCTAATGGTGTTCCATTACTATTTTATAGCACTAATTTGTTTAACATATTGTCAGATTCCAAGACGTATGTAGTGAATTATTCATAGTAGATAGGATGGGTGCTGTGTGAATATTTAAGTAATGTGATCTCGAGTAGGTAGTAGATCCTCTTTGGTTGTGATTTCTTATGAACAAAGAATCTGAAAAATTAAAACAAATAGAGGAAAATGTTGATTGTTTAAATTTAAAAAATCTGACTGCGGATTCTCCAGTGTCTCATAGTTCCTATCAAATGGAAAAGCCATCGAGTCGAATATCAGAGATGCTTTTCGGTGTTCATTCTGACCAAAATGAGCAGAAAAAGAAAGATAGCTGCACAGTTCAAGGTATTAATAATGAACAAAAATCAGACTTTTCATCGGATTTAAATGAAAAATATCAATTGATTGCTCTAAACACCAGTGATTTAATAGCTTTTACAACTTTTGATCTGAATCCAACGTTTACTTTTGTCAGTCCTTCTCATAAAAAGATTCTTGGTTATTCTGAAGAAGATATGTTAGGAAAATCTGGTCTGGATTTTATTCATGAAGACGACATAGAGCAATTATTAGAATTATTAATTCAGTACATTGATGCGAAAAAGATTAACGAATCGGCTACGAAACCGTTGAACACTACCCAAAACATTGATTTTCGTTTTCGTGATAAATCAGGTCAATGGCATGTTTTACGAAGTACAGTTGATATTGTAAAAAATGAATTACTGTTTGTATCAAAGGATATCACCGACTATAAGAAATCCCAGGAAGCACTTATAGAATCTGAGAAAAAATATCGTAACTTGTATGATAATTTACGAGATGGATTTGCTGCTGTTGATTTAACTGGAAAAATCACTGAATGTAATACCGCATTTGCTAATATGCTTGGATACTCCATGATAGAGCTACGGAATTTTACCTATAACGACATTACACCTGTTAAATGGCATGAATTTGAAAGTAGAATTCTTAATGGACAGGTCAAAATACGTGGTTATTCTGATTTGTATGAAAAAGAGTATATCCATAAAAATGGAACGATCTTTCCAATAGAGATCCAAACCTATGCGCTTAATGATGATCGGAACGGGCTTTGTGGTTTCTGGGCTTTTGTCCGAGATAGTAGCATCCGTAAAAAAATGGATTTTGAACAAAAGAAGAATCAAGAACAAATCAAAGCAATTGTCATGAATGCTCCAATAGGAATCGCTACCTGTGGTACTAATAAATATTTTATCAATGCAAATGACGCGTTCTGTAAGATACTTGGGTATACTGAAAGTGAACTTCAGAAAATGACTTTTGAAGATATTACACATGTAGATGATTTAAAAGAAAGTAATCAGTCAATAAAGGACCTTTATGATGGAAAGATTTCTTACTTTTCTTTAGAGAAGCGATATATAAAGAAGGATAAAAGTGAGATTTTTGGAAAAGTAATTGTAAGTACCATACGAGATCAGCAAGGTGTTCCTTCTATTTTCATCGCTGAACTTGAAGATATCACGAATCGTATACGAATGGATCAAGCGTTAAAAAAATCGGAAGAAAAATTTATGAAGGCGTTTAAATCAAGTCCTGTTGCTATCGCTTTAACCCGTATGAGTGATGGTCGATTCCTTGAGGTAAACAAATCAGTTGAAAAACTCATTGGTTATACTCGTGACGAGCTACTATCCGGGACAACTGTTGGATTAAATATCTGGGTAGATAGTAATGATCGAAAATTTATTTTTGATGAATTAAAGCGGGTTGGTTCAGTATTTGATCATGAATTTCGTTTCAGAGCAAAAAATGGTAGTATCATTGTCACACGTTATTCTGCTGAGGTCATAAACTTTGGTGATGAACAAGCTATCCTGTCGGTGTGTATTGATATTACAGATTATAAGAAGTCAAATGAATTATTGAGGGAAAGTGAAGAAAAATATAGAAGTATCGTCGAAAACACCCGGGATGTCATAATGCTAACAAATCCTATGGGTCGAGTTGATTATATCAGTCCTGCTTGTTTGGATGTCTTAGGGACTCCTCCCCATGATGTAGTTGGAAAAATTCCAGAGATTTTTCATCATGATGACGTTGAAAAAGTTCATTCTGCACTCGCAAAAGCTTTGGAAGGCGTACCGGGCGCAAATTTTGAATACCGAGTTCTTACGAAGAATGGTTCGGTACGATGGGTCTCTCATTCGTGGGCTCCAGTTTCAGATCAAGATAAAAAATTAAAATATATTGTCAGCGTCGTTCGTAACATCACTGATACAAAAGTTATTGAACAGGATTTGAAAATCAAAATTGAAGAATTAGAGCGATATAAAAACATTACTGTGAATCGGGAAATGAAAATGATACAATTAAAAAAGGAAAATCAAATGCTAAAAGAAAGACTAATGGAACTTGAAGAAAATAAAAAAAACGGTTGGAAGTGAGGAAGAAATGTTGATAAATGATACTGTTCAGGACATAAGCCAAATTAAAGGATTTGCTAAAGCAGTTACCCTCCAAACTGATAAAATCTATATTGAAATTCAAGATAGTGAAAACGGTGTATCTCTTGTAGAAAAAGAAATGGAAAAAATGGGTTTTTCTTTCCGGTTTAGTTCCCCTTTATCTCCTACGGACCTTATCCCTTTATCGTTACGTATCGCATCTCTTCTATCGATAAAAAAGGTATTCCATTTAGATGATTATCAAATTAAAGAGATAGGACGTTTAGCGACGAAAAGTTCGTTCTTCACCAAGTTGACGTTGCGGTATTTAGTCAGTCTGAAAAAGATGGCAAGAGAGATACCACGTCATTGGCAAAGGCATTATACCGTTGGAAGTATGGATCCTGGCGAACTTCATGAAGATGAACATTTTTTTATTGTTCGACTGAGAAATTTCATAACTCATCCACTTTACTGTACATATCTTTCAGGATATATCATTGGTGTTGTCGAATTGATAGGAACTTTTCCAAATCTTACTATAAAAGAAACAAAATGTCAATATAACGGTGACGAGTATCATGAATTCAGAATATCGTGGGAATAATAAAGTATAGGAATTTGAATGGAAATGATTGAAAAAGAAGGACCTGAACAATCTATCACTATTGAGGATATCTCTGCTGATTTAAATGATTTAGAGAGTTATGTAGAAGATTTGACCAGCTTTATTCCACTACCTCTTATTACTCTTAACCCTGCGCTAAAAATTATTGATATTAATAATTCGTTTCTCTCAGCAACAGGTTATGCGCAATATGAAATATTAAGTGGATCCATCGATTTATTGTTTAAAAACAAGCAGGATATTGACAATATTATACGAAAAACCCAGGATTCTGGTATTATTACAAACTATGAAACGATCATTTTTACAAAAGAGAAAAAAGAAATTTCAGTTTCGGTATCAAGTGTCTTAAGAACAGACGAAGATGGGCTTGCTAGTGGATATTTTATCGCTTTTATTGATATTTCTGAATTGAAAAAAATAGAAAAATCTCTCCATGAAAAAGTAGATAGGTTACAGAAAAACGAACTTGCAACGCTTAACATCATGGAAGATTTGCAAAAGACAATACAGGCGTTGACAAAAGCACAAGCTGATATTAATGAAAAAAATAATGAACTTCAAAAAATAAACATTGAATTGGCTTCTGCCCGAGAAGAATTAACAATACTTAATAGAGACCTTGAAAAAAAGGTTAAAGAACGAACTACAGATGTTGAAAAACTGTTAAAACAGAAAGATGAATTTGTCAGTCAACTTGGTCATGATCTCAAAACACCGCTGACTCCGCTTAATATTCTCATTCCTGTTGTTAAAGAAAAAGAACAAGATCCAAAGTTAAAAGAGCTTCTTACTGTGATTTTCAACAACGTTCAATATATGAAAAACCTGGTTATAAAAACATTAGAGCTAGCGCAACTTAACTCACCTAACACGAATTTCGAATTTGAAGACGTCTCTCTATCAGAGCAAGTCGCTAATATCCTTGACATGGAAAAAATACTCAATCACGGAAAAAACGTGGTCTTTGAAAACAACATTCCGAAAAATATTGTTGTGAAAGCTGATTCTATCCAGATTAAAGAATTATTTAATAATCTTATCTCAAATGCTATGAAATACTCACAAGAAGATACTGTGAAAATTACCTTTGATGCTACGCAAAAAGACGATTCTATTGTTGTATCGGTTAAAGACACAGGGATCGGGTTGGAGTCCCATCAAATTCCACATATCTTTGATGAATTCTACAAGGTTGATTACTCTCGGCATGATCTCCAATCAACTGGACTTGGTTTATCGATTTGTAAGAGAATTATTGAAAAACATGGTGGGCGGATCTGGGTAGAAAGCCCTGGAAAAGGACAAGGCTCAACATTTTTTTTCACTTTAAAATCTCCTGGGGGTACCTTACACCTTTAGGGGCCGTATGAAAAAACTAAAGAAGGAACGATGAATACATATCTTGAGGGATAGATGCTATGAAAACGATATTGGTCGTTGATGATAACCCAGATGTTATTAACTCTTTAAAAATTGGTTTAGAAATTTCAATAGATGAATATCGTGTTCTTGGTGCTGAAAATGGTCAAAAATGTTTAGAACTGTTGAAGGAAACCAATAAACCAGATATTATCCTTTTGGACATTATGATGCCTGATATGAGTGGATGGGAGGTATTTGACCGTATAAAAAAAGACCCTTCATTAAATTCAATTCCAGTTATATTTCTCACAGCAAGAACAGATAGAATGGCAAAGAACGCAGGGAGTTTCCTGGGTGATGATTATATCGAAAAACCATTTGAAATCGATGATCTCAAAAGAAGAATTGAAATTATTTTCAAAAGAAAAAATTCAAATCAGATTGTTAGTAAAAAATAATACAATATTATGAAGGTTTTTCTATATTGGGAGAGAGACGAGGTTACTTAAAATCGTTTGAGAAAATAATTTTTTGATGACCATAAAATTCATATAAGCCGCTCTCTTGCTACATATCTATTTATCAGTTATAAGATAATGAAGTATGCAGAAGATGTACAAGATATTCGTCCAGGGTATTGTTCAGGGTGTTGGTTTTCGGCCTTACATCTATCGGAAGGCAAAAACACTCAACCTTGTTGGTTCAGTTCGAAACACAGGAAATGGCGTTGAAATTATCGTTAATGACCAGTATTTTATTGAAAAATTAACTGATCTTCCGCCCCTAGCGAAAATATCAAACTATACAATTAAGCAAATCGTATCACGGAAAACATTTTCTGATTTTTTTATTCTTAAAAGTTCAGTGTCGAGTGGGGAAACTACGCTTCCTGCTGATATTTTCTTATGTTCTGATTGCATCAGGGAACTAAGAGATAGAACAAACAGACGATGTGGTTATTATTTCATCACTTGTACAAATTGTGGTCCTCGATTTACGATGATAGAGGACTATCCGTACGATCGCCCGTTTACATCAATGCATCAATTCCAGATGTGCCCTGAATGTGCAAAAGAGTATACTGATCCATTGGACCGGAGATATCATGCCCAAACAATCGCATGTAAAAACTGCGGTCCTAAATTACGTCTCCTCCGTGATACAAAAGATATCAGCGGAAAATCCGATCTCGAAACAATAGAAAATGCAGTCACTCTTATCAAATCGGGGGAAATTGTATCAATAAAAGGAGTAGGTGGGTTCCATACTTCTTCTCTTTGTAACGATGACAGCGTCGTTAAGGTAAGAAAACTATTTTGTCGTCCGCATAAACCATATGCTATAATGGTCAAAGATATACAAATGGCTAAAAGAATAGCGCATCTATCTAAAAAAGAAAAAGAAATATTGGAAAGTCCTCAGCGGCCTATTGTGGTTCTAAAAAAGAAAGATAAGAAAGTCTTGGCATCCATCTCTGAGTTAGATACTATTGGTGTTATGCTGCCGTATACTGCCTTACATCATCTTATGTTTGATTATATCGACAAACCACTGGTCATGACATCAAGTAACATTCCTGGGGACCCGATAACAACGACAGAAAGAATTGGTACCTACTTCTTGACTCACGAACGCAGGATTGTCAACAGATGTGATGACTCAGTGGTAAAAGTTATTCACGATACAACGTTCTTTCTCAGACGTTCACGAGGCTACACGCCAATCCCATTGATTTTACCAATACAATGCAAAGATACTGTAGCAGTCGGTGCTGAGATGAATAACATTATTTGTGCGACAAAGGGCAATAAATGCTATCTTTCCCAGTTTATCGGCGATACCTCGAAATATGACACATATCAGTTTTTAAAAGAGACTGTTCAGAAGTTTATTCACCTCACAAGGCTTGAACCACAGATTATCGCTTGTGATTTTCATCCAGGTTATAACTCCTCTCTATTTGCCAAAGAATTAGCTAAAAAGTATAAAGCACATCTTATCCAGATACAGCATCATAAGGCACATGTGGCAAGTGTCGCAGCTGAGCATAATATCACAGAGTATGCAGGAATAGCGATGGATGGTTTAGGATATGGTGAAGCAGGAGAGTTATGGGGCGGAGAAGTGTTTCGTGTGAGGAAGGGAAACATATTCGAGCGAGTAGGACATCTTGAAGAACAACCGCAGTTGGGTGGAGATTCTGCAGCGATATATCCGAAAAAAATGCTCTTTGGGATTCTTTCCAAAATTTTAAGTGAAAAAGAATTAGTAAGATTTAAGTTTTTTAGTGAAAAAGAAAGCCTAGTATATCTCAAACTTATTCGTAATGATTTTCATTTAAAATATACGACAAGTTCAGGGAGGATTCTTGATGCTGTTTCTGCATTGCTTGGTTTCTGCGATATGAGGACGTATGATGGACGTCCTGCGATGATTTTAGAAAGCATGGCAACAACCCCTCTGGAATTCGAACCTATTTTTTCAAAAGAAAGAGGGAAAACAATATTGTTGACAACCCCCTTAATCGAATATCTTCTAAATAATAAGCATGACAAAGGAAAACTTGCCGCCACTGCTCAAATGTATTTAGCCAAAGGATTACTTATGATCGCGAAAAAATCATTAAAAAACAATGAAACGCCTATCGTTTTCTCAGGAGGAGTAGCATATAATAAAATGATTTCAGAATTTATGCTAAAGAATGGTGTCCTTGTCAATAAAGAACTCCCTGCTGGTGACGGTTGTATCTGTTATGGTCAAACGTATTTAACTAATTTGGAAAATGGTAAGTAATTCCAATGTTTTTATTGCCCTATTAACGTGATTTGTCAGATCATTGTTTTAAATGGATAATTTTGTTATTGATAACTGTCCGTGTTTAATCCCTTTGAGGGCTTTAACATTCTCTGAAAATTTTTTCACACTAGATAATATACCTCGAATAACTACGATTTCAAGACATGTATGATTGTCAATATGGATATGTGTTGTGAAGGTAACCTCTTGGTGGTGGTGATGCTGGAGATGGAGTAATTTGTCTGTAACATTTCCGATATCGTGATCGTAAATGATCGTGAGTGTGCCGATAACTTCGGCGTCCTCTTCTTTGATATCTGACTCGATTATCTCTTTTCTTACGAGATCTCGGATAGCTTCAGATCGATTCGTATATCCTCTCTTTTTTAACAATAAATCGAATTTATTTAATAGCTTCGGTTCAAAAGATACTCCAACTCTTTCGATTGACATGGTTACACGACTTTACTAAAATCAGAGATCTATTATAAGAATTCTGCTGTGAGGATTTTTGTTCTTTTTTTTAGTTTTTTGTTCCTTTTTCTTGAAGGGGGTAGCACGAATTAAAAATTTTTATTACCAAAATTCTTTTATACCATTGATCGTATTCAGGTAAAAATTTTCCACAAGAGATGAATCTATGTGGTTAATTACAACACTTATCGCTGCTATTTGCGTGACGCTGATTTGGTACATTGCTCCTAGTATCTACAAGCTCGATTTGCTAAGCTTGATGCTCTGGGGGGCAACGTTTATGATACTTGTCGATCATATTTTGGGTTATGAAGGCGGCTCATTCGTTGAAATGGAAACAGAAGGATTTATTAACAATAGCATTCTTCTGGGAATTGTTATGATAATACCTGTATTCATAATATGGATACTAGTTCTTATCATTAAAAAACCAAAGCAAAATCTAGAATGGAGGTAGAAAAATGGCATGTTTTATAGCGCCAATGGCAACAGGGATTATCACCACACTCTTTAGAAATAAAGTCCCTGCAAGTCTGAAAATAGGCTGGTTGAACATAATGTTATGGGGCGGGGTAGCAATGCTTGCCATCGAGCATATTGCACATGGGGAAGTTGTACTGTATCCACCGTTCCTAACCGCGATGCAAAACCCTGCTGAAATCCCGGTAATGTTGCAGGAACTAGCTACAGTTGGTGGAACCATGACTATTGCCATTGTACTAGTTTGGATCGTTCTTGTCGCGATTACTTCAAGAATGCCTCATCTGTCAAAACAGCTTGAATAATATCATTTATCCAACCCTTCTTTTTTTATTTAATAATATTAAAAATAAATCTTTTAGTAATCTTTCGTTATCTGGTTCTTTTCACCAATGTCAGATTTCATCTAATCGACTTTTTATGGCTCGTTAGGGATTGTTCAGGTAAATAATTATTAATAGCGGATAGTAAATCCCTAATGATGTGCAGTCCCGGTTCTCTTACGAGTAATAGTAGAGGAATTTCCTCCCTAAATAATGAATAAAAGAAGAAAATAGTATGGACGACGATGCGCCTCCGCCAAGCATACTTCGCAGGATTTCAACAAAGATTATTGGTCGTCCACACAATATCAAAGACCCTTCAATTTTTCATAAAATATCTTTAATAGCGTTACTTTCCTGGATTGGTCTTGGAGCTGATGGTTTATCATCGTCCTCGTATGGTCCCGAGGAGGCGTTCAAGGCTATCGCGGGGCATACGTATCTTGCGATTTTTTTGGCGATTGCGACAGCAGTCACTGTTTTTGTGATTTCATATACCTATTCAAAAATCATTGAACAGTTTCCACATGGAGGCGGGGGGTACATTGTTGCGACGCATACCCTTGGTAAAAATGCAGGCGTTATCTCTGGTTCAGCACTTCTTGTCGATTATATCCTTACAATAACGGTTTCGATTGCTGCTTGTGGGGATGCCATTTTTAGTTTTTTACCCTTAGAATTCCATCAATACAAACTTCTCTTTAAAATTTCTTTGATCTTTATATTAATCATTTTGAATCTTAGAGGTGTTAAAGAATCAGTTACATTCCTTGCGCCAATCTTTCTCCTTTTTATTGTCAGCCATGTCCTTTTATTAGGTTATGGGATTTTTAGTCAAGTTACAGTTATCGGAACTCGTATTAATGAGTTTTCAACAGGATTAAATGGAGATTTGCAAATGATTGGGGTTCTTGGCATACTTGCAATTTTCCTACGTGCTTTTTCATTGGGTGGTGGGACATACACAGGAATTGAAGCAGTATCAAATGGTCTTCCTGTAATGAGAGAACCAAAGGTAAAAACTGGTAAACGAACGATGCTTTACATGGCAATTTCTCTATCTCTTGTGGCTGGGACTCTCATCATCTGCTATTTCCTCCTGAACATTCAACCTGTTGAGGGTCAGACGTTAAATGCTGTCCTTGCAAGTACTCTTTTTAGCGGATGGCCTGCGGGTTTTTTTATTGCAACAGTTATTATATTTTCTGAAGGTTTACTTTTGTTTGTCGCTGCACAAACTGGTTTTATCGATGGTCCTCGTGTCATGGCTAATATGGCAGTCGATTCATGGTTCCCAAAAAAATTTTCTGCATTATCAGAGAGATTAACAATGCGCAATGGGGTGATGGTCATGGGTATTGCCGCTCTTCTATTAATGATTGGAACTGAGGGGTCGATATCCGTCTTAGTGATAATGTATGCTATTAACGTGTTTCTCACATTCTCTCTCTCACAAATCGGAATGACGAAATTAACAATAAAAGACAGAGTAAAAAAACAACATTGGATTCGATATCTTTTCATTTTTATTGTAGGGTTTATTCTTTGTTTTACAATCCTTATCATCACTATCTATGAAAAATTTGTGCAAGGTGGTTGGCTTACATTAATTATCACATTAGCTGTAGTCATCGTCTGTTACCTTATTCATAATCATTATAATAAGATCAAAAAAGCAATGAAAAAATTCGATGAAATTTTACTTTTATCAAGTATCCATCTTGTTGGACATTTGAATACGAAGCCGGTGAATCCAAAGCATATGACTGCGGTTATCCTTGTAACGGGTTATTCTGGGTATGGGGTCAATACATTTTTATCATTAATCAGGAACTTTCCCGGCCTCTATAAGAACATTATTTTTGTATCAATCGCAGAAATAGATTCTGGGTCTTTCAAAGGGGCTGAAGAAATCGAAGCACTTAAAACATCTGTTCAAAGCTCATTACTCAAATATGTGACTCTCGCTCAAAGACTTGGGTTTTCCGCTGATTATCGCATGGATATAGGTACTGACGTTGTCGAGACTGCAAGCCATCTGTGTGAATCAATAGCAGAAGAATTTCCAAAAGTCATGTTCTTCACCGCAAAACTTGTGTTCCGTCATGAAACGATATTTCATAAGATTCTTCACAATGAGACAGCGTTTTCTATTCAACGTCGATTGCAATGGAAAGGTTTACCTGTGGTTATATTGCCTGTGCGCATTGATGTCTAAAAAATAAATTGAAAAAAATTTGACTTAATTTTTCAAAATGAACAAAACCTTTTTAATCAACTACGTGATATGAAATATGAAAATGAAAAAAGGAGGAGAGATGGCAATGCCGGCGAAGAAGACCAAGAAAAAAACCGTCAAAAAGAAGAAGAAATAAGGAGAAAACCAATTAGTTTTTTTCCGTTTACACGACATTATTTTTTCTTCTTCACCTTTTTTTTTTTCATTATGCTAAGAATCTTGTGCTGCCAAACACAGTCAACTTTTGAATGAGAACAAAAATTTATTCAATCAATTCTTACTTTTTTTTTTTAAAAAAAAATTGTAATACAAAAAGTGTTTGTTTGTATTGCTATATTTGTAGAATTATTCGGAGGGGAGTAGGATTCAATCGAGTATCTAGTTATTTATTTCATTGTTTATGTAGGTATAATATTGATTACCCGTGGGTTAGTAAATATGCATTGGCCAATAACATCATCACCGTGTTTCAATTGGATTGCCCATTGATCATTAGCTTTAAATTTCCCTAGATTGCTAAATGTTATCCAATCATCGATTGAAAGAATATTTTGATTGTTATCATTATCAATGATAGATGGTCCAATCATGGAGGTTTGTATTGAACCGCTGGTTCTATTTATGGCCACAACCGAGATTTGAGTCTGATTGATCGGTCCATTTATTATCCCAATGATTGTGACATTAGATTTAACTTGTGCTATACGGACTCTCGGGCTATTGTACGGACCTGGTGGATTTCTAAAGATTATCTGGCCAATCACATCTCCTCGGTAATAAAGTATGATGTCCCATAATTGTTTAACTGGAAATTCCGAGAGATTCTGGAAAATAATAACGTCTCCTGCTGCCAAATAATTTTTATTTCCGTCACCCTCTATTATGGTTGGTCTTAGGATGGCTGTCTGATTTTCGCTGTTGTTTTTATTTATTACAACGATGGAGACTAAGGATTGTTGAACCCGAGAATTCTCAATCTTTATTATTTCTATGTAAAATTCTGATTGTAACATGCTTACATTAGGTTGTACATATGGTTCGTTAACAATGATTTGTGCTGTTGCTGTGGTTGTTTCTGTTGATGTTTTTGCAGTGATGGTAAATGTGGTTGTTTCTGTTGGTGTTATTGTTCTGTTTCCAGACAATGGGACTATACCAATGCCCTGATCGATAGTTACTGTAGTAGCCTCTGATACGACCCAGCGTAATTGACTTGTTTGGCCTAATTCGATTTCGTTTGGTGTGATTTCAAATGTTGAGATTTTTGGTGATTGTTGTTCATTACATCCGCTTATGATGATAGTGCTGATTAAGACGATTGTTAGGATGATTGTTATTTGTTTTTTCATATTTTTCTGTTGCCTCCAAAAATAATCTCATAACAACTTCTCCTATAAGAATATAACGAATCCTAAGAATTGGGAGAGATCTCCTGAAAAGGAAATAAAACATATGAAATAGAAAAAGGTATACATAAAGATATTTATTTGTATATATACATATTTTTTAATCAGGAAATTTTTATATCTATATCGAGTCTCTCATTCGTAAACAAAAAAATAGTTTACTAGTAGCTTGTTTTAATGCTTAGGTTGATAAAATCACAAAAGAGTCAATGCTCTCATCAACAACAGAGATGTAGGTATCATATGTACGAACAAGTGAGTTATATGTGAGAGTAAAGACTATATCATCTTTTTGATACAGAATTTGTTTGTGTTGCAACATGTTTGGTTCTCTACCTTCCTGGTATACGAGTTCGTATGCGTTCATGGTATTGATTGTTTTCGGCGTGCGTGAGATCAGAGAAAAATTCCTAAAATAAGATTCTTCATAACTCTTTAAAAGCTCATCTGCGATTTCCTCGAGTGTTTGATTAAGATTCACAGGTCTATTAATAACAATATGAACTTGATAGTCGTTTTGATCGGGGCAAAAAAACTTGACTGGATCGTAGCTTTGTTCATTCACAATCCATCCTTTGGGTGGATTTAATCCAAACCCATATTCCTCATTGACATAACCAAGATTTGGTTTATTCCCCTCATCCATACATCCACTAAGAGCTACAGTGCACAGCATAAGAAGGATGAACGATGTCCTGAATGTATTTTTTTTGTGCATTTTCCTTTAATTTGAAAAAGAAAGAAGAAAGGGTTAATACCCTAAAAGCTGCTGAAGAACTAGAAACAGACGAGGGAACATCTCAAAGAGGTTCTCAAGAAATGTCTGTAGCGAAAACCGATAGTTAAAAGGCATCACCACATCCATCGTTCCCCAGTCGCTCTCGTCACCTGCTATGTCTTTTGCTTTCACCTTGACTGTATACGTTCCTTCTTCACTCCAACTATGGGTTGTTGTCGCTTGTGTTCCTGAGGCAAACGGGCCGATCCATTCAGTGGTTGTACCATCACCCCAGTCAATGAAGTAGTACACATCATCTCCATTGATATCGACCGTTTGCATCTTAAACAAGTAATTCTTACCTGGAGCTCCCGTTCCGGGTCCTGAGATTGTTGGGATGTCCGGTGCATCGTTTAAGACAATGGATATCTCATGGGGCTGGGACCAATCACTTGTTGCGCCATTCGTATCTTTTGCTTTTACTTTCACATTATAAGTGCCAAGTTCAGACCATGAATGTGAGGCAGAAGCCGTAACCCCTGTTGAATACGGACCAAGCCATTGACTTGAGGTTCCATCATCCCAGCTGAACATATAGAAGATTTGATCCCCATCTGGGTCTGTGCTACTGCTTGAAAAAATGTATTCTACCTCCCGGACACCATGTGTTGGGCCAGATGGTTCTGCTGGAGTCGCTGGAGGATTGCTCGTCGTCACTGTTCCCATGCTCAGGGAGGGATTTCCCCAGAGGGCACCCCATTGGAACATCTCATATTTCGGGTAGTACCATAAATCATTGACATACATCTCCCTCAATGACCATTGATGTGCCTCTCCTTGCGTGTATTCCCCAGAGGTCACATGGGTTGTGAAGAAGCAATCTAATGATTGACTTGAACCATCATAGGGGTCATTCCAAGCAGGCATCCCATAAGCGACCTTTGTTGCCCCAAGGAAACCAACACCGCCTTGTTTCAGCATCGCTTGTCCAATATTGAGATTATCAGTATCAGAGTTGCTACAGGCATCAGCGAAGATAATCGCTGGGTACTCATCGTTTAACTGAAGACAGGTATCCGTACTAACAAATGGCTGGGATGGATAATATTCGTAACATGCGGTCGGTGATCCATGCCCTGCCCAGTTCACAAACGCATACGTTCCCTCAGACCATACTGATTCGACATTACTGTAACTTAAGTCATAGTCACAGGGATACTGTGATTGGGTATCCTCATAGAGTTTTGTTTTCGTCCAGTCAGACATCCATGGGTAGTTCGATGGATTTGTCTTATATTCCATAAGAACCGCGTTGTCTGTATCTGACCAGAAGAACGCACCAAGCAGAAGGATGTTCTTCTTAAACGTATCATCATTATTCTGCTCATAGGCAACAGATTTTTCACAGATACTCTGGACAACGTCCGGGTCGCTCCAAGGAATACGACCGACGACGATTTCTGTTTCAAAATCGATAGGATCGGAGTCATCTCCATACTGATGGTTCCCATTGGCATCCCAGGATTCACTATCGGGGAGGGATAACTCTGCATAGTAATAATCAGTCTCCGGCTGTCCATACCCGACATTCTGTGCGGTACGTCGTATGGGGACATCATCGTAACCACCCACAAGACATACATCTGTGATTCCCCATGTACCTGAGGGATACTTGTCACGTAAGAATTCCCGCATCTTTGCGGCAAGGTCATATCCCTCATAGTTGTTACTAATCCAGCTGGTTGTGACAACGCTCACACTGCTTCCTTTGGCACTTTCCCAATCGACCAAGGGCGTTACCGCCGAGGTCAGAGAATCAAGTGTAATGATTACATAATCATACTGTTCTCGGCCTCCGGGTATATTTATTGGGTACCATTCCTGAGCAGCATCATAGTTAAAAACAATCTTCTTGGCGTTTTCCTCTGTTTTTACGAGGTTGTCCACCATGATGTCCCCAGCGGAAAATTTCTCTGGAATCGTATATTGAACTTGAACGATGATGTCTTGATAGTACATCAATTTACCAGAAACAGGATAATAGATGACTGGGGTGATTCTGACATCGACGAGGTTATATTTTCGATACCCACCGGTTCCGACAAGCTCTCCGATTGTCTCAGGATAAGGGTTATCTTGGCTATAGACGGATTTTAGGTTTTCCTCGTATTGTTGTTGATCGCTATCTCGAAGAACTGAATCCTCTGCACCAATAACTCGTGGTAACGGGTTGGGTGCTATTTTATATTCACCTGGAAGAACAGTGCTAGTTTTTGCTTCAAAAGTAACGTCCTGGATTGTTGCACCCGGAGGGATTGCGATAGAAAATATCTTGGATGGTAGGCTTGGTTTTCCTGGTATAAGCAGACGTCCGAAACTCTCAATTTCCACTTCAAAGCCTTGTTTTTCTTCAACGATTTGATAGGGACCTATCGGTATCGTCACAGTAAGAGTTCCAGTATCGTTATTGAATTCTTTCTTGTCATTTAAAAGGTTCTGAGCGCTTACCAGTGCACCACTTATCATCAGCGTACAAACAAAAATTCCCATTATTTTCTTCATCATAAATTATTACCTCGTCCGAAATAATAAATACAAGTAATACAGTAAGAGGTAGTATATAAATCTTCATGTACATAAAGAGGAACTACTGGAGTTCTGATAACAATCTCATAGGCCTTTTATTTTTTATATAAACCAGGAATTGCAGAACAAAAACTACAAAATAATAAAAGAATATTAAATCAGGTTTTATCAAAGATAAAACTTATTTTGCACTGCGTAGATTCTTTCAAATGACCTTTCGATTCATACTTTTTTAAAAATCGTTGCATCAGAACTCTTTTTATTTTTTCAATTTAAAGCACATCAACTGATGATTCGACTCGATCGATTGTTTTTTTGATGAACTGCTCGTCGTTGATTGAGACTTGGATGGCATTATTTGGGCAACGATCTGCACATCGTCCACAACCTTTGCACGTGTCATCGATGATCGCTTTCCCATTTTGAATTGCTATCGCATGAACGAAACAAGAGTCAATACATGTCCCGCACCCCGTGCATTTTTCCGTAACGGCAACATCAACCCCCGGCATCCGCTTTACCTTGGAGCTAATCTGTGGATCGAGTTCAGAAAGCATCTTCCAAAGACAACAGCAACTACAGCAGTTGCAGATGGTCAAAAGCTGCCCTGTGGATCCAACACCAAGCCAGGTCTCATCGATTTTATCCCGACCAATCATATGAATCAACCCCTGGTCGCGACATTTCTGGACATGTTCCAACGCCTGCTCTATTGTTGCTTCCCGTCCTAACTCCGGGTTGATGCCCCGGGCAGCCTCACCTAAAAAGAGACATCCTAATTCGATAGGGTGGTTCTTGCAGTCCATCGCTTCTCTGCAGAGACAGAAATTCATGATGAATCTATAACTCGTTTTTCGTATAAAATGTTCCACAACTTGAGAAGGGAGTACGGTGCTGTCTGGAGGTTTCATCGTTTTGTTAATTTTTACTTCAATGACGGATTCTTTTGGTAGAATGGTGAGGTTTGTTTGATCGAACAACATTTTATTGATGATGTTTCGTAGCACTGGGAATCGTGTCAACTTTGCTGCGAGGAATCGATAGGGAAACAGTGTTTCGAGAAAAAAGACAAACCGACGGGTTGGTTTCATAGGTCATTTCTTTGATAGACTAGCAGATAATAAGGGTATCGATTTCATAAAATAGGTAGGTCTGTGTTGATGAGGTATATTTTTAAGCAGAAACCTCTTTACAAAACGTAATACGGGGAGCGAAAGGGTATGAATAAATGTAGATTTCTTGAAAAGTATCGAGTTCCAACCGTCACATTGAACGGAGAGGCGTATATCGAAAGTGAACGATGTCGTTTGGGCAATGACATACCTCTGGGTGGTTGTGTGGAGAACTGTCCTGATTATGAACCCAGCACGGAAAATTCCCAGAACTAATTGGAAATCCAGGAACTAATTCTGTGAAGTACTATTCAGTTCGAAAACGGGTTGGTTGTCTTTTCTTTTTCATAATTTTCTTTTTTCGTTTTTTAGAAAAAAATCTGTGAATCAATACAAGTTACAAAAATAGGCAAAATTTAAGTGAGATGTATCTATACAGTTACTATAGTAAATTTATCTATGGTGGAATTGAAATAGGAGACAAAAAAATAAATGAGTGTTTATGTCTTGAAATTGAAAAGAATAAGGACATTCACAACATCGTAATCAAAAAAACCGCACGTGGTTTGGCTATTCATTATAAAGAAAGACAATATCAGTTGGTTTTTCCAAAAGACAAATGGGACATTTTTCCCTCTAGATTGAAGGACTTTTTTACTCAGGAATTTGGTTTCATCTCCACAGCCACCATGCCTCTGATTGCAGGGATCAATACTATCACATACAACACACCGAAACCTCTTTTTGAAAATCAGGTTAAGGAAATAATTTTACATCAAATACCTGGAATCGCAGACGACTATGATCTTGATACGTTTGAAACAATGGAGCGTTTCAGAAATATCCAGCACTCCTTTGCAGCAGAGAGTATCATAGAAGCAGAGGCAATCGCTGCTGATGGTGCGGTTGTTCTTCTCTCCTGTGGGAAAGATAGTTTGCTTACTTTGGGGTTCGCGCAGGAACTTGACCTTGATGTAAAACCTATTCATATCAATGATACCACTACACCTTATGAAAACAGTGTTTCACTTCAAACCGTCAAAAAGATTCAGAAACAGGTGGATATTCATATTGACGTAGTAACAAATAACATAGAGAAGCTTAATGATTTCGAGACCTGGGATAAAGAACCAACCTGTTTAGGGTATTCTCATATGATCACAGGTTTTTGTTTTCTTGCCTTACCGTTTCTGCATAACAACGGGTCGATGGTGCTGCTTGGGAATCAGCAAAATATGAATTTTTCTTTTCAAACAAAGCAGAATTTTATCGGCTATCCGTCCTATGATCAGACAACAATCGCAAGGCATCAACAGCAAAAAAAACTCCAGCATCTCAATAGCAACTATCGTGTATTAAGCTTGATTGAACCTCTCACCGATATTGCAGAAATGAAAATCCTTTTTTCACGATATCCAGAACTAGCAAAATATGAATTTTCATGCAATTGTTTGTATGATACAAATCAGAAACGTTGGTGTCATTCGTGCAATAAATGCGCCCGGTTAAGTTTATTTTTACTCGCGCATGGCTTTGATTTGAAAACCGTTGGACTAACGCCTATGCTATCTCGACGGTTCATGAAATATTATGCGCTATTCGGTCTGAATCCCGAAGTTGATCGATATGAGAAAAGCATTCAGGCTCGGGACCAGCAATTACTGGGCTTTTATCTTGCATATCAAAACGGGACGAAAGGGGATCTTATTGATGTATTTAAGAAAAGATTTCTCTCAGAGGCGATCGCACGGGAGGATGACTTAAGGAAAACATTCTTTAAAATCTATAAAACAGATTTACCCAGTAATCTGAAAACGAAACTCCATAGTATCATAAAGGAAGAGCTAAAAGACCTTCAATGATTTTTTTTACACAACAATAAATTGAATATTAGTTAAAATGATAAAGATAGTGCAGGGGACGAGATTTGAACTCGCGGACCTCTACAGGACAAGGCCCTCAACCTTGCGCCGTTGACCATGCTTGGCTACCCCTGCAGGTTTTTTCAGGTAAATATCAGATAGGCTATATATCTTTTCGGGTGTCTTTCTTAGATGTTGTTCAAATCCATACCGCATCGTTTGCTCAGTTCCTTATGGAGTTGCAGAAGACGCTCCGCATGTTTCGTATGTCCTTTCTGTAATGCTTTTTCAACTTCTTTTTCAATCTGATGTTCATGGTCGTTTTCAATGAGATTATCTGCGTGTGCAACGATTTTTTCTTCTAGTGTTACAGGTACATAGTCTTTCGGAGGTAAGCCCAACTCAATTGCCTCATCCTTTGGGATCCCTGCGCCTAAGTGCCGTTCAATGATGTTTATCAGGCTTTCTGGTAACCCTAGCGTTCTTGCGATTTTTGCTCCTTCGACGCCATGCATGATTCCTTGTGTTTTCGACCGACCAATGTCATGAAGCAAAGCACCAGCTTCTACAAGTTCAATATTTGCATGAGCCTTCTTCGCTATTCTTACTGCGACTTTTCGTACTGCCTTACAATGACGAATAACCTCCTCTGAGCATCCGGCATCTCGTAAGAATTGTAGGCACTGTCCAGGATTGGGAATCGTATTCATGTTTTTTCCCTTGAAAGAACCTTTTTTCCCTTAACACAGGGAACAATTTGAATGTTTCCATTAAATTGTTTTCTCTGCCATGCTGATTTTGTGAAACGATCAAGAAACAAGGCTAACGCAGCAACCTCTGAATGAGGTTGATTCCCAACTGACACATTCAGATCAGCAATCTCATAAAAATACGGAGGGACTTTTTCTGCTCCGACAATAATAAGTAGATTGTGGGCAGGGTCTAGTTGGTCGACCGCTTTTTGCAGTTCTTCTCCATACATCGTGAGATGAACAATAGCTCCATTCCATGATTTTATTATTTTTTTATGATCGACACCGGTAACTACTTGGAACGTTCCACCGAATCGTTTGCATACTTCCTGAATATTTTTTTTTATTTTCTCATCTTTCGTGGTAATATATATGATGTCTGCACCAAAAGCCCTTGCGACCAGTGCGACATGAGTGGTTACTCGTTTGTCGCGATCGATTCGATGCCCTATTCGTAAAACTGCTATCATTGTAATCAATCCATTATATTATAAAGCGAAAAGAATGCGTGTTTTAAAAAATCTCCGATTCTAAGAAGGCTGTTAGGTTTTATCTTTTCTTCTTTAAAAGGATATAATCAACTTTTTTATCGGTATCTTGCTTCCGTTGAGTGCATTGATCTGTTGGTTCAGAGTGTTTTCGGCGCATCTTGTCGATGTTTTCTTCGATTATCTCTGCATTTTCCCAGCTTGTTCGCGTTGCAGGTTGTTTTTTCTCTGGAGACGCTTTTGTTGGATGCTTTAGAGCAGATCCTTTGGAATAGAGGGTTTCATTGTATTCTTTAATCGGGTCTTTGGGTTTTTCTATTCTTTCTTCTTGTATTTCTTTGAACTCAGGTTCTTGTTTTTGATTGTTAACGATTGGTTTTTCCACATCCGGTTGTTTTCTTTTTTTCAACCAGTTGACAAACTTCTTTTTTTCCACCGAGAATCCCTCAGGATCTGATTTCCCGGAGTTGTTATCCTTATAACACTTGATAAGGTTTTCCTTAGTAACAGTTGATCTAACTCTCGAATTGAACGAAAAGCATTTATCTGGCTCCTAAATTCACACTTATACCTTTCATGGAAGAAAGGGCCAGTGGTCTAGTTGGTTATGACATCGCTCTCACACGGCGAAGGTCGCCGGTTCGAATCCGGCCTGGCCCACTTTAATCTTAGAAAAACCTAGGTTAAAAAAATAGATGATGGAGTGAAGGGTATCACTCCATGGTTTTATGTTCTTTAGAGTAGTTTTTGTTGGAGAAGCAGCAGTAGGTTGTAGTACTGTTGTTGGCTTCCATAGTCGTATGAGGTAACCACATCACTCATCTTTGAGTTACCAGCCTCATCATAGACGATACATTGTGCGGTACTGATTTTTGATTCGACTAAAAACTCATAGGGTGGTGTGGTGACATTTCCTACTATGGCATCATCTGCGTAGAACTCTACAAGGACGATACCGCTGGTTGCATCAGTTACATCTGCCTCAAGTAGCCATTTTGTTTTCAGAGCGTTTTGCGCTGTCGCAGTGAATGTGTTGATCACTGGGGCAGTCTTGTCTAATTTAAAGGTCCCTGAGTTTGGTGTCTCCTCATTACCTGCATTATCGATGGCATAGTACTCAAACGTATAGTCACCATCCTCATCGACTTCGATTGGTTCGGTATACTCTGTCCATTCTCCATCATTGATGTTATAGAAGATTGCATCAACACCAGAAACATCATCTGTTGCTTGTATGGTGATGGTGACAGTACTGATATACCAGTCGTTCTGTCCCATTGTTCCATCTAAAGTGTGCTGGCTAGTCGGTGGTTCGACATCGGTGAGGGTGTAGAAGTTCCAAACAGGGCCTTCTGCTGTGAGACCGGCGCTGTCCCAGGAGACAATTCTCCAGTAATAATGCTCGTTATACATCATGTCTTCAGGAGTGTAGGCTGCGGTTGATATATTGCTAGCGACTTGTGGTGGAGAGCTTTCTGTCCCGAAATACACATCGTAGGTGACATAATCTCCTGGATCTGGATCGCCTCCCATCCAGGTTAAGGTTTTATCTAATGCAACCTCGGTTTCACCATCGGTTGGGTCTGGATTACTCGGGGTGTTTGGAGGCTGGTTTTCACCTGTTGAGTACACCTCGATGAATCTCCCTGAACCTGTTTTTTCTGTTTGGATGATAGAACCGGTTCCTGGTTGGATCTCTTGTATCCCTGCTGATGAGGTTGCGAGGATATTGCCGTTTCCAAGACGGAAGACACCTCTGCCTGAGCTATAAGGTGTGCTTTCGACGATTGTGCCATCCAGTTCAAAGTCTTGAATTACATTCGCGGAGAACGCTGCAGTGAGGAAGGCACCAGGTGCGAGACTGTCGAATTGGATTTGCTCTGGGAAATTTACCTGGAAGAGTATTTGTTCTAATACTCCATCATAGTTATACAGACGGACATTATCTGTTGATCCTTCGATATCAGCGACAAGGCATCGTCCATCTTGGAGGAAAAGGATGTCGAAGGGATCGATTCCATCAGCGATGAAATCGGGTAGTCTGGTGTGTGGGCCAGAGAATCGTGCGATACATTTTGGTGTACCACCCTTTGAAATGAACAGTTCAGTACCTCTGAAGGCTATGCCTCGAATGTTATCTAGACCATCACTACTATCTGCATACGTGTAGAGGTAATTTCCGGCTATGTCGTATACAAATACAGAATCAGCGACTTGATCAGAGACGTAAATGTCCCCATCAGGTCCTACAACCGCGTTGATAGGGGTTGAAAAGCGTGTTGTATCGACGATAAGGTCACCTAGATAGGTCCCCTCAAAAGGATCGTACATCCCGACAGATTTTGCCGTGGAGTCTGGGATGAGTAAAAATCCTCGATCGCCTGGTAATGGGGCGATTTTTGATATTTGAGTCATGGTAATAGCTGCAGGGATGACACTTGCTCCAAAAAACAGGACTAAAAGTCCTACGACTATACTTTTTCTATATAGTTGTTTCTTCATATTTTCTACCTCCCCATTTAAATAATGGTATACTAAATATAATGTTTGCCTTTAAATATTTTTTCCATACTGCCATTGTATCGTTGTCTGGAAAAAAAAGGAAAAGTTTCGGTATCTTGCTTTTTCTTATATCATCTAAAAATCGATTAGCTTATTAATCACCTTGTGATTCCCTATGTGGGATTAGTGGATGGGATGCAAGATGGAACAACAGCAGCGGTTTCTCCAGAGATTTTAAAGCCACTCATTATACGATCACTTCGGAGAAGTAGCGTACGGAAGAAAATTGCGGAGTATCTCTTTGAGATTAGTCCAAGCGGGAGTTATACCTCTGAGATAGCCTTTAGTGTTAAGACCACACCAACGAATGTCATTGGTGCGATTCGTGGTATGAACACCCGTTATCGTGATGATGAATCTCTGATTAGTTTGCATATTGTTGAGCAAATAGAAGGTGGCAAACACCGAGATATTAAACTATATCGTTTGACTGATTTTGGTAAGGAAATCGTTGAAGGTCTCCGAGAAAACAAGAAGCGGTTTTAAATTAAAACAATCCCTTTTTGTATTCTTCAAACATCGTTGTTACTTGGTCTTCTTCGACCTGGGCTATATCTCCACTTTCATATCGTATGACGAACCATCTGCTAGGACGAGGATAAGTTCTAATAACAACTGCTTTTCTTGCAGGACGATTCGGAACGTCAGGGTTTCTCACAAGCACTTCGGTTCCTTTTCGTATCCCTCGTTCCTCGAGCATCGGTTTTTTTCCCCTCCTTTGTTAATGCGCTTCTTATACATCTGTTCTAAGTATAAAGATATATTTTTTGTATCACATATGTTATAAAAATACTTACATGAACCATATTAGTTACATAAAATGCGTTCTCAAAAACGAAAAGATGAGGGCATTTTGAACTTTAGAATATTTTTCTCGTATCATAACGATGGTGAGTTGAGGGAGAACGTCGATTCATTATGTAACACTGGTGATACAAAATATATACTTCTCTATAGTAATAAATTTCTCACTACTATATCAGTTCTCTCCCTGTTCTATCTTTGAATTGTTCATGAGTTCTAAAAAAAAAGAATCGAAGTAATTATAATAAATAGTAGTTGTATTTCTTTTTTATCAAATAGAAAACAACATACTAGACGGTTATTTCACTAACAAAAATAACCACGTGGTCAACCATGGCAGCGTTTTTTCCCCTATATGATACTTTGTTTGATTCTTGCATCATTCGTTCAGTGAAATCAATGGGTATATTGTTTATGTATTTTGTAGCATTATAAAGCAAGAAATCATTTTCATCATAGAACTTCACGTCGATACGTGCACTGATTACTCTACCTGCGATGTTATGGAACAACCAACCAACCGTTACGTATTGAGTTCCATCGGTATCATTTAGATTTTTCTCAAAAGTCACGTTTGCAAACTCTACTATTGTTGCCTCAAGAGACACATTTTCTGGAATCTGCTTTGTTTTTACGCTACTTGTATCTTGACACCCGCTTAGTAACACACCTAAACAGATAAAAACGGTCACAACACCTAATACGACTTTCTTCATACCGGTTCATCCCTCCTTTATTTTCTCTTAGAAGATATCATCCATTATGATAAATATCTTTCGACAAAAAAATTGAAAATACCGATGAAAAGAACCATCTTCTTACCAAAAATTTAATTATCTCTAGGGCATTTTTGTTTTATCATATTTGGGAAAAGAATCAACTAGAACAGAAAAGAGATGGAGTATGTCGTCACCAGAAAAATCAGAAATCATGAAGAACGTGTTAAAAACATTGATTTCAATTTCGAGTAGAAAAACCGATTTCCCTTATGCGGTGATGACGATTGAAGATCTTATGAAACGTTTGGAAACTCAGTACAGGTTTCTGAAACACATTCATATCAACACCGATTTCTATAAGGAAGAATCAGGTGATGTTATCAGCGTCATGTCAGATATTAATAAAGTACCACCAACCCAGTTGGGAAATGCAATCCACTCTATTATCGATTCAATGAATCGTTCATTAGGCGAAAACGCAGGTCATTTCTTTATTAAGGAAATACGCAATAAACTTGGTGATGATAACATAAGTGTCATGAAAGATATGGGTGTCGATCTTGGTTTGATGCAGCTGGAAAGTGAAATAAGCAGATTGGAAAAAGATCTTTCCGAACGAAAAAAACAGTCCTAGCCATCGATACCTCAACTAACAGACCCTTTTTTTTTTCATACAGTATTATTAAAAAATGAACCAGCAAAATTGACAACGAAGAACGTTTATTTCAAATGGAAGATATATAACGTCGGTATTTTCTTTTTTTTCCCAGTCCAATATCCACAGATGTCGCATCGTAACTCCAATGTCACCTCTCCACCATAAATGGTCTGATTCTTAACGCGCTGTAATCCTCCTCCACACACAGGGCATTTATGCAGGATCTTATCCGGGTCACCTTCTCTTGTGCGAATCTCGACTTGGATTTTGCCGCTGTTTAGTAGAAGCGACCGTAGACGTGGTTCACTCACGCGGTAATGTTTTTTCTTTATCTGTAGCTCTTTCTCAACGAGTTTTTTCAACTTATGTTGAGATGTTACGGTATGATACTTCTGAAAAACCTTATCCACCACATCCAGAATATCATCATCGGATGGAATATGGTATGTCATGCAATAATGAATCATCTATGTTACTTTAAGCTTTTTACATGACAATAGAACGGAGGAGATCGGTTCTTGTCACCATCCCGACGAGTTTTTCATTCTCTATGAGCGGTAAGGCACCGATGTTCTGTTTCATCATGAGTTGCGCGGCGTCAAAAATACTCATCGACGGATTCGTCCATACCACGGGAGACCGCATGACGTCTTTTACTAGGAGTTCATCCAGATGATGCTTTTGTCTGCCGAGTGAAAAGGCTTTTTTCAACGATGCGAAGGCGTGAGCAATCTCAATATCAGAAATGATACCCACCAGTCTTTTTTCCTCAAGGACAGGGAGACGGGCGACATTTTCTGTAATCATGATTCTCCGTGCGTGTACTATCCGATCGTCGATACTGACGGCATGGACTTTTTTTTGCATGATGGAATGGAGTTGGTTCTTGCTTTTGACCAGGGGTAGTAAATCCGCTTTTGTTACGACTCCCACAAGCTTGTCGTTTTCTACAACAGGTAACATCGTTGGACCTGGTTCACCGACGGTTTTTAAAATGTTTTTCACATCCTCGTCAGGGGAGACGACAAGTACTTCTTTTTCTGTGACCGACGATGCATGAAGTCGGGATGCGGTGATTCCTCTCTTGCGTATCGACCCGAGTTTATAGGCAATCACATTGTCTGTGGCTAAACCAAAAAATTTTTTTTCCTCGAGTACCGGTATCTTCGTTATATCATGCTTTTTCATAAGATCCAGTACGAGTTTTAAGCTATCGTCTTTATCTACTGAGATAATTTTCGTCGTCATAATTTCCTTTATTTTCATCGCTGTTTTCCTCCTATTTGGTTTTCTTATAAGATTTTATTCATATTTCAATCCATCAATGCAGTCCTCGCAGAGTAAACGACCATCAACACTTTTAAGGTTCGTAGATAATGTATTGCAATCCTCACATTTTCCAGAGAACGTTCGGCTTTGCATGTATTCCTTGTCTCTTGTTTCAATCTTCGACCATTCATGGGCAATCTCTGTGAGTGCTGGTGAGAGCCGAGAGATGTCGCGTTGGGTAATTATCCCGACAAGTTCATTGTTCTCGACGAGGGGGAGCCTTCTGATATTGCACTTTCCCATAATCATCAACGCCTCTTGGAGGGAGATATATGGTTCAGCTACGATAATTGGGCTGCTCATCACCTCTTCTACTTGGACTTCCTTTGGGTTTTTGTCTTCGCACACCACTTTTTTTATGATGTCACTTTCTGTCAGGATTCCGATTGGATGGTTCACCTCTGAGATGATGACGTTTCCGATTTTATGGTCTCTCATAATTCGAGCTGCATCTAGCACGGTCGTGAAAGGTTGTACAAACACGGGCTTTGTCTTCATAACTTCTTTAACCAGAACATCTTTGCTCATGTGCTATCCACCAAATCGATGTCTTATTGAAAGCTCCAATCCCAAACATTAAAACATTACGAGGTATTTTACCTTTTTCATATGAGCAGTGTGTATGAACGGGAATTAAAAGGCATTCTTGAGGGGGACGAAAAAATTCTCTGTAAGGTCACGAAAACATGCTCTGTCTTGGAGAAAGGAAATTATTATCTCACCAGGCAGAAACCGTTTATCGTTGTCCGGGCGGCAGGGTCTTTCGGAGTGGATCTGGTTGCTCTTCGGGGAGACATTTCGTTTCTGATGGAGATAAAATCAAGTAATACGGACACATTACATTTCAGTAGTGTTGATGGGAAACTGCAGCGACAAGCTGAAAAGATGCAGAAAGAATGCGAAAAAACAAAGACCTTGCCTGTATATGGGTTTCGTTTGAAAGGTCATGGTGGCGACGCATGGCGGCTTTTTACCATGGATATTCAGCACCTTGAGGGACGCGCAAAGATTCTCCAAAACCGACTGCCTAAACTGTCGCGGAGTAAAAATGGGAATTTTATCATGCGTTGGGCGGAGGGGTTACCTCTTTCTGATTTTCTCATGTATCTCTGTAGATAACGTTTCATTATCGACTAGAATAGTGGACTTTTTTTATAGAGGACCTGTATTTCTTTTTCAAGGGGAAAATACAAATCTTTTTTAGTGAGTTGTTCATTACTAGCAGCACTGTGGTGAAATATGAAACGATTACTTGTCGCCTATGATGGATCGGAAGCATCAACAAAAGCCATTGATGTGGCAGTTCAGTGTTCAACACCTGATGATGAACTTGTCATTCTCACGGTGATTCCTGCTGCACTGGTTGAATCAACGTTTACCAACATGCTGTTACCAACCATTGATTTAAGTACGGTAGTGGCACCAGGTACTTTTAAAGAGAAAGCCATGGAAAGCCTTGGGAAGATTGCAAAAAGCCTTGACGGCAAGATTGGGAAGGTTGATATTGCGGTGGAGGCAGGTGACCCTGCTGATGAAATCCTTCTTGTTGCTAAAAAATATGATAGCGATATCATTCTTGTCGGTTACAAAGGATATGGGAAAGAAGGAAGGTTTTTACTGGGGAGTGTCACCGATAAGGTTGTTCGACATGCCAGTAGATCGGTCCTGGTCGTCCGATAAAAATAATAGAATTGTGATGACATGCATCCTGCTGATGAGTTGCGCGGGAAGAAAACGAACAAACTTCTTCAGAAGCGCATTGTTCTTGGGGTGAGCGGTAGTATCGCTGCGGTGGAGTGTGTGAAACTCGCCCGTGAGCTGATCCGTCATGGTGCGATTGTCTACCCGGTCATGACACCCGCGGCGACACGAATTATTCATCCTGATGCGTTGGAGTTTGCGACGGGACATAAACCGGTCGTTCAACTTACCGGTCAGACCGAGCATGTTTCCTGGTGCGGACTTGTGAAAAATCCTGTTGACCTCTTGTTAATATCCCCCTGTACTGCCAATACCATTTCAAAAATTGCACGTGGCATCGACGATACCCCCGTAACCACCTGTGCAACCACTGCTCTTGGTTCCGGTGTCCCGATTCTTCTTGTCCCTGCCATGCATCTGTCCATGTACGACCATAAGATTGTTCAAAAAAATATGAAGATCTGTAAGGACCATGGCGTGTTTGTAATGAGTCCCTATCTCTCTGGGAATAAGGCAAAACTCCCTGAGATTTCTGAGATTGTGCAGACTGTTATTCGAACGATTGGTAAACGTGATTTGGTCAATAAAAAGATTCTGATTATCGGTGGCGCAACAGCTGAGCCAGTGGATGATATCAGAGTGCTTACCAATAGAAGTTCAGGGAAAACCGCTGTCTCATTGAGTATGAATGCCTTTGAACGAGGCGCGGATGTGGAGCTTTGGTACGGTTCTGGGACAGAGCCAGTCCCCCCAGGTATCATTGTCAGACGGTTTGAGACTCTCGCGGATCTTCTCACATTGGTACATGAGAAAAAACCAAAGAACTTTGATGGTATCATCGTCTGTGCAGCACTCGCGAATTACATTCCTAAAAAACAGAAAGGAAAAATACCGTCTGGCAAAAAAGAATTCTGTATTGAATGTAATCAGGCACCAGTTGTTATTGAGCAACTACGTTCGAAATTCCCCAAGACAAAAATCATTGCCTTTAAGACAGAGGAAAAAAAGAGTACTGTGAAGCCAAGGGCCCAACAGCTTCTGAAGAAGTATCGACTTGATGGTGCTGTTGGGAATACACTGGCTGGTTTTGGAGGGGATTTTAACGAGGTTCTATTGCTTCCGAAAAAAGGGAAAAGCACCTGGATGAAGGGAAAAAAAGAAGAGCTTGGCTCGGTTATCCTTGATTTGCTGCTCGACTAATCTTGCACGGGGTCTTATGAAAGGAATCGCGTTTGCTCCTGGGCATATTTCTGCGTTTTTCGAACCGGTTTTTTCTGGGCAGAACATGGATCGGTCAGGGTCACGTGGGGCAGGGCTTTCCATCTCCTTAGGTGCCGTCAGTTATGTGCAGGTTAAACCTGCATCTTCGCCCACAATCACGGTTCATATAAACGGGAGACCATCTGTAGCCCCCGTCACAAAGTTAGCACTAAATTATCTCACCAGTGATACATTTTTGAGAACGGATGTTCATACAACCATTGACCTTCCGGTAAGTCAGGGATTTGGAATGAGTGCCGCAGGAGCATTCAGCGCAGCACTTGCTCTTTCCGATCTGCTCAATCTAACAAAGGAAACTGCTTTGAAAGCAGCGCATTACGCAGAAATTCAATCACATACGGGGTTGGGTGATGTGGTTTCGAGCAGCTTTGGTGGCATTGAGATCCGTCGGAAAGCCGGTCTTCCTCCGTGGGGTATCCTTGAACATATCCCTGGGAAGTATGATGTTGTCCTCTGTGTCGTTGGGAAGAAGATGCAGACAAAAAAGATACTTACCGATGCAGCCAAGGTCGAAGAGATTGCATCCTATGGAAGATACTGTACAAAAAAACTCCTAGCAAAACCAAGCCTTGAGCATCTGTTTTCCTTAGGATTTGATTTTACAAAAAAAGTTGGTTTGGCAGATAACACCATACTTCGTGCAATAGAATCAGCAAACCAGTATGGGATGGCAAGTATGTGTATGCTTGGGAACTCTGTGTTTGCGATCGGCAATACCCCGATGCTGTGCAAGGTTCTTTCCTCCTTTGGCACTGTTTTCTGTTGCTCGATTGATGAGGAAGGTGCACGGGTGTTACATGAGAGATAAACGGTTTACTCTTTCAGATAGCATTTTCGGTAGCGTTCCCAGATGTTATCAACGTACTCCTCTATTGCTTTGAGTCGTTTCTCATCTCGCTGTGGTTTGAAAAGATGGCTGAAACGCCCTTGGTACTTTATCCAGTCCTCCACCGGTTTACGAGGGATCTTTTTTTCTAAAAGAAGCTTGCTTTTACCGTTAAACGTCATCGCATCGTTTTCACATTCCCACAATGACCAGGCACCGGAATCAACAGCTAATCTTCCCATCTCTACGGTTTTGTCCATGCTGAATCGCCAACCTGGAGGGCAGGGTGCGAGGATCTCGATGTATTTTGGGCCTTTGATGCTCTTTGCTTTTGTTATTTTATTGTAGACGTCCTCAGGATAGCTGATGCATGTCTGAGCCGCATAAGGGATGTGATGGGCAAGGATGATTTCTCCCATCTCTTTTCTGAACTCATTTTTCCCACCCACGGTCGTCGTGGTCCATGCTGCAAAGGGGGTCGCTCCACTGCGTTGGATACCGGTGTTGGAGTAGATCTGATTGTTGTAGCAGATGTATATGAAATTGGTTCCTCTTTCTAATGCACCTGAGAGTGCCTGGATACCGATGTCATAGGTGCCCCCATCTCCAGCCCATGCGACCACGGTAATGTCTGTGCGTCCCTGCTGTCGTAATGCTGCCTCGACACCAGATGCACCTGCAGCTGCTGCCTCAAAAGCAATGTTCATAACAGGGATGTCAAAGGAGGTATAGGGATACAGGCTTTCAATGACTGCTGTACAACACGCTGGGACAACCATGACGGTCTTTTTTCCCAGTGCCTTGAGCACCAGGCGCAGTCCGATTGTTGCTGGGCATCCTGGGCAGGCTGCGTTTCCTTGAAGAAGGCATTCATCAATGGGGAAATCTTTTAGTGCCATTGTTTAGTCCTCCATCGCGTACCATTCTTGTTCTGCAAGTGAGCCTTGTATTGCTTTTTTACACATAGTTTCAATGTCCTTATAGGTGACGTCTTTTCCACCGAGACCTGCGATGAAACCGGTTACTTTTGTATCAGCCTTGTTATATAATGCTGCTTTTGTTTCATTGAAAAGAACACCTTCTAAACCAACAGAGATGTTCCTATCGATGACGATGAGATTTGCTTGTTTCCCCAATTTGATGATGTCTTCTGTGGGAAACGGTCGTATTACCCGGACGCGGGCAAGACCGATTTTATGTCCTTCTTTTTGTAAATTATCGATAGCGATTTTGCTTTCTGCCCCAATCGCACCCATCGACAGGAGGATGTGTTCTGCATCGTCGCATCTGTAATGTTCCAATAAATCCCCATGGAAGTATCCTGAGGCTTTTTTCCAATCTTTTGCAATCTGCGGGATGAGTTTTTTTGCGTGGTTCTGTGCGTCTTGCATTGCTCGTCGTATCTTATAGTAATGTGCTGGACCGATGATGTTGCCAAAGGTGGTGGGGTTCTCGACATCGCTTTTCCATTGTGCGATATATTTTCCGAGAAAGTCATCGATCACCTGTTGTTTTGGGATTTCTGCAGGCATTGAGGTATGTGAGAGGATAAATGCGTTGAGGTTCACCATGACTGGTAAGACGACTTTTTCATGTTCTGCGAGTTTGAATGCTTGAATGACCGTGTCAAAAATCTCCTGGTTGCTACTACAGTAATATTGAATCCATCCGGTGTCTCTTTGTGAAATCGAATCGTTCTCGTCAACCCAGATGTTCCATCCTGGTCCTATAACCCGGTTGATGTTGCACATGACAACCGGGAGTCGTGCAAGGGCCGCCCAATGGAGCATCTCATGCATCAATAACAAGCCATGGGATGAGGTCGCAGTAAACGTCCGTGAGCCTGCCGCACTTGCCCCAATGCAGGCAGACATTGCGGAATGTTCACTTTCCACGCAGATATATTCTCCTTTGTATTCGCCGTTGGCGACATATTCTGCGATGGCCTCGACAAGTGTCGTCTGTGGTGTGATGGGGTATGCTGCCACAACCTCTGGTTTTGCCATGATTGCTGCTTTTGCCGCGATACGGTTCCCGGTATCCATCATGATTGTCATTATTTCTTTGCCTCCTCTCGTTCCATGATGATTGCTTTGACGTTGCATTCGTTGGCGCAGACGCCGCAGCCTTTACAGTAATCGTAATCGATGCTGACTGAATCATCCTTCTCACGACGGATGCAGCCTTCAGGGCAAAAGATCCAACATCGGAGGCATTTGACACATTTTTTTTTGTCAAGGATGGGTTTGAATACGCGCCAGCTGCCTGTTTTTCCCATTGCACCTTTTTTCGGATAGGACAGACTGGTCTCAACTGGGTATTTCTTCAAAAGTTCACCTCCGTCTGATCGTATGCATCCTGCGTAGCCTTCCTGTTTCGCTCCCCGAGTTCTTTTTTACCAGTCCATTTCCCGAGAATCACCTGTTGTATCGATTGGAGGGTGACCCGATCTAATATCTTCGGCACCGAACCAAGGATTGGTGTGTTGACGACAGGGATTCCGCCGACAAGAATTTCATATTTGAGTGCTATTGCTGTTGCATCAACGGTTGCGACATGATAGGTTTTTGAAAACTCGAAATCCTGGGGTTTCCGTCTGGTGTTTATTAGGATTTTCCCATCGTCTTTAACCCCTTTCAGCACATCGACGAGCTCCATGATGCTTTCGTCAAGGACGATGACGATATCCGGATTGTAGATTTCGCTTCGTAAGTGGATTTCTTCTCCCGATATTCGGGCAAATGCTCTAACCGGGGCTCCTCTTCGTTCTGCACCAAAGAATGGGAACGCTTGAACGCCTTTGTTACCATCTTGTAAGGCTGCGCTTGCAAGAAGGTTAGCGGCTGTCACTGCGCCTTGTCCGCCTCGTCCATGAAAACATATTTCCACTAAGGATTTTGATGACACGATATTACCTTCCCGCAACCCGAAATGAAGATGGGCCATATAACTGTTTTGAAACCCTTTGTGTTTATTTTTGTTGGACTGATTGGAGTTTAGTGTCGATTGTTGCTTCTTTGTCTCGTCGGTCATCGATTTTTATTTCTGTGATGATTCGTTCTGCCCCTGCCGTTGCCACCGCGTGATGTGCTTTCTGGATCACACTGAATAGGGTTTCCAAATCCTTTGTTTGGATGACTGTTGACATTGCGTTTGTTTTGTAGGTTATCTGTTCTTTTTTGAGGGTTTCTAGGACGATTCTTACGTAGCTGCTTACGCTGGTTCCTTTTCCGAGCGGCGCGATGCTTAGTGATGCGACAATCATAGGGTGTTCCTCAGGGTTCTTAAACTCCCTTTTCTTCTTTAATCTTTTGATGATATCTTGTATTTTCCCTACATTAAATATATATAAAAATATATACTAATATATTCCTTTACAAAAAAAATCTTACGAACTAAGTAAGGAAATAAAAAGGAAAATGAATTGGGATAAAAAAAACTTATATCAAACGATTCAACAAATCTCGATTGCTAATAATCTCCTGTTCAGCATTTTTCACATTCGTCTTGTCTAATTCTCTAATATCCTGACTGACAAGCTCCAGAATGCCAAGAATAGAAATCAGAGTTAGTTTGTTTTGATAAAAACGACAAGATTTCAATATCTCTCCATACAGTTTTGTTTCCATGGCTTTGTATTCATTCAGTTTCGGGCTGTTAAAAATGTTTGGTTCATTTTCCTCCATTTACCTTACCTCAAGATAGAGTATATGTTGTTAATTTATATTCTTATTTATGGGAAATAATTCACTGGCATCAATTCGAAGAAACGCTATATTGTTGCTTCAACCTCTTTTTCATAAAGATTTCCATGGCATCAAATGCTTTTTCGAGCGTCTCCATCGGTGGAAGAATCACCGCTCGGAAATGGTCTTTCCCATACGTGGCGCAGAACCCTGACCCATTGACCACGAGCACATGGGCTTCCTGCAACAAATCAAGGACGAATTCCTTATCATTCTTCCAAGGACCTGACTCCATTGCCTCAATTTTTGGGAAGATATAGAAAGCGCCATCTGGTTTTGCTGTAGAGACTCCCTCGATTTCATTCAAACGTTTGTAAGAGAAATCACGTCTCTTGCGTAATTTATCATTCACTTCTTCTATGTGATCCTGCGGTCCGCGTAACGCCTGAATACACGCATGTTGACAGACTGAATTAGCGCAGAGCCGTGACCGAGCAATACGCATAAATGCCTCTTGTATCTCATCAAGGTCCCCCGTATGTTTGAACAAGGTATATCCGATACGCCATCCTGGCATGACATATACTTTTGAAAAGCCGTTGAAGGTTATAACAGGGACATCTTTTGTTAGTGACGCTGTCGCATGTTGTTTTCCATCAAAGGTTAAATCATCGTAAATCTCATCAGAGATAACCATGATACCATGTTCCCCAGCGATGTCTATGATCTGTTGTAACACTTTTTTTGAATATAGCGCGCCAGTCGGGTTGTTCGGATTGATAAGGACAATTCCTTTGGTCCGTTCTGTAATCTTCCGCCGGATGTCATCGACATCAGGCTGCCAGTTTTCTTTTTCGATGCAATGATACGATATCGGTTCTGCATCAGCGAATTTTGTGATAACGTTGTACTGCGGGTAGGTTGGTCCAGGTATCAATAACTCGTCTTTTGGGTCTAACGATGCATTCAGCAGCATCTGAAGGCCTTCGGTGACACCGGTGGTGACACAGATATCATCTGGGGTGTAGGTGACATTATTTCTCTTTTTTTCCCGTTCGATGATTGCTTGGCGTAATTCAAGGAACCCCTCTGAGGGAGCATAGCCATTATGTTGCTCATTTGCAGCTTTGTACAGCGCTTCTTTTATATGTTGTGGTGTGTCGAAATCATATGCGTTCGGATCACCGATATTGAGTTTTAAAATTGTGATTCCCTTCTTCTCCAGCTGTCGTGCCGGAATGAGCACATCCCGAATCGCATACTCAACACCCTGAGCACGCTTCGATGCTTTTATTGACATGGTAATCAAGACCCGAGATAGGAAATCCACATAAATAGTTGATGGTGTTTAAAGAAGGAGGCCTTCTTCTTATTTCTCCCCTATTTTCTTGTGTTTTTTTATCACATTCTATCCTGTTTTACCATGCAGATGAACAAATTCCGATCTTTGAGGTATCTGATATGCTCGCTGACAAAAATCGAAGATCCGTCTTTTTTCTTATGGATGTTTTTTAGTTGGATGTTCCCTTGTTTTTTTATTTCCTCTAAACTTGTCTTGAAATCCTTGTGAGAATCAAGATATAAAACATCTGAAAAAGCAAGAGAGAGCATCTCCTGTTTGTTATACCCTAGTTTTTTCTGAATGTCTTCGGTGCAATCGATAATCTTAGCGTTTTCATCAAAGAGAATCATGTAATCAAAGTCCTGTTGTAGGACCGTCTCAACGACTGGGCTGATGGTTTGTTTTTCATACGGATGCTTCTGAAGAAATTCGTGGAGTTGTTTATAGGCATCACTTAATTTGTTTTCCAGTTCAGCTATTTTGGATTCAGCGACATGATATTCTGTCGCATCCCTACTAAAACAACGCAGGCCTTGGAAGTCACCCGCAGCAGTAAACACAGGGATACAAAACGAGCGCACCCATACAGGGTGTGCGTTGTCCTGGGTCGTCCAGTATAAATCCAATTTATTTGATGTCTCCGATTTTTGCTCTGATAGAACATGGATTATGTCTCTGAATTTGTTGGCGTCCTCTGCTGGTAAAAATCGGAATATGTCCTTTCCGATCATCTGCTTTGGTGAGTAGCCAAGAGTGTTTGTGATTTTTGATGAGCATTTTGTGCAGATACCATTTTTATCGATTTCCCAGATCCATCCATCGATTTTTTTGAGCAGGATTTCATATTTTGCTTCTGCTTCTTCTTTTGCTTTTACCGCTTCTATGAAGATTTCCTCTTTTTTCACCCCGACTTTATTGATTGCGAGTTTGAGGCTTGCCATGACACGATCCAAGGAGTCTGTCAGATTATTTATTTCATAGATTTCGCTTTTCTCAAGTTGGACTTCGAGGTTTCCTTTGCTTATCTCGTCTATGTTCCTTGTGAGTTTCTCTAGTGGTATGGTGATTATATACGAAACGACAAACGCAACGGCAAGCGTGATAAAAAGAATTAATCCAAGAAATAAGGTAGCAATTTCTAGACCTTGTAGCCCACTGATCATTGCCACGGGTATTAGGGATATGACAAGGCACATAATGGTTACTAACCATCGTAATCTCATTGTTTCACCTGGAGTTCTCCTTTTATTTCTTTATCTTGTGGTTTGTTTTCTTCTTTTCGGTTTTCTTCACCAAAAATATTCCCGATGTTTCGTTTTAGCTCTTCTGCGTGTGAATGGCGCAAGATACGTTGTTTTTCTAGCAAGAGAACATACCCGACAAGGTCCTCCTTATTCAGGGAATGTTTGTTTTTCAGGTCGTTGAACTCAGCCTCGCCCATGGGTCCAAGCGTGTTCATGAGTTCTTTTTTTATTTTCTTTTCAATTTCGCTTTTCTGTGAGAAGAGGACTTTGATTGGTTCTATTTCATACACAGGTGTAATGGGCACGGTGAAATAGAACGTGCTGCCTACCCCCGGTTTACTTTCGACCCATATTTTTCCTTTTTGGGCTTCGATGATCCCTCTACAGATCGTTAAACCTAATCCGGTCCCCCCATAGTTTCGGCTAAGGGACCCTTGCACTTGATAGAATGGTTCAAAGACTCGGATCTGGTCATCAGCGTTCAACCCAACTCCTCTGTCTTTGACGCTGAAGCGAACATGATGGTTTTGCATCTGGGCATCGATTTCTATGGTGCTGTCTTTTGGTGAGAATTTGATTGCGTTATGTACAAGGTTCCGAAGGACCTGGCTGATTCGGTCAGGGTCGATTTCAATGGTGGGAAGTTGACCACATTTTGTAACAAGAGTGATATTTTTCTCCTTAGCAAATCCTTTCATAAATTCGGCGGTCTCTGTGATAATATCTGAGAGATTTGTCTTTTTAAAAACAAATTTCAACCGTGCTGCTTCGATACGGGAGATTTCAAGGAAATCCTCGATGATTTTATTGAGTCGTTCCGCATTGCGCAGGATAACATCGACACTTTGTTTTTGTTTGTCTGTCAGCTTGCCAAAATACTCCTGCTGCAGCATCTGTAGTTGCGCTTTTAGGGGTGTGATTGGGGTGCGTAGTTCATGGGAAGTGATGCTGAGGAATTCTGATTTCGACCGGTCAAGATTGAGACGTTCCTCCTCCATTTTACTTAACGCAAACGCGCTTCTGTTAAATGCTTCACTGAGCTGCGCAAGCTCATCATTTGTCTGTATGTTGGTCCTGACGGTAAAATTCCCTTTTTCTAACTCTAAAGCAGCGTGGTAAAGATCTCGGATTGGTTTAGAAAATGAACGTGAAATCAGAAATCCAATAAGCATGGTATTGACAGCGATAAGAACGATGATGAGAAGTGCTGCAGCGTCTAAGAGCATTTGTTGCTGACTAAAAAATTGAGAATTTTCTATCAGGAATGAGTTTGCGATAAGATAGAAATATCCGATTCCAATTCCCGGGGCGACCAAGCCCACTAATAGGAACAGTAATGTAAGTTTCACATTTATTCTACTTAAGAAAAATTTTTTTAGGTCGAGCGGTTCTTTCATGGGCGCTTCCTTTTTTATGGTCTCTCCTTTCGATTTTGTATACTATTTTTCATGCTTGAATGATATTTTTTATATCAAATATGATATAATCTATCATATTACGTATTTAGTTTATCTTTTTACATCGACATCGCTTTATGTAATTCGATCATATGAAAATTGACGCCCATCTCCTCTAGTTTTAAAAGATATTTTTTCTCTAGAGCACCTTTGAATTGTTGGATAAATTCACCGTTTGTTTTTTCCCCAGATGACTCCAAAGCAATCGAGAGAAGCTGCTGGATAACACGTCGGGCGTCAGTTTCCGTAATAGAATCAATCCTCTGAGGTATCGTGATATGGTACATTCCCTCTTTATTATCAGGTGGTTGAACATTGACGTCCTTTAAGAATTCAAACTTGCTGTCACCCTTTCTTAGAAACGAATTCACCGCAATAATCGCATAGTTCTCGTTACTTGTCTTGCTGATAACGTCGATTAATGTCTTTATCACCTGAATGAATATCGCGCTATACCCAATGCTGTATGGGGTTATGGTTACCTCCATATCTCCCAATTTTGAGATATACTCCATGGTGAGATGTGATTTGAGGTCACCTGCGATGGAATTACGACCAAGTTCTATGAGTTCTTTATCGGTCTGCTGGAGAATCGAATTAATCGCTTTTCCTACTTCCTTTGGGTCAATAGTATCTATCTGAGGTTGTACCCCAATTTCCTCTGATCCGAGCGTATAACGTATGTTTTGAATGGAGACAGCGGTAAGAAATGGATAGTCCTGTTGCAGTTGGGATAGTTGTTTAATGAGAAATGTTATGGCAAAAGTTTTTGATGTTTGTTTTTCCAATGCATCGAGGAACGCCCGTAAAAAACGTCGGAGCACATCAGAGGTGTGAATCTCAAGAAGATCGACAGATTTTTTTTCAATAATATAGGTAGACTGCAAAAGCGTCAGATCAACATCCATTGTCTTGAGCAGAATCAGTTCATATTCGACGCCTATCTTTTCCCGTGCCTCTCTGATAAAGAAATAACCAGCGGTTTTTCCAAGGGAGTTCATTATTATTGTGATAAGATGCTTTAAAGCCACTCCCACCTTTTTTGGAGCAATGTCGTTGAGTCCCTCGTGGGCTGTGACTTTTTCTTCCATTTCGACGGACCGAGAATTTTTCACTTCGATTTCTGTTAAGAAAGGATAGGTGCGTTGGAGTTTTTCGAGTATGTTACGTATCGTTATCGCTGCGTATTCTTCTGATGTTTTCCTCCCAATGATTTCGATTATCGTCTCAATAAACTTTTTTGTAACATCAGCGGTATTTAGCATGTGATCCCATCGCCACTCAACGTAACCAGCATTCGAGTGACATCCATCTCTTTATACAGAATATCTCAGTTGTTTAAATGCCTTACTTATAAAAAACTCAGGTGATGACTGTTCATTAAAAATCAATGAAATAGTGAATTGTAATAAAAAGTACTTTTCTATGAGTACCACGTGACAAAAAAACAGCAGTAGATATATATACTAAATATCGGTTGATTGGGGTGGATGCCAAAAATAATTCTCGTGGTTGATGACTATCCCGATATCCTCATCTCCGTCAAACAAGTCTTAGAAGATTCAACCGGACAATATCAAGTTATCGGGGTGGACAGCGGGGAGAAATGCCTCAAGATGTTACAGCAAAACCAGATCCCAGATCTTATCCTATTAGATATAATGATGCCACAAATGAGCGGCTGGGATGTCGCAGCACGTATTAAAGAAAATGACCGTTGGCGGTCGGTCCCAATTGTCTTTCTCACAGCGAAAGGCGATGAGATGAGCATGGGTATCGGACGTCTCGGTTCAGAGGATTATATCGTAAAACCTTTTGATATTATGAAACTCAAGGATTGTATTGTTCGAATCCTCAATACACACCAATCATGATACATTGATTTTTTTTTTTTCTCTCTCATACCCTTTTCTAATATTACTTTCACCTAATTTTTTTTGCATAAAGACGAAAAAACGCCGAACCTTATTTATATAAGAACATACTATTAAATAGTATAATAGATGCATCCTACGATGGATCCTACTCTGTTTCATGCAGGGTTGATTGCCAAGTAGTGACCTAAGAAGAAAGCAGAGGGATTGCGAGCCTTTCTTCTTGTGGTTTCACAACGACAATGTTTAAGAAGTATGTTTCCATAGACGACATGGGGGATAATTGAAGATGAATCATCGAATGAAAACAATTGGAAAAGCCTATAGCTTTTGTGTTTTTTTCACCCTCTGCATCACCCTGATGCTGGGGGGATTTCTCACGGCACAGACCATCACACAATACTCGGTTGAGACTCTTGTCGTCTCTGTTCCGCTGTCGGATTCATACGTGCTTGATCAGATACTTCAGAAACGAATGACCATTCTTGAGATTGACCAAACTAGAACATCTGTTGTTGTCCTTATCTCACCAGAGGAGTATCACTGGCTTACGGTTATGAATCTCTCTCCAAAGCTGGTCCCTGATGAGATTGCAATGGAGCGCGGGTGGTTATTCTCTCCCTTGTTTGCTCGTGATTTCCACAACTATGCGCAGATGACCACAGAACTTCAAAACATCGCGGCAGACTACCCGGAGATTGCACGATTACACGAGCTTGGGAAAAGCGTGCAAGGCAGGAGCATCTGGGGTTTACAGATTACAGATAATCCGGATGTCGAGGAGAACGAACCAGAGGTTCGGATTATGGGTCTTCATCATGGGAATGAATACATGTCTGCGGAACTTCCGCTGAATCTGGCGTTTCATCTCACCCAGAACTATAGTGTTGATCCGACGATTACAAACCTCGTAGACAACAGAGAGATTTGGATAATCCCAATGATGAATCCTGATGGACGTGAAGCAGGTACTCGATACAATGCCCATGGGGTTGATCTCAATAGAAATTATGGGTACATGCCGGAGAGCGCTACCCCGTATTCTGAGCCTGAGACACGAGCGATACGCAAGAATGCACTGGAAAATAACTTTGTGCTATCGCTGTCGTATCACTGCTCCGGGAACATCGTAAACTACGTGTGGAATTATAAACACCAACGTGTCCCTGACGATGACGCCGTCGTCTATTTGTCAGAGATGTACGCATCCCATAATGGGTATTGGGTGGTTGAGGGGTACGACTGGTATCAGACCCTCGGGGATTGCAATGATTTTAGTTACGGGTGTCGTGGTGACATCGACTGGACCATCGAAGTGCAGACTTCCAACATCCCTCAAGCATGGGATCTGAATCGTGAGGGGATGATGGATATCATCACTGCAGCGGATATGGGCTTGACCGGTGTGGTGACCAATGCGAACAACGGACAGCCGATTGCTGCGACCGTCTGGGTTGATGAGGTGTTCTGGCCTTGTTTCACAGATCCTTTGGTTGGGGACTATCATCGCATCCTGCTCCCTGGGACGTATACCGTCCACTATCGAGCAAATGGGTATCAGGAAAAAACATACACCGTTGATGTCGATGAAGGAGAACCAACGGTGTTAAATGTCGCACTCACCCCCAGTAACCAATATTTTGCATACCAAGTCACGACTTGCGCGTACTATGCTCCCTCCGATAATTATCAGACGAACCCCACCGAGGGTATCGCCTGTCTCGGGCCTCCTGATGACGTCTGCGCATCGCTTGGTGTCGGTGGATATATTATCGTGGATATGGCTGACCAGATCACAAATTTCCCTGATGCGAACGACCTGAAGATCTTCGAGGGGGACACAACAGAGGACGGCTATTCCGTGTATGTCTCAAGTGATTGGGAAGGCCCCTGGGTGTTGCTTGGAACTGGGATGGGGACTTCTGAGTTTGATCTTGCTGCTGGCTCGGTGGAGTCAGCCCGCTACGTAAAAATCGTTGATGATGGCACTGGTAATCCCAGTGAGTTGAACCCTGCTGTTGATATCGATGCCGTCCAGAACCTTGCTGCAGCAAACGCAAATCAACCTCCGGATAACCCTGATCAACCTGTTGGTCCGACCACCGGTGGGACTGCTATCAACTATTCATATATTACTAGTACAACCGATCCTGAGGGTCAGCAGGTCTACTATCTCTGGTCCTGGGGTGATAGCATAAGCGACTGGCTTGGTCCGTTTGACTCTGATGCCTCTGCAGAAGCCGTACATCAATGGTCTGCCTCTGGTGACTATACCGTGAAGGTGAAAGCAAAGGACAGTGCGGGTATTGAAAGCGGCTGGTCCGATCCTATCACCGTTCACATCACAGATTCCCCCTGTGTAGAGATTGCTGAGATAACCGGTGGTTTTGGTATCACCGCGAGGGTGGCAAACACCGGTGCTGGGGATGCTGTGGATGTGAACTGGTCGATTTCTCTTCAGGGTGGCGTGGTTCTCCTTGGAAGGGAGACTACGGGAACGATACTCAAGATCGTCCCTGGGTTCAGCCCCCAGATAAAAACCGGTTTTGTCTTCGGCGTCGGGTCAGTGACGGTTCTTGTTACAGCAGATGTCGCTGAGAAATCTGTTTCCGGGTTTCTTCTGGGACCCTTGGTATTCCTCCGATCCTAGCAAGTTTTTCCCTTCTCAAAACATGTGATGGTTATCTTGTAATAAAGAACGTATGACAGGAGAGTATGTATAAGAGAGAAGAGCATGATGAGAGAAATCCTAGACTTCTTGGTGGAGAAGAAGGTTTTCATCTAGTCGATATCTATATAAATATGAATTTTGTTAGTGTTAAATAGAGAATAAATAGAATTAATAGGGGATATGAAGAATGAAGCTTAGTACTAAGAAAAAAATGGTTATTCAGGCAGCTGTTGCACTGATACTTCTCTTCTCGGCAGGGGTTAGTGCAGTTCATCCAACGAGTGAGTCGTTTTCTATGAACTCAAATGGTATCACATCGACGTTTCATTATACCGACCAGCCTTATATCACCGTGAGTATCACACCGTCTCCGTTAACGTTCGGTCAACGCATTCTTGCTGGGCAGAATTATGCAACAGTGGAAATACCTGGCGAGGGGGTTTCCACAGTTGTTGGTCAGCCTCAGCTACCGGTGATTTCCCGGTTTCTGGAAATTCCTCAGGGCGCGGTTCCTGCGTTTGTTGTTGAATCGGTGACCTGGGAGACGACATCACTTGACGCGTTGCATCTTCCCTCATGGGTGATCCCTGTTCAGGAATCTTTGGTAAAAATAGAGGGTGCGACGGTACCGTTTACTATTGATGACAGCCTCTATGCGCAGGACTCGTTTGTGCCTTCGAATGTCGCTACGGTCAGTGCTCTTGGGGAACTGCGAGGACGTAACATCGCGTTTCTGAGTATATTTCCCGTGCAGTATAATCCTTCTACTGGAAAATTACGCATTATGACCAGCTGTGATATCCGTATCGAGCTTCCGGGGAGCGATCTGGTGAAGACTGCTGAGAGGATTGACCGGTATACAACTTCCTCGTTTGAACAACTGTTCCGCACCTCGTTTGTCAACTATGGTGCGTTGGAAGGGACGACGGGAAATGGACCGCGGAAAGAAGGATATCTAATTATTGTTCATGATTCATTTGTCGATGCGATTGCTCCGTTTGCTGACTGGAAAGACTCCCTGGGTTTTGAGACCACGGTGACGACAACCTCTGAGATCCCGGGTGGTGTCACAAAAGAAATGATCAAAAGCTATATCGCTGATGCGTTCAATAACTGGACGACGCCTCCGGTGTATGTCTTGTTAGTCGGTGATGTTGCTCAGATTCCCACGTGGACTGGTACGCAAAGTAGTTCGTGTACTGATTTGTATTATGCTACGATTGATCAAGGGAATTATTTTGCTGATCTCATAGTGAGTCGTTTTCCCGCCGCTACCGCTGAGCATGTGACCATCATGGTCGATAAAACCATCTATTATGAGGTTGGTGTGTTCCCAGACGAGTCCTGGATAAAGAAAGCAGCGTTTCTCGCCTCAAGTGATGCAGGGGGGATGGCAGAGGATACCCATAACTATGTGATTGACACCTACCTTGCGCCAAACAACTACACCTGTGATAAGATTTATCAATCGCAGGGCGGAAGCACTTCAGATGTCACAAACGCTTTGAACGATGGACGAAGCCTGTGTGTTTATTCGGGACATGGGTACTCTGGAGGATGGGGCTGTGTTCCGTTCGATCAAAGTAATGTGCAGAATCTTCAGAATTATTATATGTATCCGTTTGTGTGTAGCCATGCCTGTTCGACAAACCCCTTTAACCAAGGTGAATGTTTTGGTGAAACATGGCTTCGGGTTGAAAACAAAGGGGCAATAGCGTTCTGGGGTGCGTCTGCCTCGACCTATTGGGATGAGGATGATATCTTAGAGAAACGGATGTTTAAAGCCTGGTGGGAGGATAACCTTGAGATGATCGGTGGTATGACCAATAAGGGTCTGTTCTATCTCTATGAATATTACGGTGGGTCAGGTCTGACAAAATACTATTTTGAGGCGTATAATGTGCTTGGTGACTCATCCGTGAAGCTCTGGAATGGGGAGACGAACATCAACACGCCGCCAGATATACCTGATAAACCTTTAGGGCCAACCGCAGGAGAGATCGGGATTGAGTATTCGTTTACGTTCCTGACGACAGACCCGCAGAACAATGATGTGTATTACATGGTTTATTGGGGTGATGAGATGACTGGGTGGCTTGGTCCGTTTGATTCTGGTGAATCTGTTGTTTTGAACCATAGCTGGACGATCATAGGTGACTACAGTATCAAGGTCAAGGCAAAGGACACGGATGACCTGGAAAGCGATTGGTCCGAGGAAACCTCCATCCACATCGATGCGCTTCCCTGCATCGAGATTGGGGAGATTTCCGCTGGTGTTGGGAGTGTCACGGCAGCGATTAAGAACACGGGGGCTGGGGCTGCAACGAATGTGAACTGGTCGATTGCCATCCAGGGGAACCTGATTCTTCTTGGCCGGTATTCATCTGGTTCGTTTGAGAAGATCATGCCTGGGTTTGCCCCGAAGGCCAAAACCGGTTTTGTGTTTGGTCTTGGATCGGTGGAGATCCTTGTCACGGTCGGTGAACTGGAAAAAACCGCAACCGCTCTGTTGATAGGCCCGTTTTTTGTAAACGTCGCCTAACATCCTCTTTTTTTTCTTTTTTATTGATTTTTTCTTTTTTCTACATATGTATTATGTACTATAAAGAGCAGGTTTTGTTGGTTGGGGGCGGATTTCCTTAGGCTGTGTGGTGGTTGGATCTGATTTCTAATACGTTTATTATATAATGGTCTGTAGAAAGGTTCTTTTCTCTGTCTCTTTTCTGTTTTTCTCCAGAGGAGTTATTTCAATTCTTTTTATTTTATTTTAAATATTAATATATATATTTGGTGCGAAACATTTATTAAGACCATACGCATTTAAGAAGAGTAAGGCGAGGTAAAATTTTATGAAAGCAAAACATAGTGTATGGAAAAGTAAGCTAGCGAAGACTATGTTTCTAATGACCGTCGTCCTAGTCGCTGCCCTCTTTTTAGGGACTGCAGCGTCTGCAGCGATACGGCCACAGGAAACTAAGACACAAAATAGCATACCCGTCATAGCTCTAGATGCAGAGAACAAAGAATATATAGCACGAGCAGATGGGTTATCACCTTTGGTAACAAAGGGAATTCCGACCCAACATGCACCACTGTTAGACAGGGGTTATTTCTATGCGTATAACGCGTATGATCCCTCCGGTGCACATCCAGAAGGGCCAATCACCTTTGATACCCCTGATGCCATCGAATCATTGCAAGCCGGTATCGTCCCCAACTTCATTGGCGGTGCTGACATCGATGCAGATGGTAACTGGTATGGTGTCGAGTACGGTGGTGGGATCTATCATATCGATTATGATGGAACCATGACCTTAATGGGCCCCTCACCGGGTATGAACGGGTTGTGCTTTGATTCAACTACGGCTACCTGGTATGGAACTGGTGGCGGCAGCTTATACACCGTTGATGTGTTAACAGGAACATCCACCGTTGTTGGTTCTCACGGGATCGCAAACACCCTGATTGGTCTCATCTGTGATAACAGCGGTGATATCTATGGTTATGATGTGTTGTTCAGCGGTATGAGCCATCTGTACTCCGTTGACAAAGCATCCGGTGCAGCTACGGATCTTGGTGCGTTGAACATCGGGTTCTTGTATGCACAGGACCCAGCCTATGATCGAGACAATGAGATCTTCTACATCGCTGGGTACACCCAAAGTGGCACAGCTGGTCTGTACACCTTAGACGGCTTAACCTGTACCTTGGTTGGTGCCTTCGAAGGCGGTATGGAAGTCGATGGATTCGCCATCCCCTGGTTACCGTTCCAATATGACCATGATATCGCGATCAGCGGTATTGTCAAACCAGCCAGCGGCAACGCCGGCCCGATCACCCCGATCGTTAAAGTGAAGAACATCGGGTTGAACACCGAGACTAACGTCCAAATTAAGCTCGACATCGGTGTTGAAGTCGTCACGGGAACTGTTGAGGATTTCGAGGCGACCAACGGCAGTTACATTCACGCGCCAAAGCTCCCACAGCCTGATGCATGGCAATGGGGCGCACCGACCTCTGGGCCAATGGCTGCTCACAATGGTGCGAACGTCTGGGCGACAAACCTAGCCGGGAACTACCCAGCCAGCATGTGGTGTTATCTTGTGACGCCGACGTTTACCGTCCCCAGTGGTGCCTTGTTCAACTTCTGGCACTGGTACTACTTTGAGAACAATTATGATGGTGGAAACGTCAAAATCAGTAACGATGGTGGAACCACTTGGACGATAATCACCCCCGTTGGAGGATACCCTGGTTCCATGGCATATAACCCGTACATGACTGGACAGGCCGCCTATAATGGTCAAAGTGGTGGCTGGAAACAAGCCAACTTTGATTTAAGCGCCTATGAGGGACAAGACTGTAAAATCATGTTCGAAACCGCTTCTGACTCGTCTGTTCAATACACCGGGTGGTACATCGATGATGTCGGATTTACCATCATCAGTTGGCAGAATGAATACAGCCAGACTGTGACGGTCCCCTCGATTGCACCAGACACAACCTTAGAGGTTTCCTTCCCAACCTGGACACCTGCAGCGCTTGGTGTCTCTGAGAATGTCAACATTAACTACAACGCAGAGGCAACCAACCTGTTTGTCGATGAGAACACCCAGAACGACTACAAGGAGAAAGCCTTCACCCTGCACTACGGGTACCTCCATGATGTCGCAATAACAGAGATCGTCTCACCACAGAACGGTCTTGCACAGACCCAGACCCCTGAGGTCGTCATCTTCAACAAGGGTCAGAACGCCGAGAGCGTCAACGTGCACATGACCATCGGCAAAGCCCTCTACACCACGCTTCTTGAAGAAGACTTCTCCGGTGGCGTGCCACCAGCAGGCTGGGGAACCAACTACCCAAGCAACTGGATGAGCAGCAGCACAAACTACGCTGGCGGAGTCGCACCAGAGGCATATTTCACCTGGTCACCTTCCAGTGTTGGTGAACACCGACTCTACACGATGGATATCGACACCACCGGATACACCGCACTGCTCTTAAAATTCAAAGAGTACGTCAACGATTACAACGGTGATTATGACCTGAAGATCCAAACCTCCATCGATTCAGGAGCAACCTGGAGCGATGCGTACGTCCGTGCCGGTGGTCCGTATGGTCCAGCTACCACGGAGGTTGCCTTAACCGCAGCCAATGGTGTCGGATCAGCAACCTTCCGGATCGCCTGGGATATGAGCGGTGATTCGTTCAACATCAACTACTGGTACGTTGATGACGCCTGGCTTGGCATCATTGACATGGTCGAGGAATATGACGAGACCGTGACCGTTGATGTCGTTGCTGGTGAAACCGTCAACGCTATCCTGCCTGACTGGACACCATCAGATGTTCCCTTCGCTGAGAACATCGACTACTTGGTCGACGTCGAAGCGACATTGAACGGATTCGCTGAGTTCTACACCTACGGCTTTGAGGACTGGGTCCCAACGGTTCCACCTCAATGGCAACCCCCAGGTTGGATGATTTATAACGTCAACACCGGAAATGCCTGGGTCCGCAGTACTACGGGACAACGCAGCGGAGTGGGATGTGCAAAATGCACCTATGACTACGCGGTACAACCCAACGATGACTGGCTCGCAACAGGACCTGTTGTCGTCGCGCCCGGCGGAATCTTTGAGCTCTGGGTCGACACCTACAACTATGGTGACGATGAATACGAAATCTACATGTCCACAACCGGGAACACCCCCGCTGACTTCCTTTCAGGAACCATGCTTGCTGGTGTTTATTATCCAGTGCCCGGGGTTTACACGCAATACACCTTTGATATGTCCGCCTATGTGGGACAAACCGTGTATTTCGCTATCCGCTACATTGGTTGGTACGCCTGGTATATCTGGGTCGATGATGTCACCTTACCTGATGGAACCTTTGTCGGATTCGAAGATGCGGGAACACCTGAAGTTCCTGGCTACTTCCCCGGCTGGTCTCAATACACCATCAGCGGAACCGATGTCGACAACAAATTCGACGGCGTACAAAGCGGAACCTACCCAACCTGTACACCACATGGTGGCAGCTGGATGGCCCGGTATGCCTGCTGGTATATCAGCTCAGGTAACAGCAAACTGTTTGTCAAGGACAATTCCTTCGACTTTACCACAGCTGACGGCTATGCAATGAGACTCTGGATGTATCACGACACGGGATACAGTGGGACTACGGACCGGATCACGGTCTGCGCATCACCAGACGGAGCCAACTTCTACCTGCTTGAAACCATCAACCGGTACGATGGGTCAACCGGCTGGAAACAACACAGCATTGGTCTGTCTGCCTTTGCGGGGTTACCAGCGGTCTGGATCGGCTTCTATGGAGAGTCCTTCTACGGCAACAACATCTTCTTCGATGACCTAAGCCTGTTGGAAGCATCACTCATGGATGATGGGTACCCAGCTGATAACGTCCTTGGAAAGATCATCACCCTCAGCTACGAACACGACGCGGGAGTCATTGCAATCACCGAACCCTCTGGATCAGCTCCAAAGGATGAAGGCTGGTTACAATACGATAACGGAGTGTACGCCAACGCGTTCGGCTCAACCACTGGTCAGATCTACGGTGCAAACCGGTTCACCATCGATGAACAAACACCATACATCGGATGGGACCTCGATATGATCCGCTGGAAGCACTACGGTGCCGTCGCATTCTCTGGGAACGTTCACATCTACAGCGCTGGATCAGCAACTGCTCCTGGTGCTGAGATCACCACTGAGCCGTTCAGCATCACCGGTGACGACTGGTTCGAAGTACCACTCTCAAGTCCAGTCACACTCGATGGAAGCGATATCTGGCTCTGCGTGGAAGGAACCCATAACACCGGAGAATACCCACTGGAATGTTCCGCACCCGGTATCACCCTGAAGACCGCGTTCTTCTCCTCTGATGGTGCAACCTGGTACGATCTCCCTGGCCTTGGCTATGATGTCGCCTTTGAGATCCGTGGACATGTCACCTCTGGTGGCGGTGGCGACGAATACTGGTTACCTGGAACCTACCCCGTTGAGGGTATCATCCAGAACCTAGGAGTCACCTTCCCCGAGATTGACATCCCCGTGAACGCCCAGATCACCAACGACACTGGTGTCATCGTCTATGATGAGACTGTTGTTGTCGCTGGACCAGTCGCACCTGGTGGGACCGCAGTTGTCACCTTCCCGGACATCACCATACCTGAGGACCCCGATGCAGAAGGAGACTACAAGCTCACCATGAAGACCGTGCTACCTGGCGATGACCACCCCAACAACGACAAGAAGACACTCAGCTGGATCATCAGGATCCCCGACACGACCCCACCGACCACCGAGGCAACCCTCGCAGGGACCATGGGCCAGAGCGAATGGTATGTCAGCAGCGTCACCGTGACCCTGACGGCATACGATGAGAAATGGCCTGAGGGCGTCGACTACACCATGTATAAGGTCGACAACGGCGAATGGACACTCTACGAAACACCATTCCAGGTCACCACCGATGGACAACACACAGTCTACTTCTACTCCGTCGACAAAGCAGTGCCTCCAAACACCGAGGAAGAGAAGAGCATCAGCTTCAAGATGGACAAGACCGCACCGGTCATCAACGCCTTCACCGCAACAGCACAGAACGGCTTGAAGACCAAATGGTTACTTGAGGCGGACGCAACAGACGCCACCAGCGGCATCGTGAAAGTGGAGTTCTACGCAGATGACGCCTTAGTCGGCGAAGACACTGACGGCGCACCCTACGAGTTCCTGGTCGAATCAAAGATCCACACCGCACAATGTATCGTCTATGATGCGGCAGGCAACTCAAAGATGAGCGATGTCGTCACCTCGTTTGACTACGGCAACCAGCAACAGTACTACACTTTGCTGAAACAGCTCTAAAGACACACGCATTGGAGTGAAATCTTTCACTCCTCCTCTATTTTTTTTTAATTTTTTTTTTATATATTTTCTTTTTTTTTCTTCTGATGGTCTCACGCATGATGGTAGGAAAGAATCCCTCCTGTTACGCCGTGATTGATGAGCTCTCAGAGACGATAAAGCATATATACTCAGGCATCGTTCTTATGTACTGGTATATACGAGATAGGGGATAACCAATGAAGAACAGACATAAGAACAAGAGTATAGAAGGCAGAATAGGTGTCGTTTTTCTGATGTGCATCGCACTGATGATGACATCTGCCGCAGCACCACTGGGGGCTGCGTTGAAATTTGAAGATAGGTTCGTAGGGAACCGATTGAGCTATTCGTTTGAGTTCCTTGAGCCAAGCATACAACCCATGGATGCAGCCTATGCGACCATCTCGCAGGCAGGCTGTATCGCGGTTGGTCGATCCGCAGGGGACCCAGCACTTCCTGTCAAGGTGGTTTCCTTGCTGCTGCCGCCCAATAAGACGGTCGCACGGATCAACGTCCTGGGGAGCCCACTTCCACTGGATCTGGCTGGGGTGAAACTAACGGAGACACCCTTGTATCCGCAGCAGCGGTCTGTCCCGATCGGGAGTGACGAGCCATTTGAGTTTGTCATGAACCAAGAGCTGTATGCAACCGATGAGTTCCATCCAATCATGCGCTATTCAGAGTATTGCCTAGGATATTCCCATGGGTATCCGGTTCTTTCCGTAAACCTCAATCCGGTGCAGTACAACCCGGTGAGAGGCATCCTGCAGTACTACCCTCGGTTGACGGTGACAATAACGTTACAGGATGCAGACCAGAACCAGTTCTATCGGGGCGATCCTGAGGATCAATCCTATGTCGCCCGGTTGGTCTCCAACCCTGAGGTGATGAACCAGTACCCCCGTGCTGGTCTGCCGACCTTTGAGTACCCGGGAGGGCTGTGCGATTCTTCAGATCATTATGACTATGTGATTATCACGACCACCCAGAACGGGTTGGACTACTGGGACACCACCACGACGACCCCGTATAACTGGGAAAGCCTGATGAGCCATCATGCGGCAGATGGGTTAAGCTGCACGCTTGTCACCAAGCAGGATATCCTTGCCTGCCCTGATTATTATAACTCCACTGCACTCTTCAACGACAGCCAGGCGCGCATCCGGGAGTTCTGCAGAGACGCGTATCAGGATTGGGAGACGCGATTCATCCTGATCGCCGGGGATGCAGACACGATGCCAGCCCGGCAGATGTATTACGCCTATGAGGGGAACGTCGATGCTGATATTTATTGGAGTAATCTTGATAACAGCTTCAATGCGGATCAGGATAACCGCTGGGGTGAGGAAGCAGACAATGGCTTTGATCTCTATGCAGAGGTGTATCTCGGTCGTGTCACCTGTGATACGCCGCAGGATGTCTCCAACTGGCTGACAAAATGCTTTTACTATGCGGAGAGCACCGATGGCGATTACCTTGACAACACCGGGTTCTATGGGGGGAACACCGGATGGAACTGTCAGGGGGATGATTTCGTCGATTATAGTGCTATAAAAGGAACCGACGACTGGCTTGGGCCCGACCCTGATGATCCTGGGCAGTTTCCCACCTGGGTGGGTTTCCAGTATGGGTTTGAGACCTGGAACCAGGTCAATATCGGCAACGAGTATAACATATCCGTCCGATGGACCGCGGAGCCACCCAACCCTGGTTGGCAGGGCGGTAGTGAAACCGGAGCCATTAACGGCTTTAGGACCGCTATTAACGAGGACCGGGTGACCATCATTAGTGGGATTGCCCATGCGAACAACCAGATGTCCCTGGATGTCGGGAAGAGCGACTGGGAGAACCTGTATCATAACACGCGACCGTTCTTCATCCATGATTACGGATGCCACTGCGGTGATTTCGATGATGGTGACGATGGCATCATCGAATCAATGTTGTTCCATTCAGACACCGAGCTTGCGTTCGGCTGTGTGTATAACACAGGGTATGGCTGGGGGCAGTTCGAATCAACAAATTCAAGCAGCGCGTTCCAGGCCAAAGCGTTCTGGGATTACTTCCTTGACCTGCAGAACAACTCTGGAGGGTTCAGCAACTGGCAGATTGGTGTCGGGCATGCCTGGTCAAAGGATCAGATGGCCCCGATGATCAACTGGGATTACTCGTATGGCACCTGGCGGGGTATTATTCAGAGCTGTTTATTATTTGGTGACCCAGCTCAGATGTTAAAATCACCTCATCCGAGTCAAGCACCGACGAAACCAACCAAACCCGTTGGTCCTTCACTTGGGATCTGGAATGTCGAGTATACGTATACGAGTTCAGCGATAGAACCTGATAATGAACAGCTCTACTACTTGTTCGACTGGGGTGATGGGGCCAGCAGTGGATGGCTTGGGCCTTATAGCTCTGGACAGGTAGGAACTGGTAAGCATATCTGGACAGAGCTTGGGACGTACGAAGTCAAGGTCAAAGCACGCGACATCTGGGGTGCTGGAAGCGTCTGGTCAGATCCTTTGACCGTCACCATCACGGATAACACGCCACCAGAAATCCCTGAGATCACGGGACCTTCTGAGGGTAAACCAGGCAAACCGTATCTATTCAACATGGTCACCACCGATGCCCAGGAGCATACTATTTACTACTTTGTCGACTGGGGGGATAACACCACCACAGACTGGCTTGGGCCCTACCTCTCTGGCACAGAGATCCATGTGACGCACACCTGGGAAGCAGAGGGAACCTATACCGTGAAGGTCAAAGCGAAAGATAGCATGGATGCGGAGAGCGATTGGGGTACTCTTGATGTCACTATGCCACTGGAGTTTTCCTTTGGTAGTACAACACAACAGTTTTTTTCAAGTCTTGTGTTTGATCAGTCTCTGATCCGATAGGGGTGCTTGAGAGGCGTCTCTCTCCCTTTTTTCTTTTTTTTTTCGTCGTATCCTCTGTATGATATATTCATTCTTTTTCTACAGACGGGTCATTGATTGAATTAACGGTCGTTGTGACTTGGAGGTGTGTGAATGAAAAAGGGAACACCGTCGATCTGGAAAAAAAATGTTGTGGATGTTGCTTCTCTTATTAAGTAATTTTTTTTTGGGGGGTGAGTCTTCGTGATGTATTTCCAGTTGAATTCAACCCTGGGAGTCATACCACCTACAGGTCTGATAGATTCTTGGGATGAGATATCCACAGGAGCGGTGTTATCGTGAGAAAGAAGCCCTTGAGAGGGCATAGACTACCCAAAGAATGATTCCTCCCCTTCTCCAAAAAGAAAGCGTTTTAATCTGCGGTTTCCTTCGGTATTCACCTCATTGGTTTTCCGAATGGTGAACCTTCTTATTGTTTTGACATCAGACATCGCCTCGATGGCAGGTACCGTGTTATGATGGAGGGGGAAAACCTAGGAGTTTCTCAGAGAGTTCTGTCTGAAAACGATCGGAATGGTATCGGAGCGGGAGAAACCATTAGTAGTAATAGGAAACAAAAAAGAATCATTTGAGTTGTCTGGTTAAGTATCGTATCTTATGAGAAGAAATTAGCTATGAAAAGAAATTAAAAAAAAAAAAAAGAAAAGAGGTGGGGTGTTCCGTTTAGACTCCAAGGAGATATCGAAGGAGTGGGAACGCGTGTGGGAAGGTCTGGAGAAGCCAGGTAAGGAACGGATTGGTGATTCCGTAGCTTGTCGGCATCTTTACATCCAGTGTTGCCCAGTCGCTTTCTGCCCCATGGTCATCTTTTATTTTGACTTGGACGGTGTAGGTACCTGTCTCTGCCCAGGAATGGGTAACAGAGAATGCTTCCCCGGAGTCATAGGGTCCAACCCAGTCGGTGAAGGTTCCATCGCCCCACATGAGGTAGGCATAGAGCTCGTCACCAGGATCTGGATCAGTGCCGGTGATGGTGTACTTGTAGGTGCTCCCTGGTTTTCCTTTCGCAGGTCCTGTGATGGTGGGTGTGTCTGGTGCTTCATTTGGGTCGGTTGTGGTCGTAAATGACCAGACTGGTCCTTCCGCTGAGTTTTGGTCTTGGTCCCAGGCGACGATCTTCCAGTAATATTTTGTGCTGTATGCCATAGTCCCTGGGTTATAGGTGGTCCCTGATTGGTTGCCTTGTACTTTTGGAGGGGAGCTTGCGGTGCCGAAGTAGACATCATAGGTAATTGAGGTCCCAGGTCCTCCAGTCCAGCTGAGGTCTTTGTCGACATCGACGTTTGTCGCCCCGTTCGCTGGGTTGGGGTTACTGGGTGTGTTCGGTCCGCTTCCGAATGAAAAGCCGGCTGATTCATCTACATAATAGGCATTGAAGGGGTTCTGGGAGGGTGGGTAGGAGTACCCTTGATGCCATTCATCGTTAAAGACAGCAGCGAGGATCATCATGTTGTTTTCTGTTACCGTTGGGAACCCTGCCGCTGCACCATCCCATTGCATGGAGCCACTCCAGGAGTCTCCCGCAGGTATCGAGAGAACTTGGTTAAAGGCAAAGTCAAGGAAGGCCATGGTGTATTTCTGTCCAGCGGTGTCGTACCATCCCATGCTTGATTCTTTCTCAGTGATATAAACTCTGACGTGTCCACCGTAGGTTTCGGCTTCGTTATTGAAGACTTCGACGTTGACTTCCATGCTTGTACCACCAAGCCAGGTGGCGGTCAGATCGATATCAACGTCTTCGACGACTCTGTTTCCACACTGGGTGATGCTGCTGATGTAGGCTGATTTTGCTGAAGGGATGCTTCCAGCCCCGACGTTGACTTTGTATCCACCGTCGAACCAAACAGTTGGCCATCCATATGCGTTATAATCGTTTGTGCATCGCTGGCTTGCTTTTGCATTTTTATCGGTGACGAGTGAAACATAATAGAAGGGGTACTGTCCCTCGGCCCATATCTCTTTTAATGCGCCATGGGCGAATTTACAATACCCGCACCAGGTTGCGGTTCCATATTCAGCAAAGATGTTATGGGTAGCGAATCGAGACCCCTGATCGGGTTCTTCTTTTGTTTGTCCGGTGTTTGCTATTGCGGCTGCTCCAAAGGCGGTACTCAATAAAATACCGACTATACAGATTATGATGATTTTTTTCATATTAATTCCCCTATATACTTAATTGGAATCTCTATATAAATATATTGCTGTTTGAGACACGCTTGGTTACTGAGATTAATAACATATTTCTAAAAAATATACATAAAAAATGTATAAAAAAATCTAAAATATGTTATGATGAATCTATAAAGGACATCGAAGAGTGTATTGCTTTCTATAGTGCGCTGTTACGTCCATACGTTCATTTCAATATCTTCGAAACAGCAAAGAGAAAGGCTATATGAAAAAAAGCTGAGAAATGAGTATTGAAACGATGAATTGCACAATATCGCTCTTATCATCGTTGTACGGACAACAACAGTCTCATATAAATAAGAAAATTTCGTTTTGATAATATAAATTCTCTCTGATTTTTAATCACAAGTTTTAATAATACCAGCAGCATTATTTTTCATTGGAGGTATACTAAAATGAAGCTACCGAATAGTAAAAAATCCATAACGAAATGGAAAAGGCAGGTATCAGTAGTCCTCTGCATTCTTTTTGTGATGACTGCAGTAACTACCGCAACAGCAATAACCGTTAAAAAAGATTCTCTGAGTCTGGTCCAATTCTCAGATGACGCCCTTAGTTACCGGTTCACATTTCAAGAACCAACCACATCTATGATGACGTATGATAATGTCGCATATTCGAAAATACATATGGCAGGATGCCTTGATTTAGGAAAACAGGCAGGTGATCCGACACTGCCGGTAAAATTCGTCCAGCTCCTGTTACCCTACGGTACCACCGTTGACAGTGTTGATGTCACTGGCGCCCTTGTTTCCGTCGATGTACAAGACATTGATTTAACAGAACACCCGGTGTTCCCCTACCAAAATGAAGTACCCATTGGCATGGACGTCCCTCAGGAGTTCCTTGTCAACGAAGAACTATATCTTACTAATGAACTCTATCCAGCGTCAAACCATGGATCCTATAACATCGGATATTCCCACGGATATGCGATTTTCGATGTCTCCTTTTCACCTGCACGATTCATCCCAAGCACCGGGCAGCTCTTTTATTCACCTGAACTAACCCTTACCATCAACCTCAAACCAGACACGGAACCAAACACATTCTTCCGCAACAACCCCCAAGATGCTGCCTGGGTGGAAGCCCTTGTCTGTAACCCTGATGTAACAGCTACCTACCTTGGCGCACCAACCTTTGAATACCCTGGTGGGCTCTGCGACCCTGCAGACAGTTACGATTATGTCATCATCACCACGACCCAGAATGGTCTGGATTATTGGGATACCACCAGCTCCATACCCTATAATTGGGAAAGCCTCATGGATCATCATGCTGCTACTGGATTAAGCTGCACGCTTGTCACCAGGCAGGATATCCTTGCGTGTGTTGATTATTACAATCCTGTGGCGTTGTTCAACGACAGCCAAGCCCGCATCCGGGAGTTCTTAAAAGACGCTTACGAAGATTGGGGGACAAGCTACGTGCTCATTGGTGGTGACGGAGAAACCAACTATATCCCCGCACGAGATATGGATTCCAGTTATGAGACCGATATCGATGCCGATATCTACTGGAGTAACCTTGATAAAACCTTCAATGCTGATTCAGACACCTACTGGGGTGAAGAAGGAGACCTTGGGTTCGATGTATACTCAGAACTCTTCCTTGGACGTCTCACCTGTGATACACCGCAGGATGTCTCCAACTGGATGACTAAGAGCTTCTACTACGATCAGAGCGCTGATTATGATTACCTGGACAACGCCGCGTTTATGACGGGTACTCTTGGTTGGCAGGCTCAAGGAGATGATTTCATTGATTACGGTGCGATAAAAGGAACAGACAACTGGCTTGGTCCAGACCCTGATGAACATGGTGTCTATCCGACCTGGATGGGCTTCCAATTCGGTTTTGAGACCTGGAACGCGGTCAACCCAGGTAACCAATTCAACCTTTCAATAAAATACACATCCGAAAACCCGAACCCCGGCTGGGAAGGTGGGGATGCGGTAGGGAAATTTAAAACTGCTATCAACAATGATTTGGTCACCGTTGTTAGTGGAGTTGCTCATGCGGACCCCAGCATGTCCCTTGATGTGTATGCGACTGAGTGGGAGGCGAACTATCACAACACGCGACCGTTCTTCCTTACTGATTTCGGGTGCCACTGCGGTGACTTTGATGATGCAGACGATGGTGTCCTTCACTCGATGCTGTTCCATTCAGATACCGAGCTTGCGTTCGGAGTCGTCTATAACACCTGTTACGGATGGGGGTCCTTCACAAGCACGAATTCGTCAAGCGCCATGCAGATGAAGCTTTTCTGGGATTATTTCTTCGACATGGAGAACAACTCACAGAGCTATGCAAACTGGGAGTTCGGTAAAGGACACATGTGGTCCAAGGATAAGATGGCACCAGCCGTAAACTGGACATGGAACTCCGCGCCCGGGAGTTATCGCGCAGTCATCCAGGGATGCACCTACTTTGGTGATCCTGCACAGCAGTTAAAATCAC
>CAYXPY010000007.1:0-6205 GCA_964467345.1 uncultured Thermoplasmatales archaeon | reverse complement strand
GCAGTCATCCAGGGATGCACCTACTTTGGTGATCCTGCACAGCAGTTAAAATCACCATCACCCAGTGACCCGCCGGTAAAACCAACAAAACCAGTGGGACAGAGCCTTGGGATCTGGCATGTGGACTACGCCTATACCAGCAGTTCCTCCGATCCGAACAATGATCAGATCTTCTACTTGTTTGACTGGGGCGATGGCAGCACCAGCGGATGGCTTGGACCATATACCTCAGGAGCAACCGGTGTGGGAACACATACCTGGGATGTGCTGGGCACCTACAGTGTCAAGGTAAAAGCCCGTGATGTCTGGGGCGCCGCAAGCAGCTGGTCAGATGCATTAGTCGTCACCATCACGGATAACAACCCACCAAGTATTCCGGAGATCACCGGTCCAGCAGAAGGAAAACCAGGGAAACCCTACCTGTTTAACTTTGTCTCAGAAGATCTCGATGCCCATAATGTATACTATTATGTCGACTGGGGAGATAATACGACAACGGACTGGGTTGGGCCCTACATCTCAGGTAACCTGATACATCTGACCCATACCTGGGATGCAGAGGGAACCTATACCGTTAAGGCAAAGGCAAGGGACAGCATGGGTGCTGAAAGCGACTGGGGTACACTGTCTGTCGTGATGCCGATGGACTATCGGTTCAGCTTCAGTGCGTTTTTACAGCATCTCTTAGACCTGTTCCCACGCGCCTTTCCCATCCTACGACACCTCATGGGGTTCTAACCCCCCTTCTTTTCTCTTTTTTTTTTTTAATACTATTGTTTTACTGACTTAAAAACAAAAAATTCTGAGATATTTTCTAGTAATCCTTTCGAAAAAATACAATGTTACTCCATCGGAAACGTTGGGGAATCCGACCGTTTCTTTTGAAAGCCGCATTCAGAGCAGATACAATGACGGTGACTGTAGCATCGTTCACAGACCAGTCTGCCGCAGAGCTGACAGGTATACATTTGGCCTGGTCGCCCGCAGATGGAGCACAGGCCTGCCACATCAGTCATTGGTCTCACTTCCCCAAGCCGAGAAGTTTTTTCCGTAGGTCTTCCAAGGGCATCTCCGTAATCACGAGGGGCATGTTCTCTCGTTCTGCAAGCTGTACTGCTAGAGGGTCAACCCCACCAGGTTGATGGTATACCACAAGAGAGGGTTTGACAGGGTGGATGCGTATCGCGATCATCGGACTTCGACCGAACTGTATCTTTGTAAAAATCAATGCCCGTTCCGTGCTCCATCCATACAGGTTCGGATAATTCGTCGCAGTCAGTGTCTTGATGGTCTCGACGCCATCGATAAGGGTGAACCCTTTTATGGTGCGATCGATGCTGATGTTTGGGGATGTGACGACTCTGCCTTGGATTTCTTTGATGAGTTTTTCCATGGGGATTGCGAAGGGATACTCCATAATGTCGATGATGCCGTGTTGGTTTTTGACCATGAACTGATACTGCTGGATGATGGAGCTAGCGTGTTTCTTTTCATCGATTTCCAGGAACGCGTTGATTATTTTTTTTACGGAATGTATCCCAGGAGATTTGCGTCTCCCTGACTCGTAATCACTAATCACGCTTTGTGCAAGTCCCAGGTAGCTTGCAAGTTCAGCCTGGGCGATGTTAAAGGTAGTACGCCATTTACGCAGGGTTTCTCCAGGTTTTGGGCTGAGGGTGATTTCTCCTGCTATCTTCTCTGCTAATACTTCTTTGACGCCCATATTTCTCAAGACCATCTATGAATGTCGATAATATATATCGACAATCTATTAATATGTTTCTATTGAAGAAAAAACATCAGAAAAAAAAGAAAGAAAAAAAAACTCTGATTTAGCTTTCCCAGCCGTATTTAAAGACCCATTCGGTGAATTGCTCACCACCCTCTATGTTGACCTCGACGTTACCTGCGTTGATCTCGTTCTTTCCGTCGTTATCACAATCACCGATGCAGACGACAGCCATCCAGCCGAAGGTAGGAAGAACAGCTTCTTCCACATACGTCGTCCCATTCCACTGTAAGATATGGGTCACACCTGCTCCTGCACAGACCTCATTAAGTCCATCATCATCGGTATCACCAACATCAATGCCTTCGATGACTGGGTCACCGGTAGGCCATGAGATATCAAACTGCGTCTCATACCCGGTACCATTCCATTTGAAGATCCGGATGCGGGGGTCATAATAACTTAAGAGGATCTCCGCCTTTCCGTCGTTATCACAATCCTTACAGACGATGCCGAACGGCGAGTCCGTCCCAGGATATGTTTTTAGTATCTCAAGAGGGACAAAAACCTTTTTCTCAGAATCCCAATTCAGCACGACAACCTTGTTTGCGTATGCACAGACAAGTTCGTTTTCCCCATCATCATCAACATCACCAAGACCAGGCATGTAGCAGTACCCATCAACGTCAGGGTCCTTCCATTCTGCTACTTTCCTAAGGAACAGACCGTTCCATCGGAATACGGTAATCTCAGCGACAGGACTATTTCCCTGCCATCCAGGTCCACCGCTGAGGATAAGCTCGTTCTTCCCATCATTGTCACAATCACCGATAAGACAGTCGGCACTCCCGCCGTTGTTCAAAAAGATATAGGGATTCACACCGATGATCCAGTATTTGAAGGCGAAATACCGATACACCGTGGTGTACCAGGTGGCGGCTATCTCGTTTTTTCCGTCATTGGTCACATCACCAATGGCCATACCACCGGCGTCACATTGAACGAACGGGTAGAATGGCGGGCGCAGTGATCGAACCTGTTTGTACGTCTGCTCAGATTCATCCCATTTCATAACACGGATGTTACAATCCCTTCCGCTGATGAGCAGCTCGTTCTTCCCATCGTTATCACAATCACCGATTGGTTGAGGCCCTTGATACCGTGCATCAGTGCGAGGGTTGTTACCATACTCCATCATCCATTGCAGACCATAGCCGTTACTCATGGTTTCCGTTGTTTGATTCGTCTGTCCATTAATGTTGTAATCCAATGCACTGGTTATCCCCATACTGCTGATTAAAAAAATTAAGACTAGTATTATTTTTGGAAATAGTTTCTTCATAGTACCCCTTAGGATAATCTAAGTGATATCTCCTTATAAACATATCGTCTCATTGATTGAAATATCAAAAAATATGGCATATTGTAAAGATAAAACTTTAAACCTATTGTCTATTCCAGACCGGTTAAGACCTATGGCTGAGACAACCATGCAGAAGGAATACGACTTAGAATTCTTTCACGCCAATGGATATCTTCGGAAGAAATGCAAGGCATGCGGGGATTATTTCTGGACCCTTGACCCTACGACAGAATTCTGTGGAGATCAACCCTGCGTGAAATTCAACTTCATCGGAAATTCCCTTGCAAAAAAACCACTGAGCTTAGCAGAGGTACGTGAAGGATTCCTTTCTTTTTTTGAATCACATCACCATTCGCGGCTCCAGTACCCAGAGACCGGACAACGCTGTCCTGTCATCGCTCGATGGCGTTCCGATATTTACCTTACTATAGCATCAATCGCTGATTTCCAACCCCATGTGACATCCGGGGTCGTCCCACCACCAGCCAACCCCCTGGTCATCTCCCAGCCTTGCATACGGCTCAACGACCTGGAGGAAGTAGGTCGAAGCGGTCGACATCTGACGACATTTGAGATGATGGGCCATCATGCCTTTAACAAGAATACAGACGAAATCTACTGGAAAGAAGAAACCGTCGCTTACTGTGATGAATTCTTCAGCAAGAAAATCGGCATCCCCCGGGAAGCGATCAACTACAAAGAACAACTCTGGATCGGTGGGGGAAACGCAGGACCCTGCGTCGAGGTCCTCGCCGGAGGCCTGGAGATAGCCACCCTCGTGTTCATGAACATGAAAGAAGACGAACAGGGAGCAACCACCCTTGAAGGAAAACGATATTCACCAAATCCTCTCAATATCGTTGATACCGGGTATGGACTGGAACGGATCGCCTGGTTCACCACCGGGACACCAACCGTCTACGAAACAGCGTTTCCAAAAATGCTTGCCTTCCTGCATGAGGAACTAAAAGACACCTCAGATGCCCTTAGTATTTATGCTCTCGCGGACCACACCAAATGCCTCTCGTTCATGCTCGGTGATGGGATCGTCCCTTCGAATGTCAAAGCAGGGTACCTCGCACGATTAATCATCAGACGATCATTACGATTCATCGAAAAATTACAGCTTCCGTTCAGCCTACGACAACTGGTGGAACAACAGTTAGAATATCTTAAAAAGGAGTTTCCTTCGCTTAACAAAAGAAAAGACCAGGTAGGCGAGATTCTCGACATTGAGACAAAACGGTTCTCCGATACGCTCTCCAAAGGAGAGGGGTTGATTAAAAGAATCCTGAAAGAAAAGCAAACCATTGACCCAGCAGCTTTAATCATGTTGTACGACACTCATGGGATGCCCCCTGATGTCGTCCAAAACATCGCACAGAAAGAACACATAACCGTCTCCATTCCCCCAAATTTTGATTCCATGATAGCTGAGTTACACTCACATGAAAAAATCGAGGAAGAAACCGAGGACAACCGAACAGACCTCCCCAGCACACGTCCCCTATACTACGACGATCATTATACAAAGGAATTTGATGCGACCGTGCTTTGGAAGCAGACCACCTCACGGGGTACGGAGGTCATCCTTGATAAGACCGCGTTCTACCCTGAGGGCGGTGGACAACCCGCTGACAAAGGATTCCTGCTCATACACAACAAACAAATCCCTGTTCTGCATGTCGAAAAGGCAGGCAATTCAATCATCCATGTCGTAGAATTCCCTGCTGATACTGGTATGCAGGTGCATGGGAAAATCGACTGGGACCATCGCTACACGCTTATGAAACATCACACCGGTACCCATGTCGTCAACGGTGCGCTTCGGAAACTGTTCGGGGAGCATATCTGGCAAGCAGGCTCTCAGCTTGGGCTAACTGAGGCTCGCTTTGATTTTGCTCATTACAAACCAATCGCTGAGGATGAGATACAACAAATTGAACTTGTTGCAAACGAGTTCATCAAACAAGCAGTCCCTGTTGAGAAAAAAATAATGCAGAGGAATGACGCAGAACGGCAACATGGATTCCGCCTCTATCAAGGAGGAGTACCACCTGGGAACCTCATTCGCGTGCTCAACATCCCTGGCATCGACGTGGAAGCATGCGGTGGGACACACCTCAACAACATAAAAGAAATCGAAAAAGTCCGCATCCTAAAAACTGAAAGGATCGCAGATGGAGTCAACCGTATCACCTTTGCTGCCGGGAAAATGGCGGATGCCTACCAGCAACAGGAAACTGAGCTGTATCAACGCATCATACAGGTGCTCTCCCCCCTGGTTACCATCTCCTCTCATGAAAACAAAGCTGAACAGTTACGGGAGGCAGGGAAGATCTTTTCCGTTTCCCCGGATCAGCTTGAAAAAACCTTGCAACGTTTTGTAAAAGAGGCATCATCCATTCAAAAAACAACAACCGCTAATCTGGTCGAAGCATGCGATTACATCTTTAATGAATGGAAGAACTCCCAGAAACAAAAAAAGCTGGTTTCCTCCGATATCATTGAACGATTACTTCGCGATGCCGTCCATATCCCTGGAACGACCCTTCATATAATCACCGGGATCAGTGATTCAGATGCAATCACGATCGCAGGGACGATCATTAAAAAACCAGGTTACATTGTTCATATCCATGATGGGAAAAAACTTGTCTCTGCTGCTTCCGAGGACGTCGACATCGACCTTCGCCCCCTCGCATCAGAACTAGGGAAAATACTTGGGGGGAGTGGCGGTGGCAGACCAAAGCTGACCCAATGTGGCGGGCCAAACAAAGACAAGATACAGGACGCTCTCGCAATAGCAAAGGAACAGACGATAAAGAAAATAAAAAAAGGATAAATTATTTTTAAAGGGGTTTCCATAGTTGGATAGCGATCACGATGACCGCTGTTGCGATGCAGGCAAACACCACAAACCATGGTGGGATCTTAACTGCGGTTTTTTCCTCTGCATCGAAGTACCGGATCAAACCGGCTCCGGAGTGAAATCCTTCTCCTTTTTTCTCTTGGGCCATACAATCACTTTCAAGAAGAGCATGTTCTTTTAGTATTTTAGGTTTACGATTCTGGTTTTCCCGCAAGAAAACCAAGAAAGAGCAAACATCTAA
>CAYXPY010000006.1:0-76841 GCA_964467345.1 uncultured Thermoplasmatales archaeon | reverse complement strand
ACTTACCACTATCAGAGGTTTCTTATCCATATCTTTCCTGCCCCTATAGAAAAATAAACAATCCTTCGTTATATAAATCTTTGTCAGAAGGGAAAAATTATGCAGGGGAAGGGATTTGAACCCCAGATTACTAGTACGATAAAGATTGTCAATGATTGTATTCCAGGAGAAAACGGAGAATTGGGAATGCATTCGGGAATCGTTCCAACAACCAATGGATGAACGGGAACTGTGGTTCATAGGAAAATGGCATGATGACAGTCACTGCCCCCAATCAGATTCCAGACCCCCTACATCCTGTGTTTTCAGTTTTACAATGAGGAGGTATTTACCTCTTGGATACCCACAAGCAGGGCTGATCCGAGATACGATTTCTCAGAACCATCCTCGTTCATCCAGATCTTGATTCCTGTAAATCCCCAAATCCCTTGATAGAGGTTCACGACCAACTCGTACGGGAATATCCCTGGAAGATCTCCGAGGATTTGTCCAGTCCAGTTTTTATCACCAAGAAGTCCTACCGTATGTATATAACCCTGTGCATATTCTGGAGAGCCACCACCGAACGAATATCCAATCCCAAAGATATTTCCAATAGCTATTGGCATGACATCCGTACGGTAGCTGAGTGTGTTGCCGAGAATGTAAGTCGATATCCCTCCGCCCATGAGCAATAACCCGATGAGTATTCGGAGAGGGCCTGGCGTAGGTACATATGGTAAAGATATGCCAATGATGATACCGAGCATCAACATAGCAGCACCAGCAATCTGCATCCATGAATAGATTCGATGACTAGTTAAAGTAAGATCTGTGTGTCCAGAGACAAGACAGAAGGCATTCCTGTTCTCCGATAAAGTTCCCGTTGAGGAGTATATTCTTGGACGATACCAGTACGTGACTAGTTTTTTTGCCTGTGGCAGAGTAAGATTTCCGAAGACACCGTACGGATATAACGCGGTTACAGTGGAAAGAAAGATTTGGTATTTTTCATCGTCAGTAGATGCTTTTTCCAGTTTCTCGTCAATCTGATCAAGGATGCCTCGAACTGTATTAGCATCCAATGCTGATAAGGAAAGAATATGTTGATGTTGATTTGTTTCTTCGTTACCTGAGAGTTCAATGATGACCTGCTGAGTATTCTTTTGTGCTGAAATCGCTGGATTGACCGCCGCTAAAAACAAAAGTACAGCGAGGGAGAAACCAAGGATGATTTTTTTCATGGTAACCCTCCTAAGATACTTTGATCTGGATAGGGATCTGTGGCTGGTGCGAAATCAAAATTACACCACGGGATTCCTGGAAAGGCTGGAATTTGGCTCAATAACATCCTTCCTAAGATAACTTTCGATCCTGAGAGGGATTTACCCCAGTAATTCGCATGCCATTTCGTGATCTGTGGCCAAACGATAAAAGGAAGCATGAACCGATGCAAAAGATAGTGGAAAAAGGTGGCGTGCATCGTATTGTTTTCAAAGGAATTGGCTTCGACTACAGCTTGTAATGATTTGGTCATGGATAGGGCTAGATTGTTATGTACAAGGGTATTGTTCAGGACACGGGAGTAATATCCTGTTACCATGACACCATTTTTTGAGTGAGAAACATGATTCATTGCGATATAGCAGATATATCCATACATGACTATTCCTTTTTCTGTGTTGTAATCAAGATAGTTCGCGATTACTCTGTTGAACGTAGAAGACTCGCCATCGATATGGATTCCTTCAGCCGCGTTGTTTGTAAAGCGGTTGTGGTTAATTGTGCAGTAATCTGCTCCAACATGTAAATCAATGCCGTTGCGGCGGTTGTCCTTAATAATGTTATACGAGATAGTGATATTCTGTGCACCCCAGTAATAGATACCATCGTGGTTCTCCTTAATGATATTGTCAGATATCACGTGATTAAAATCATTACTCCCGAAGGGTGAAAGAATGCCAGAGTCATGAAATCTAGCGTTTTCAGTATCACCGCTATGTTGGACTGTAAAACCACTTACGCGGACATCTCGTGATATGAGACTGATACATGATCCTGTATTGTTCGCATCGATGATTGTTGTGTTTTTGTCTGCTCCCATTAAAATAATGGATTTGTTGGCAACGACATTCTCAGTGTAGAGCCCTGGAAACACGTAGACAGTGTCGCTGTCATTCGCATGGTTAATGGCACTTTGGATTGTTGAATAATTCCCTGGTCCACTCCCACCGACATATAACCAGGTTCCTCGTGATATCGATTGTTTCTCTGTGAACTGTGCCATTGCTGGTGCATATGCTATTCCAACAAACAAGAGTATGACCCCAACCGTAGACCATTTACTAATCAGAGGTTTCTTATCCATAATCTTTCCTGCCCCTATGATTTTAATAACACTGTTCTCCTATAAAAAGGATATCTTCTTAATGGGACTGGATTTATCTTGTTGGTATTACTGTTGTTTCTACTACAGCATAATGTAAATAGTGAAACCTTATCGGCAATCTTGGACATCGTTAATTAAATAATATATATCTTTTAATTCGATGGTTTTTCTGTTATGATATGCCAAAGTGATAAAGAAGGACTGTGTTTTAAGAGAGGAGAAATGAACGGTAGTCGAAAAGCCCAGACTCCTTGGAGAGACGGGAAAATGTTCCTTGGAGTTTTTCAGGTAGCACGAATCGATGGAAAGACCCATGCATTCCGTTCAATTCAACAGCTGGCTCCCAGCCTTGTTGATGGGCGGTGCTGTTGAATTCAATCTCCGGGAGCAGAAGACAGGAGGCATATAGGCCACCTGCATAGACTGTGTTGTTGGCAATCGCATAGGTCGTGTTCTTGTAGATGCCATCAGCGGTGTTTGGGTTGTTCAGACTGCGAGGGTAGTTTGATGAAGAGACAGCCACACGGATCTGATGACCCGTGTTCCAGATATACGACGTGCTCCAGAGATCAACCTCGACTTCGTAGATCGTTCCTGGGCTCATCAGTTCCCAATGGTCATATCCGTTCCTATTTCTCATTCGTAGAATACCATCGGTGATCAGCATCGATCGTCCATCGGGGTACACATCGGTGAGTTTGACGGTAAAATCAGTATCGGGGCAGTCGGAGGAGACATACAAGCGTGCTTTTACTGGACCTGTCGCCTCATAAGGTTCCGTTAGGATTGGGCTGGTGAAGATCAAAACATCTGAGCGGTTCTCCACAGGTCGTTGGTCATAGGGCCCCGCAGGGAGATTCAGATTCCCGCCCCCTTTCGTGGGAACTGGGTTGGTTGGATCATAGCGATAGCTGAACAGGGTTGTCTCGGTTGGATTTGTGGTCTGCAGGCTCCCATCAGCTTGGAGGTACCATGCTGATTCGACAGATGGGACCGGCCAATCATCGGCATACCGCCAGTCATTCCCAGGAGCAGTCGCATTATCAACATCACCCATCACGTAATATGTGACCGGATGCCAGGTATCAAAATCAGTGGGAATCTCCTTGGTGTACTGATCAGCCATCTTCCAGAACAATGCTTGGGAGAACGTGTCAACAGAATTCTCAGGATACGTCAGCTGACCTTGGGTTCTGACCCCAGCCCCGCCATGGGTCCATGGACCAATGATGAGCTTTGATTTCCCGACAGCACCGGGTCCACCAAGATGCTGATACCCAAGATAACCTTCGATGGTCCCCTGGGTGAAGATATCGTACCATCCACCAATATGGATAGCAGGGACGTTGACATCCTGCCAGTTATCATCCAGGCTGACATTGGTCCAATACTCTGTGGTGTAGTTCTCATTGGCCCACAGCTCAGGCAGGATATAGGTACTTCCTTGCCCTTGTAACCATCCCTCCACCATGCTTTTCCGAAACTGCCCGCCAGGGTACATCGCATGGGCATACATATTTGGGGTCGCAACCTGGATGTACTGACAGGCAAGCTGCGGAGGATTGGCACCAGCCGTCAGATACTGGGTGATGCCTAACGCTGAACCACCAAACGTCGCGACCTTGCCGTTGGACCAGGGTTGATCTGCAATCCATGCCAGGGTGTCGGGACCATCTGTGTGTTCGTTTTTAAAGATAGTGTCGATTCCTTCTGATGAAAACCGGCCTCGCATGTCCTGAATCACGGTCGGCCATCCGTTCCGTGCCCAGTTCATGCCAAGCAGCTGGGTGAGGACCGCATTCTTATTATACGGTGTCCGAATGAGAATCACACCATGTGATTGGGTGTTTTTGGTGACATAGACGTCGGTTGCAAGTTGTACCCCATCTCGCATGGGAAGCATATAGTGCTGTTGTGCAACACATCCAGCAAAGAGGAGAGACAACAGAAAAACGACTATGATTCCGCCTCCAATACATGTTTTCTTCTTCATATGTTTAATCCCCATGGCATTATATCAGAGATTGTCTATTTATATCTGTTTATAAGGAGCAAAGAAGTGATTTTTTCCGTTTTGACATTTTCACAGGGTAGCTATATAAATCATAGGCAAGAAAATTCAACATGCGTTCCACTTGGAAAAGAGTGGAAGACGAGGTGAAATGATGAAACAATACAAACAGAAAGAATATGGAGGGAAATGGGACAACAAACACGGGTATCGATATAACAATAAGAAAAAGAAACAAACCTATACCGAACAGACCACCTATCCGTGGAAAAACAAACAGAAATCGATTCGATCAACATAACGATACTGCTATACTTGCATCCTATCTCACATCTACTTGCAATCCCAACTACCACCCCTTCCTTCTTTTTTCGTATCCCCATAGCAGAGTATAAGTAAGAAAAATACATACCTAGTCGCGTCGCGGATGCATAAGACAAAAGCAGAACTTATCGGATTACTCTTAGATATCAAGACAAAGAAAGAAATAGAAAAAGAAATACAGACACGCTACAAACATTACGGGGAGCTTGTCGATAAGGACACGATTACGTTTTTACTGGTTGATGAGCTAGGTAGGAACAAACAAAGCATCACCAACATTGCTGATCTGACTCCAAATGGAGAGTACACCGTTGTAGGTAAGGTTGTTAGCATCTCAGATTCAAAGACGTTCAAAAGGAAAAACGGCTCAGCAGGCAAAGTCATCAACCTTGAAATAACAGATGAGACAGCCACGTGTCGACTTGTACTGTGGAACGGGGACACCGATTATATAAAAAATAAGGAGATACAACAAGGCACCTGGCTGAAAGTCATCAACGGATACACCAAACCAGGCTTCGTCGGCGGTATTGAAATCAACCTAGGGCGATGGGGACTGCTAGAGGTTGAACCAGTCGATGTGTCTACCCAAAAACAACAACAGACCAAAGGCCAGGACATCACAGGAGTGCTTGTCCAGAAAGAATCAACCAAAGCCTTCTTCAAAGACGACGGGGAGATTGGTTTTATCACAACCATCACGATAAAGGAGCAGAACATCGAAAAAAAAATCATACTGAGGGATCATCATGTCAAAGAGATCCAGGCCTACAAAACCGGGGAGGGCGTCACCCTAAAAAACGTGATGAAACAATGGCAGAATGGAAAAACGGAGTTCCATCTCAGCTGCCAGGGTAGTGTAGAGAAACGTACATAAACCAGCTCGCCTGTTCTGTTACAATCACGACCATCCTCGTTTGGTAAGGATAAGGAGCAACATCCATGCGATCTGCGTATCAACCACCTCGAGATAAAAAATATTTTCATACAAAACCAAGGATAGATAAACGAGACATGGCGACCTTGAAGAAAAAAATCCAGCTCGTCCACAGAAAAAAGAACATCACCCGATATGAGGAAAAAATAGTGAAAGGCTAGCAGCCACCCTGCTCGTATTTCTTTTTTTGCTCAAAGGCAAGCTGTGCCTTCTGCAGCTCACGACCAAGATAAAGGTAATGCTCAGGGCGTAAGAACGGCACATGCAGGGCAATGGTATCAGAGAGTGCATCAGCCGTAGTCCCGGTGAAGACCTTCTCAAGGATTCCTGACGCGATCCGTTTGTTTTTATAGACATTCGAATAGTATTCCACACGGATCTGCTTGGTATCAACCTCGATGACAAAGAACCCACCAGGATCAAGGACGACGTCTTTTTCGATTGTTTTTTTTGCTTTGATCAACGGGACTTCTTTATCCACCATTCATGATGCCTCCTGCGATACTCAGATGCTGTAATTTACGAAACGCAATCTCCCTAGGGAGCATCCGCTGCCCGCAATCAGGGGCAATCTGGACGACCTGCTCACCAAAGACGTCACTTGCTTTCTGTATATGCCTCAGGATCTCATCAACAGATTCAACGGTCGTATCATCTGATCGGACCGCACCAATGCACATCTTCTTCTTGGATGAATACTCAGAGAACACATCGAACAGGAACGGGGATGCTTTGAACTCATGGGAAAGGATATCGACAGGCATGTCCACCAACTCAGGGACGATACGAGACACGTCCCCACAGACATGCAACCGGGTCTGACATGAAAGACCAGTGGTGATCGTCCCGATCAACTCCCGCGCATACTGGGGGAGTTCATTGGAGAAAAACGGTTCATCAATGCTGATGAAATCCACCTGCTTCTGAAGCAATTCAGCTTCCTTACGAAGCGCAGCAGCAAAATCAAAACATACTTGTTGCTCGTCATGATAGAACGAATCGACCGATGACTTCATAAGAGTGTATGGACCGGTCAGAACACCGATCAGACCGGTTGTGGGTAGAAGTAATTGTTTGACATAGACCTGGTCTGCTACTGTGATGGGGTGGATGAATCGGATCGGGCCGATGACCTCGGTTCTCTGCCGTATCCTACATCCGCTGAAATGTCTGGTGAACAACTGGATAAAAGGATCTCTGGTCTGTCCATCGGATACAAAGTTGATCCCCGCTTGGGTCATGTCCTGGACCGCTTGATCGATGTACCGTTCCCAGGCAGTCTCATTGCCAGCATAATAATCAGCCATCAGCTCAGAAGGATCCACAGCAATCGGATAAGATCCAATAACACTTGTTTGTATGTGATGTCTCATTTCAGAAGCTTCCTCCGAGGATGATTACTGTCAGGGCTGATGCCGAAATAAGTCTCTGTATACTCCGAGACAAGGATGTCTTGCCATGCGATTAATGGAACAACGAGTGGTGCGTTTTCTATAGGACCGAAAATCGCATAATCACCACCGAAGAGAGGTATGGATGCATTCGAAGCAGCATCCACTGTTTTTTTTGCAGAAAGAAAATCATTCAGCCACACTGATTTTTCCACGACGTTATGTATCGCACAGCCCGCAGGAAGCCCATACTCTTCTTTTATCACGGGGAGGGCTGCGATCGCAGCACCGCTGTTTTCACCAGGAGCAAGTGCAGCGGTGTCAATGAGGGTTTTTTGTACCCCTATTTTTCTGACAATCTCAAGAAGACCGGATTCGAGGAGATGCGCTCCGTTTTCCAGCACCTCGATTTTCCCATCAGGTGATGTATCCTTCGGGTTGAACGCGACAATAATAACCATTTCCGGGGTATGTTCCTGGAGGGATTCTATTTCTTGTGCTGTGATGCCGATATGAACCGAATTATAGATGGTCCGGGGCAGTAGTTTTCTTTCTGCAAGTTGTGCTAAGACCTCGATTTTGATGCAAGGATCAATGATGTCAACTGAAAAGGGCATGTTCTGTGGAAGAGCGGTTTCAATGAAGGAGAGGATGGGTGTGATATACTCTGTTTTACGTATGAAGATATCTGGGATGACCGGGGTTCCGGTTTGCTGACTCAGATGGGAGAGAGCAAGAATCTGTTTTGTTGCTTCAGTGTAATCAGGGGTTCCTTTGAAGAACAGCCCTGCGAAAAGAACCGTGGGATACATCCCTGGCTGTCCACCGAATGATATCCCTTGGATGTCATAGATTTTTTGTTCTTTTGTAAACGAAAACATTTATCCACCTCTCTTTTTGACTTTCCCCATATAATCAATGATAATCCGGGAATGTAACGCCCGGTTGTCTGTGACATCGACGGTTGTTACTGGTTTTAATCGGATGGCGATGTATGGTTCTCCGAATGATGGGGGGGATTTCTGTGTACATTCATTAATGATGGTGTCGATTCTTGCTGTGTCTTTTTCTCCTATCAAATCAACAATGTTGAGTTGAGACTGAAATCGTTTGATCGCCTCTTCAGTTATGTTTTCTATGTAGGGAATTGCACCGGGTGCATCGATGATCCGATTGTTATGGTCAATCCCGTTTTTATGCAATGCGATAAGCGAAGACCCCGAACGATGCCCTCTGATATCCTCTCCGCAGAGAACCAGAAAGCGAAGAAATGGATTGGAAATGGTGTTGGCAACTATCTTTTCGATGCCGATGTTTTCAGTTTTTAAACGCCCGTATATCGCAACAGTCTTAGGGGGGTCGTAGTGGATGTTGAGTAAGACGACCGCGACACATCCTGTTGATGCGCCAATAGTGAATTCACCGCCCCACGGATAATACTCATCGGTCATACATACTCAGCTTCAGATGATGCAGGTAACCGTTTTATTTCATTTTAAGCCTTCGGAATGACCCGGTACACATCAAGCTCCTCTCCTTCAGAGAGATGACGACTGATGATGCGTGCAGTTAATTTCTGTTTTTTCAGATGTTGCTCCAGTGTATGTCGATTAGAAAGGGAGCTAAATACGAAATACGCAGATCCCTTTGGGAGAAGACGCCGGGAGAGTCCTTCGAGAAATCGTTTGGTTACTTTCAAACCATCCCATCCTCCGTCTGTCGCGATATCAAACCATCCTCCGGTTCTTTCTTCCTTTGTGGTTGGCAGATAGGGGGGGTTGAAGATGATGACGTTGAAGCGTTCATGGTCCTTGAAAGCGGAAAAGAGATCACCGTGTCGTACTTCAATGGGTCCATGAAGGAGCCGCTGGTTTCGACTGATATTCCGACGTGTCACCTGCACCGCAAACGGGTTAATATCGGTACAGAAGACTTTGCATCCTTTTTGAGCACATCCCAAGGCAATCAGTCCACACCCGGTGCCGATCTCCAACACAACATCCTGAGGATTTAGTTGGAGTGATTCAAGAAGAAGAAAGGAATCCTCAGCAGGATCATACACCTCTGGATGTAGTTCGATGACAAGATCATGATAGTGAAATAAACTAGGGTGGGTGTTTCCTGCATTTTTTCTTGGTTTCATTTCAAACCTGGACCATGAATTATGATGGTATGAATGTTTCCAGAAAAAAAAAAAGAGAAAGAGGATTACGAATATCCTCCGATCATCAGGCTTGGGTCTCCTAGAAGAACCCATTGTTCTACCATCTGACGATCTGCATCATCTGCATTGATATCAAATTCGTTGACATAATCAGCGATGGCAGCACTATGTGCCTCCCCGACGTGATGTAGCCCTAGTTGGTTGTAGTTGTAGAAGAACCGGGGGAGAAGCCAGCCGTCAAGACCATTGGGGTAATCAAACCCGGGTAATCCCATGCCCAGTCCTGAATTACCCATAGTCGCAATCGCGCCACCGTCCTTTTTGCTTGTCAACCACCAGCTCCAGCATTTCGGGACGTGAATACCATAGCCATACGCATGGGTAAAACCGTAGGTGCGAATGTTCATGAGCGTGACGTTGAACTGGCTATTGTGACATCCACCGACCACGACAACCGGTTGTTTTTCCCCGTTCCGTAACCTTGGCATCCATCGCTCTTTAAGTTCCTCAAGAAAACCAGCGATACCTCGTTTCTGGTAAATCAAAGCGTAGAACGCATTCATCGGTGGGATATTATACATCCCCATGATCGTTATCTTCTCGGTTTTATTCAGCGGAGGATGCGTCACTAGCGTCGAAGGGTTCGCATGTCCCGCGCAGTGGATAAATCCAACACCAGCGTTTATCGCTTGTTCAACACTTTTTTGGCCAGTAAGCGTCCCTGAGGAAGCAAAGAGTCGTTCGAACTCAAACCCCGTCATGTAACCTGCAGAGACGTTCGTATCTATCTCAGCCTCATAGGCACCCACACCACCGGATTCAGGATAGGTATCCCCACCAATGAGAAGCATCCGTTTAAACCAGGAATCATCCGCCGGGGTCGTCTCGTAGTCTAAAATTTTATCAACCATGAGGGACACCTCTTTTACAGAACTGCAAGCAAGCCGACCGATGTAAATATCAGGCGATCCGTCAATGATATCTTTACTTGTTGATGTGTACTCAGCAAAAATCCCGTTCCCGTTACTGTCCCAGTCTTCAAACGCAGTCCCATTTTCCTTGTAAATATCAGCAAAATACAAATCACTGATAACCCCAAGCTCATAGCCTACTCCGACATGATTGTTTGTATACCGAACAGGGACAATCCATTCCTCCTTTTGAAGTGTCATGCCGCCGACGAGCAACACATACGTCACCCCAAGATCCTCTATCGCCTTTTTGATATAGAGTTTTACGTTCTCTGCATCATCCCTGCCTGCAGTAATCTCACTGTAGATTGACTCAAGGCTGACAAACAGGGTGCTCATCCCAAAAGAGTTCTTATGAGCAACAAGAGGTTGCAGCGCAGCCTCATAGTCAGCAGGAGCAATCACAAGCAAGTCGTACTCATCAGAAAACACCTGTGGGTTGCGAGGAGGTTCGTAGGAGATGGTAATGACACATTGGTCAGAAACAAAAACCGTGTTCTCAAGAGGCGAGTACCGAAGAGGATAAACGGTCACCGAGAGGAAGACCACATGCTCTGCCCCTGAAAGACCAGTGCTTGTGGAATAGGAAAATGATTCTCGTGGGTAAATCTCAGCGCTCTGATAGATGGTTTCTGAGGGAGTACTTATCATCTCTGTTGTTTCTTTGCCATCGATGATGGGGTGTGGCGCCGGGCGAATGAGCCGGTCAAGTGTGTATGCATGTGGTGATGAGAAATCAACAGAGACCTGGATGTCAAAAGCTTGGAACGGAAGGACGTAGACCCTTGTTATTCTTGGGATCACCGGCTCGTCGGGTCGCATCAGAAACGAGGTTGATCCATCAAATGCCAGTGAGATATATTCGTTTGATTCGACCACGTTTATCTCTGAACATGCGATGGTTTCGCTTGTTTTCATAGTAGTATTTTCGGCGTGTAAGGAATTGCCTGTTGCTAATCCAGTTGCAAGCAATACCCCTAATACGACAATTGCGAGTAGTTTTTTCATATATATTCCCCTTGTATCATTAACAAACAATATGCTATATAAGTTTTTCTGAGATGGTTTCTTCCAATCAAAAAATTTTATGTTGAGAGCCATTAATGTTTTATACCAAAAAATGGTTACTTTTGTTGTTATAATACGGATGGGAACTGCAATGACACATAGGTCTTCATTAGATGATACTGACCAGTTTAACGTAGGTTTACAGTGTAATGAGAACAGGCCATCGAATCAAGGAGTGATGATATGAAAAACGATGATCCTGAGATAATAAAAACATTACGAGCAGAGGAGCGATTGGGACGGCTTCATAGTCGAAGCATGGAAGAACCAAAAAAACCTGTAGACGAAGAATGTGAAAACGATTCTTTTGTATCAATGTTTTCAATCCTTCGGCATCATAAAGGGGAAGACATACCAACGATTGATTTGGGAGATCCAATTGAAAAATATCGAATTATTTTTGATAATTCCGCAGTCGCTATCATGCTTACTGATGAGAACGAGCGGATCGTGCATTGGAACACCTATACAGAAAAGCTTCTTGGGATGAGTAAAAACGAGCTGATGATGAAACCGGTCAAATACCTCTACCCAAAAGAAGAATGGCAAAAGATAAGATCGGAGAACATCAGGCAGAAAGGGATTCAACATCATCTGGAAACACAAATGATACGGAAAGACAACGCCCTTGTCGATGTCGATATTTCCCTGAGTGTATTGAAGGACCGTATCGGGAATGTGATCGGTTCTATCGGGATCATTAAAGATAATTCGCAAAACAAACAGATGGAACGGGCGTTACGGGTCTCAGAGGAGAAGTTCAAACAGCTCTATGAGAAGGCCCCAGTCCCCTATCATACACTATCAGCAGAAGGGACGATTACCGATGTGAATGAAAAATGGTGTCAATTGCTGGGATATGAACGACAGGAGATCATAGGGAAACCGATTTTTAATTTCATCCATTGTGACGAGCAAGAAACCGCAAAAAACTCTTTTAGGGAAAAAATAACAAGTAGAAAATCATACACCGGTGGACACGAACGGACATATCTAGCGAAAAACGGTGAACCTCGTGTTTTTGTGATCAATGATTTCCTGTGTTTTAACGAGTCAGGTGCTGTGCTTTCTATCTATTCGACCATGGATGACGTAACAGATAGGAAAAAAATAGAAGGGGAGCTGCGGAAAGCCCATTATTGGTTAGAAAAAAAGGTCCAGGAGCGAACTGTTGAACTGACAAAACAGAACACGTTGTTAAAAAAGAGATTGAACGAATATAAACGAACCATAGGGGATCTCCATATCGAACGGGAGAGATTGCAAAAGTCGCAGAAGAGGCTTGAGCAACAAAACACAAAGTTAAAGAAACTCGATCGGACAAAATCAAACTTCCTTGATATCACCACCCATGAGCTGCGATCATCGATGTCTACCATCAAAGGATATGCCGAGATCCTGCTTCTGGAAAGCCTTGGCCCGGTGAATGATGAACAGAAAAAAGGGTTAGGTGTGGTTGTGGCAAATACGAACCGGTCAACACAACTTCTGCAGGATATCCTTGACATCGTTCATCTTGAGTCAGGGACAATGAAGTTCTCCCCACAGAAAACCAATGTCAAACGGTTAGTAGAGGATGCAATTGGGACCTCAGAGCCTGCAGCCGATGTAAAACAAATACGGATAAGCACAGAAATACCCAAGGAGCTCCCTGAGCTTACGATTGACAAGGAACGCGTGAAACAGGTGTTGATAAACCTCCTGCAGAACGCGATACAATCGTCCCCAGAGAATTCCACGATAACAGTCAGAGTAAATAAAGAACCTGGTGAGGTGCTCTTTGAGATACAGGATGAAGGACGTGGGATACCAAAGCAGAAACAGAAGAAAATGTTCGACGTCATCTATCAAGCTGATGCGGGTACAGACCGAACAAGTGGCGATATAGGGCTAGGGCTCTCTATCTCACGGGGCATTGTTCTTTCCCATGGTGGAAAAATATGGGTCGAAAATGAAAATAATACGGGGAATGTCATGCGTTTCACCCTGCCAAACAAAGCAATTCAGCAGATGGAAGGAAAATTCAAAGTAGTCGATCTGTTTTAAGTATTGAAAAAAAATCATACGAAAGAAGACCGGTGCTATGACCAAGAACCCAGTCCAAAAAGCATTTTCTGAACATCTCTTTGAATATCGACATGTCGAGCAAAAAAAACTGGTTTTTTCACTTGGTATTACCTCGATCGTGATGATCCTGGAGATCATCGGGGGGTATCTTACCAACAGTATGGCGTTACTCAGCGACGCGGGCCATATGTTCACGCATGTGTTCGCGTTACTCATTGGGCTTGTCGCAATCGTTATTGCTCGGAGACCCCCCTGCCATCACCGGACGTTTGGGTTATACCGCGCTGAGGTGTTGGCTGCGTTTGTGAACGGATTGTTCCTTCTTGTGATTGTTGGACTCATTGTCTATGAAGCGATCCTCCGATTGCTTAACCCTGTGGAAATCCTTGGTTTGGAGATGCTTCTTATCGCATTCATCGGTCTTACGGTCAACATTATAAGCATTCTGATCCTGCGGGGATCGCATAAGGGGGATCTGAACATCCGTAGTATTTTTTATCATATGTTTGCTGATGCGGTCTCATCTGTTGGGATTGTGATCGCGGCAATCATCATTATGTTCACCAATTGGACGTTTATCGATCCTTTTGTCAGCATTGGTATTTCTCTTATCATTGTTCTCTGGGCATGGGGGGTACTGAAAGACTCGACACGGATACTTCTGGAGACCTCCCCGAAAGGTCTTAATGTCGATATGATTTCTGATGATCTTAAAAAGAATTTTTCAGAACTCCGGGAACTCCACAATGCTCACCTTTGGTCGATTACCCCGGATATGCTTGTGTTCTCCGCTCATGTACAAATCAATGAAAGCAAGATCCAGGGGAAACAAGAAGAGGTCATCTCACGGATCAATGATTATCTCCTGAAGAAATTCAATATCATTGAATGCACTATTCAGATTTGTTCGGAAAACGGCTCCGAGGTTTGTAACATATAATGCTGAAATGATTTTTTGGAAAAAAAAAAAAAGAAAAAGGAAAATAGGGTTGGTTTTTTACATCGGTCGAAGCGTCCCAGCAAACACCTGCCAGGCAAGGGCGGATTTCGCAACAAGGCTTAGGACTATGTACATGCGTTCCCCGTAGAGGTACTCCTTCCATTTCCCGATTTTCTTATACTGTAAGAACATGTTGATGGCGAACAGATTGAAGAACACTGCAATTGTTATAAATATAGCAATGACAAAATCTGGTACAGAAGCAGCAGTAACAAGGGGAATGAAGATGACGACCCAAGGGATAAAACCAGCGATACATCCGATATTAAAAGAAGTCCAGTTTGTTTTTGTCGTTGTTTGATTATGCAGCTCCATCACGAGACCCATGAGGTTCATGACTGCGGTAAGTGTAAATAAGGCTAGCAAGGTCCCAAAGTCATAGATCGTCACAAGCATGGCGATAAGGAAGATCATCAACGATGCGCTGAAAGAATATTCATACCATCGAGCAGGGTTGATATGGTTTTGAAGTTTTTTTACATACCATTTGTATAATACTGTTGAGATGAGAATATGAGCGGTAGCAGACATGAAGAGAAATAAGGCAACGAGTGGTCCAATTTGGACGTTGAAAAAGGTTTCAGATACTGGAGAAATCGTGTTCGTAATAGCATTGTATTCAGGATGGGTGTATGTCAGGGGAAGTGTAAATGCATTACTTAAAAGAAGCATGAGGAACCCTTGGATCATGTGGATAACACCCATGACTGCATTGAAGATTCGTAGTTTCTTGAAACGGGCATCACCGGTATCGGTGAAACACTCTACTTTGTTCGGATCACAGGTTCCTGCTGGAACAGTGAACGTCCCATAGGTCTTGCAGGACGGGCATGTCACATAGATTTTTTCATTTGGTTCACCTTTGGTGATGAACTGGTGGCGGCATTTTGGACACATAATTTTTATTTCATGCATGGGTATCTTCTCCCTCAAACACTCCCTATTGAGAAATCAGTTATGCTTTATTTGTTTTATGGAATTGTGTTATAACCCAGAAATGCGTAATAAAAAATGTTTATATAGCGAAATCTCCTTAGATAATAGTATGAAAAGAACCGTACTAATAGTCTTTGCTGGCTTATGTGCCGGTCTTTGTCTTTTACCATCTCTCTCAGCTCATGTGCCGTATTTAGAACATCGTGACTCCACCATACAAAAACCATTTCAGGTGCGAAGGTCAATCACTCAATCGATAGCGGTGTATTCATGGTTGGAGACAGACTGGATCAACCCTTCGACCGATATCGATGTGTATAGTTTCCAGATTAAGGATCAACCGCTCCAGGTCTTCATTGAGGCCATCGTACCGGTTTGTGATGGTTTTTACGCGAATTTTACCCCATGGTTCGCGTTAGTTGGGCCTGGACTGCCCCCGCCGAATCAGACATTACCATTTGATGTTCCGCCTGGATATGGTGTGATCGTAAAACAAGACGTACCACCAGGGACTCCCCGAGAAGAGTTCTATGAACCGTTCGGTGGAAAATCATACTATCAAGGACCTCGGTTTGATGAGACGATCAATACTCCGGGAACGTACTCTGTATATTATTGGGATCCGTATCAAAAAGGTGGGGATTATGTCGCGGTGTTAGGTTATAAGGAACAGTTCCCTCCTTTAGACATCATCAGGGCGTTAATAAACACCCCTCTTATTCGTCGAGGCTATGAGCTGCATCTCCCTGATAGTATCTGAACCGCAGTGAATTATGCTTTCTCATCTGGTATTTTTAAGATATCTATGTGTTCGAATTTCTGAACAACCTGATAGGTCCTGACATGGACTTCAATGAGAGCACAAGCAGGATCATCGAAAAATGATGATAGACCAGGGTGTTTTTCTACCAATAATCTATGATACGCTTTGCTCAGATCGGGTGTTTCCGTTGCCAGCCCTTGGGCATTGACCGTTATCGCTTCAGACAGATCAGAAGGAGTGTTCTCACGATTATCGATTAAAACAGAGACATATGGATTTTCTTTGATATTGAGGTATTTTTGTGTGTCCCGTCTGGTGGCAAAGAGGAGTGTGCGTAAATCAGGGGTGAAGGTAAAAGCGACAAGATGGGTGTAGGGTTGACCGTTTCTCTCTGTGGCAATCACAGCGAACCGCTGATGTTCAAATAATTGCAATATCTGTTTCTTTAGATTATTTTCATTCATAAGAACCTCTTATTTTGTTGGAGAGACAAGTCGGTAATCAGATTGTAGAATCTTGAGTGCCTTAATTGCACTATGCTCCTTATCTTTAATCTCCAACATCAGATCGAAATCATATGGTTTTGATTGATGAACAAACTTGGAAAAATCATGGTTGTTTAGATGTTCTGCGTGTGATCCTTTTTTCATTTGAGGCTTCTGTGAACTATAATCGACCATAGGGATCCCGTCTTTTGGTTTCCAGGTTTTTTTACAGGATTCTAACACGTCGCTTAAGGATTCATGATCATTAAGCAAGGTATGATGAAAATAATCAAAAAGAACCGGAATCTTGGTTTTTTCATGTATCAGGAGACAATCCTTGATGCTGTAGCTTTTTTCATCGTTTTCGATAACAAGTCTATGCTTCAATGTAGCATCTAATGAGCGATACCGACTGATAAACCGATCCATGCTTTTTTGCTTCTCCCCATAGACGCCACCAACATGAAGCTGTATTTTTACTGATGTATCAAGGCCCATGAGGTCAAGGACGTTGGCATGATAGGCTATCTCTGCGACACTGCGTTGAAAGACGTCCTCCCTAGGTGTATTAAGTACGATGAATTGATCTGGATGCATCGAGATGCGCATGTCGTTTTTTATAATGAACTGACCGATTTCCTCGAAACGTTTTTGAAACACCCTCTGCCAGGGGAACGTACAGACAGGATGAGATGCGAAGGGAATGAGGTCTGAGGAGATTCTGAAAAAGAGCAGCCCGTGGTCGAGATTGAATCGTAATATATGGAACAAGCACTCAAGGTTATTTTGAATGGTCTGCTGCAGTCTTTCTTCTGAATACGAGCGTAAACGGAACGTACGGTCTCCCTTGCAGGAAAGGGAGCGGTTAATGCAGGGGTATCCTATCTTCATTTCCAGAAATCTCTCACGTTGCTTGCTTTTATCGATTCAGTATCGAACAACTCATCAGGATAGGGTTGGAAAAAGGTCTGCGGGAGGAGATACGGTTGATCAAATCGTATCACCCAGGATCTCACAAGGTTTATCAGGACACTCAGAGGAATCTGACCATCACGGAATTTCTGTAAAAGGCTTGCATAGAACTTTTTTTCATTTTCTTTGAGGTCCTGTGAGACATACCCAAACACATGATTAAGGACGTTGATTTGAGAGGTATACCGCGGTGCTTTGGAAAATGCAGTATGAAGATGTTGTTCGTATTCTGAAAAGACACGAGGTAAGGGTTGTTTTTCTTGGTTGGCAAGGATGTTGCCAAGACTCCGTAGCTCCTTTTGACTGTATGCCATTAGTAAAAATTTATTTTCAGTATGAAATCGAAGTAGCGGTTGTAATAATCCAACTTGTTGTATCCTGCGGAATCGAGCGAACGTAAAGATTTTCATAAAATAATGCTCTCGTATGATTGGATTGTGCAGACGCATTTCATCTTCGATTGCCAAAAAAGGAAAATCTGTAAGTACGTGGTCACCAAAAAAACCTGCTTCTCGACGGATTGCTGCAGACGGTGTCATTGCAGGATAGATTTTCACATCACGGGTCCCACAGGAGGGGGATTGGGATTTTAACAAAAAACCATCGATATCTTTTTGGCTAATAAGAAATCGCTCCGTAAACCTCTTCATATCTTCAGAGACGTCACGGCCAGTAGTTGGTTGAACAAGATATTTTTTCGATTGTTTTTCAATGATACGGATAGGGTCTCGGGGTATACCTAGTCCAATTTCTACCTCAGGGCATATCGGGAGGAACTCAACATGTGGTTTCATCGTACTGACGATGTCACTACGGATTATCTGGCCATTATATCGACAAAATTCGAATTCGATACATTTACTGATTACGATGCGAGGTTTGACAAATCCATTCATAGAAACTACTCTGAAGAATCATGTTTTTCGTGGGTTGCTTCAACACAAAAGGAGGTCCCGAATTTTGTTCCCATGGTATCGATGAGATTGGAAACCACCGTAAGAAGGATTTTTGATATCATAGGTTTTACTTTCATGTCATAGACGATAAAGGGATGGTTTGAGATTTGTTCAGCGGTCCAATGATACATCTCCGATGCGGTTTTGATGGATATCAGGTATCGTTTCGGGATGAAGTGGTATCCTTCCTCTGCATGCTCCTGCCAGTGGCAGTACCGATCAAGCTGGGTCTGAAGAAAATTCGTGAATCGATCCGGATGGTCTTTGACATGGTCATAGGTGAGGTTCGCCAGTCCGTGTTTCCGTAAATCAGTTTGAGGGAAATAGACCCGTCCAAGATCCAGGTCCTCGGCGATATCCCTGATGAAGTTAATGTATTGCATCGCTCGTCCGAGGTATTTGGCATGCTCGAAGGATTCTTTTGGCAGTCCGATGATTTTTGCCATCATCAGACCAATGACTTCCGCAGAACCGTAGATATACTCTAGCACCTCATCGATGGTCTCATAGCGTTTCTTTGTTAAATCCATCTCCATGGAATGGAGGAACGCCTCGATCCATTCATCCTGAAATTTCTTTTTTTCTGCTAAACGGACGAACGAATCAATAACGATATCTCCTGTCTCTTTACCTTGTTTTGCCTGATAATATTTCTCTTTGAACTCATAGAATCCGTCACGGTCCTGTGGGATGACATCAACGTAATTATCGGTTTTCCTGACAAACCCATACAGGATGAATACTTCTCGTCGTATGTGCATTGGAAAAAAAATGCTACTGTAGAAGTAGGTACGACTTCCTTTGCGAAAGATAGAGAAGAACGTTTTATCGATGATCATATGCGTTCCTTATCTCCGAAGCCACGATTTGGGAGGAGATGATAACCATAGGCACTCCAATGCCTGGGTGTGTGTAGTGTCCGGTGTAATACAGCCCTTTTACTTTTTTACTCTTATGGGAGGAGCGGAAGATTGCGGTCTGCCCTAAGGTATGTGCCAGACCAAGAGCAGTGCCTTTGTACGCATGATATTGTTGTGTGAAATCTTGATGTGCGAACAGTCGTTTCACTATCAGTCTGTCCTTGATGTTTTCCCCAGTGAGTTCCTCGAGATGGTCCATGACTTTCGTGAAATATTTCTCCCGGGTTTCTTGCGTGTCTGGTAGACCTGCTGCTACCGGGATGAGGATGAAAATGTTTTCGTCCTGGGCGGGTGCCACGGTTGGGTCGGTTTTCGATGGACAGCTGACATAGTAGGAGGGGTCCTGCGGCCATCGGGGGTCATGGAAGATGGTGTTGAAATGGTCCTCCCATTGAGGCGCGAAATATAGGTTATGATGTGCAAACGCCTTGATTTTTCCTTTCACCCCAAGATACATCAGGAGAGCTGAGGGAGCGATAGCTTTTTTGTTCCAGTACTCCTCAGGATAGGTTTGATATTGTTTTTCCAACAGATGGGTTTCGACGTACGGGTAATCAGCGTTGGCGATCACAACATCAGCAGCCATGTCGCCTTTTGCAGTTTTCACACCGGTGACACGATTGCCACTGACAGTTATCTTTTCCACCTCAGCGTTATACTCAAAAACCACACCTTGTTCGGTAGCGAGTCGTTCAAATCCCTTTGCAAGCGCCCCAAATCCGCCATCGGGGTACCAGACGCCTAAGTTGAAGTCGACATGGGACATCAGGGAATACAAGGCAGGGGTATCAAAGGGTGTCCCACCAAGGAACACCATCGTGTATTCCAGTATTTTCCGCATCTTGGGATCGGTGATGTACCGTTTGGCGTATTCATCCAGGCTGGTGAAGATATGCAGTTTGCTGCCCTTAAGCAGCAGTCGGAGGCTGAAGAAATCCCAGAGATGGCGGTATTCCTTGTAGATGAACTCATTCATCGCAATTTGATACTGATACTCAGCTGCAGCAAGATATCTTTTTAGTTGTTCACGTCCTCCTTTCTGGTAGCGTTCGAAGAGCTGCAGGTTCTGTTCAAGGTCAGGTGACACATCAACGATTTCATCTTTGCTGAAAAACACTCGGTACGCGGGATTGAGTCGGACAAGCTTGTAATAATCATCTGGTTTTTTCCCAAATTCCGCAAAGAATTTATCAAACACATCAGGCATGAGGTACCAGGACGGTCCCATGTCGAAGACGAATCCTTTTTCTTTCCAAACGATCGCTCGTCCCCCTGGCTGGTCGTTTTTTTCAAGGATGGTTACCTGATGTCCTTCCTTGGCAAGCAGTGCCCCAAGAGACATGCCACCGAATCCAGCACCGATGATGATGATTTTTTTTTCAGCCACGTTCATCCCTTTTTTTATCAACGAATGTGTAATAGCATAAATATTTTATGATTACATCATATAGAATCATAAACAAGTTGTATCACCTGTGAGAATTATCTTTTTTATTGGATATCCATCGTTTTTTGAAATATACGTATACGAGGAGATAAAAGGACAGCATCGAGTAATTGTAAAAGAAATCCTCAAGAGGAATGGTGAAGAACCGTCCGTTCCAAAGACCATCGCCACCCCATATGGCCGCTGGATTATACAGAACGATCGGAATGGAGGTCAAGAGATAATTGAAAATGATGAAGGGAATCATCGAAATCCCGATGTAGAGCCAGTAGTTCCGGGATTGCAGGATGTCTGGGGAACGCCAAAGTGCTACTAGGAAAAAGAACGCACACGACATCAGAGCAAGGATCGTATAGTCCTGATGATAGAAGGCAAGTCCACCGATAACGAACAATACGATCAAAACAACATAGAAGATCTTGTTGAATCTTATTTTTTTATCAGGAAAGAAATACTCAAGGTTCTCATAGATGAATATACAGGAATAGGGGACAACAATGAAGAATAAGATCTCTTCAAGAGGTAGTCCGATGATGGTGATTCCCGAGAGATACTCATAGTTGAACCACCAGTCTCCTCGCGCCGTGACAATCGCATCCCAGATGATATAGCCAGTGCCTACGATAGCAATCGCAGGGAACAATGCCTTGTAGTACCGATAATAAGCAAATTTCCACTTAAATGAAAGTAAGAACGGAAATAAGATTATAAGGATGTCTAAGATAAGATAGTTGATAATCATATGTCTCCCGCTTTCAAACCTTGTTAGTCGTATACTACAGTGGTTTAAGAAGATTATGTGACTTTATTTGTTACGGTGCATAAAGAAGGGGATAAGGAAGGTGTGTTTAGGTTTCTGTAGGGTAGCCTGCATCAACCCAGGCTCGATAATTTCCTTCTAATCGATAGACTTTGGAAAACCCTGCATTGACCAACGCTTGAGCACTTGCGGTGGAAGGTGGATCGGTGTGACAGTAGACAAGATAGGTTAGGTTTTTGTCAAGAGTGGGGATCGTCTGATTTAATGTCCCATCAGCCCAGACATAATTCACAGCGCCAGGGAGATGACCAAGGCTATAGATATTCAAGCCAACCACATCGATGATGAGGTTAAAAGTCCCATTTTCATATAAGCTGTATGCTTCTGCAGGCGCTATATCCATGTAGGTTGGTTTCAGATTAACCATGAAAAAGAACACCAGCCAACACAGCTGTGAAGAGCGGAAGAAGACATCTGAGGTGCTGACCGAGGCGTTAAAATAGAACAACCCAAGCCCAAAAGGACTCGAAGTTTGCCCCTTCAAAGGTCGTAAGGGAATTGTCACCAGCTCATTGGAACCAAGTTGGTCAATCACCCCGGATCGTATCTGGTCTTTGTAAATAAGCCCGGTTCCAGAGATCTGTGGTTTTGCTCGAAAACTCCATTGTACGTCTTGATAGGTCTCATTTCCGTTGTTTTGTATTTCAATATTTACTCCTAAGGACAATGGGGCCTTTGAAAAGGATATCGTAATGTCATCGTCTGATTGGAGTGTTGACCATGGTTGAATCTCATGTTTCATTTCAATAGTATCGTCATTTAATTGATGAGATTGTGTGGTCCCTACAACGACAAAGCTTGAGAGCAGCAGCATTATTGCCAAGACTATTGCAGTTCTTTTTTTCATTCTTTACTCCCCTTTAATCATGATGATTCTATTCTAGGAGATAACTCCCATATTTTAGGAATAAAAGATCTCTTTAAATAAATTTTACAAAAGATATTTATATAGATTCCCTAAAAATGTGTTACACATTCAATATCTCAAGGTTTTCAGTTAAAATAAAAGGGATGCCATTATTAGAAACGACGAAAGAAAGCCAGCGATCGCATTTCGTATGGCGTATTTTGTTGCGATATCTTGTTGTATAGATTTTTTAATGATAGCGATAAAAGAGAGGGATACAGGGAGAAACGCAAGAATTGTAATCACCCATGGATTGATGATATCATTAAACCAGCCAAAGACTGCGAGAATAAAAAAATAAAGAAAAGTAACCAGATAAAATAAAAAAATTATGAGAAAAGAAAAATACCGACCTTTCATCACGACGAGATTTCGTTTCCCCCCATGGATATCGGCTTCCCTGTCAGGTATCTCAAAATTCAGTATCACTGTTAGACCAAGAAACCCAAAGGGGATTGCAAAAATGAGGAGATCAGATGTGATAGTCCCAGTCAGGATAAGATACCCCCATCCAGGGAACATGATTCCTGCGAATAGATGAGGTATTTCACCAAGACCTCTATATACAAGACGAAGTGGCGGTGCGGTGTAAAACCAACAAAAAAACACGGCAACACCGATATAAGCGATGACCCAAAGAGGCAGTGATGCGACAACGATAAACAAACCTGTTAAGATGAGGGCAAGGATAAACATCATGACTGATGCCCATTTTGCAAATGGGAGCAGTTCTGGATATTCGAGTAAGACTCCACTCCCGCCAGAGAAACCAAATTGTCTGTTGTGTTTATCCGCGTCGTAATCATAGAAATCGTTTGCAAAGGACGCTGCTATCTCAATGATAAATAAGATGCTAAAACCCCAGAGGAAATTGACAAGAGAAAAGGACACTCCAGAACGAAGTGCGAACAAGACACCGATAAGGAAAATCGGTATCACTGCCAGAACAATCGGCATTCGTGCTAATTTTACTATCTGCCACAGGTAAACGAGTTTCACTACGATGACTCCCCGGGATTACATGTTTACAAAAGTTCTTTGGTATTTAAATGTTGAGGTTATCGAAAATAAATTTCATTTTTTTTATTTATTTGTCTAACCACAATCTTTATATGGTATTTCTTATCTATGTAATGACCAATTGAAGGAGGTTATATTATTCGAAGAAAAAATATTGTGATCGTAAGCTGTTTATTGCTCTTAGCCCCAAGTCTATATGCAACTGGTTTACACATAGACGACAGAAGAGAGGTGAGTTCTTTACCATCGCTAGCCATTGAAGTAGAGGCTATCACGGGAGGTCTGGGTATCCAGGCTGTGATCCGTAACCAGGGAATAGTGAATTTGACGAATATATCCTGGAATATCGACCTTGATGGTGGTCTTATAGTTTTTGGTAAAAAAACAGAAGGGGCGATTTCCTTAATACGCCCAGGAAACGTGGTGGGAATCAAAGTCCCCTTTGTGTTTGGTTTTGGGAAGACAACTATTACGGTCACCGCAAATGCATCAGAAGGTATCGAGGATGTAAGAACCATTCGGGCACGTCTGCGTGGTCTATTTACCCAGCTTATCCCTGGTGATAGCAACGCACTAACCGCGACAGTAGAATTGGTTGCCGCGGGCATGAAGGCGCCAACAATGCTTACCGTCGCAGGAGATGGAACAAACCGTCTCTTTGTGGCAGACCAACCCGGGATCATCTATGTCATTGACGACGGGGAAATCCAGGTTTCGCCACCTTTTTTAGATCTGACAAGCAAGATGGTCAAGCTCAACTTACTCTATGATGAACGAGGGCTGCTTGGTCTTGCGTTTCATCCAGAGTATGAGACCAACGGTCGGTTCTTCGTATACTACAGTGGACCAAAAACCGCAGAAGGGGTAGACCATGAAAGTATCATCGCAGAGTACACGGTCTCAGCTGAGGATCCCAACATCGCGGACCCGTCTTCGGAGAACATCATCCTTCGTATCGACCAACCAGAGGCAAACCATAACGGTGGTCAGCTGGCATTCGGACCAGATGGATACTTGTATATCGGGGTGGGCGATGGTGGTGGAGCTGGTGATCTGCATGGAGACATCGGGAACGGACAGAATACCAGTACGCTCCTTGGTAAAATCCTTCGAATTGATGTTGATGGAGACACACCATATGCGATTCCACCAGACAATCCTTTCGTCGGAACCCAGGGCCTTGACGAAATCTACGCATATGGTTTCCGCAACCCATATCGATTCTCATTTGATCAGCTCACTGGAGCGCTGTATGTCGCAGACGTAGGCCAGGACGAATGGGAAGAAATCGATATCGTGGAAAGCGGAGGGAACTATGGATGGCGGATCCTTGAGGGGACACATCCCTATGACCCGGAGTTAGCGGAATATCTGAACATCAGTATCGAGACGCTTAAGCCTCCGATCCATGAGTACAGTCATTTCGTAGGACGTTCGATCATCGGGGGGTATGTCTATAGAGGCACCCAGTCATCGTCGCTCATAGGATTATATGTGTTCGGCGACTGGAGCACACAGTTTACAAAACCTGATGGGAAGCTGTATTATCTCGCTGAGATCGAGCCAGGCGTATGGGAACGATTCGAATTCTCTTTGGCAAATGAGAAACCTTTGAAACGGTTCGTCTTTGGTTTCGGGGAGGATGAAAACGGGGAGATCTATGTGGTGACGACACGTTTTATTGGATCCTTCTTACGATCCGGGGAGATTTGGCATCTAACGGTTGAATAGGAGAATGTGAATATGAAGTATAGAACGTATACGTTGTTTGTGATCATGCTTCTCATCGGAGCACTGATGGTAAGCATGCAGGCAGCCGCCCATAACCCACGGTACATGAGACTCGACTATGAACCTGACACCCTGCAGGTCTTAATCCTGCATTTTTCGCTAGCCCCCAAAGTCCATTATGTGTATAAGGTTGACGTTGAAAAAAATGGGGAGCTGTATACTAGTGAATCCTATACGAATCAACAACGGTTATTCTTTTTCCGCTATAATTATAATGTCACTGCGATAAGTGGTGACGAACTGACAGTCACTGCATATTGCAGTTTGTTTGGAAAACTAACCAAATCAATCACAGTCTAAGAAAGAGAAGAACGGAGACATCCAATCAGTTTGACGCTGAATTCTCCGTAGGCAACACATACTGCCTACTTGCGTAGAGAAATCCAAAGCAGATCCCTTCATGTGCTTTGCTTTTTTGATGATGGACAGAATGGGCATGTAAGACGCGTTTGATGTACTTGCTTTTCGGTCGGTATTTTATTTTTACACGCCGGTGGAAGAAAATATCATGTACCAAGAAATACCCAGCACCGTACATCGCAACACCAATACCAAGGAAGAAGCGTATATCAAAGCCTCCAAAGAAGCCGGTGAAAATGAGAATGATTGAAAGTCCTGCGAAGAACAACCCAAAGACATCGTTTTTTTCAAAACGTTTCTTTGTATATCGATGATGATCTTCATGGAGGAACCATCCAAACCCATGCATGACGTATTTGTGAAGGAACCACGCGACTGCTTCCATGAATAGAAACGTCAGTAGCATGACGACGAGATAGACGATGAGAAGTGTTGTATCGAGCACAGAAAAACCTCAGCAGCCAAAATTCACACTCTGTTATATACTTTTTGGCTCTGGAGAAGAAAAAATAAGCATCATAAATATTATATATGAACCTCTATAATATATTGTATACTTCTTTAAAAATCGTTATCGTGTTGGAACGGATATGGAAAGAAAAATCTCCCTGGGTGTTCTTCTGCTTGGTATCCTTATCATTATAAATGTAGTCATCGGAGGAGTACTTGTCTTTTTTGTCCAGGACATCAGAGAACCTAAAATCGATGTGGAGTTCAATCTTTCACAGATAACCACCGATGACCTACGATTCACAGCAAAAATCTCCATGACAAACAATAATCAGTATGATTTAGTCATCAAAAACCTCAACATCATAGGAAGGACACCTGACGGGGACGTAATCTTGGATGTGCGTTTCGCCGGAGGTTCAATACCCGCAAGACAACGGCGAGTGTTTACGACCAATGAAACCCTTGCCTTTTCAGGGGATCTCTCCTCGAAAATCTATAGCTCTATCCAGGGGATATTCGGATTGAACTTCGCTGGTATTTTTGAAAAAACCATCCCGTTCCACATCAATATCACTGCCTCATTCCAGGACCTCTTTAAGAATATCTCATCACCAGCACTCAGCATCAGAGCAGAAGTCACAGAGATAACCGAAACGGGCATACTGTTCCAAGGAAGTGTAGGGGTGAACAACCCGAACCTTTTTGAAATGTCACTGGAGAATTTCACAGTCCGGGTCGAAACAGAAACAGGAGACCTTGTGGGAGAAATTTCTCAAATACAGGGGACCATCGTCCCAAAAGGAAACACGGAGTTCCATCTCAATGGCTCTCTCTTCTATGAAGCCTTAAATGCGAAGACGTTGAACCTTATCATCACAGGAAACGCCGGGGTACATCTCATGGGCATCGATAAAACCATACCGCTCTCAGCGACAGCTCAACTCTTCATCCCCGATATCAAAGAACTACTCTTCCAGAACGAGTCATTAGGAATTACCCTTTCTCTTGAAGCCAAGATACGTCTTCGCGGGTTTCTGACAACCATAGGATTAGCACTGTATAATCCAAGCAAAATCCCCTTACAAGCCCATGACCTCATGTGTAGCATCTATGGATTGACTGGGAAAAATGAAAAATTAATCGCTCAAAAACCCATGGAAGCCTCCACGCTTGAGCCAGAACGGCAGGATTTCCTTGAAACTCAGATTCTGCTTCCGTATCTGAAGATGGTTACCGCAGGGACCGGGAAACTCTTCCCGGACTGGTTTGTTATCAGGCTCCAAGGGAATTTCTCAATCGCAGGAGTAAATCAGTCAATCCCTGTTTCGATCGATGCGACCATTAGTCCTCATTTGATTTTCCCGTAAACCACAGCCATATATATCAGAAAATTATTCAATTCAATCGATGACACAAGAAATGCCCTATACGCTGGTTAAAAAAATCGGACAACTTGAGATTCGCCGGTACCCTGAAGTAATCCTTGCCAAGGTCATGAACAATAGGGACGATTCTGGTTTTGGTCTTCTTTTTCAATACATCAGTGGTGAAAATAAAAAACAGCAGAAAATAGCAATGACTGCTCCAGTGATAACCTCTGAACGAATTCCCATGACCACACCAGTGGTTACAGGAAAAAATTCCATGGCTTTTGTCCTTCCAGCATTCTATAAAAAGGAAACGGCCCCCCAGCCAACCAATCCTGCCGTGACCATTGTGGTAGAACCAGAAAAAGACATGGCAGTACTTCGCTTTAGTGGTCGTACGACACAAGCTTTAGTGGAAAGAAATATTCAGAAACTAAAAACTCTGCTGCAAGAACAAGCAATGCAGATGAACGCAGAACCGGTCTTGATGCGTTACAACAGCCCATTCACCCCTGGTTTTTTACGAAGAAATGAAGTCGCGGTGAAAATAAAAATGATAAATGAAAAAGATAGAATGGAGAATGAGTAGATGAAAAAATATGATGTCATCGTAGTGGGGAGTGGGTCTGGTGGGGAGATTGTTGATGCAGCGCTCTCCCATGGTAAGAAGGTTGCCTGGGTGGATAGGGGACCTTTGGGTGGAACATGCCTTAACGTAGGCTGCATCCCTTCTAAGATGATCATCCATCCAGCAGACAGAATCATGGAGATACTGGAAGCAAAAAAACTGGGGATAACCGCAGAAATCAAAGAGATTGATTTTCAGGCGATTATGAGACGCATCCAACAACCCATTCAAGAGAGCCATCAAGCGATGGAACAGGGGATTACCCAGTCAGAGAACCTTGATTACTATCACGATACTGGTTCTTTCATAAAAGACTATGTATTGCAGGTGTCCGGTGAGGAGATTACGGGTGAAAAAATTTTTCTTGGTTCTGGTGCACGACCACTTATTCCTGCGGTAAAAGGCCTCGAGTCTGTTCCGTATCTGACGAATGAGAATGTGTTCTCCTTACAAGATCAACCACGAAGTCTAGTCATCATCGGAGGTGGATATATCGCTATGGAGTTTGCTCATTTCTTCTCCGCGGTTGGGACGAAGGTTACCGTTTTTCAGCGGGGTGCCAGGTTACTACCCAACACCGAGCCGGAAATCTCAGAGGTGTTGAAGGAACAATTAGCTAAACGTATGCAGATTTTCCTGAACACCGAGGTCTTCGAGATACAAAAGAAAGGAAATGAGTATGTTGTACGAGGGAAAGAGAGCAGTTCAGGGAAAGAAATCACTATCGCTGCTGAGAAGATTTTCGTTGCAGCAGGAAGGAAATCTAACGCAGATTTGCTTAAAGTCGAAAATACGGGAGTCCAAACCGATGCACGAGGGTATATCAAGGTCAATGAGTACCTTGAGACTAGCAAGAAGAACATTTGGGCGTTTGGGGATGCGATTGGAAAAGCTATGTTTAAACATGTGGCAAACGAGGAGGCGATAATCGCCTGGAAGAACGCGTTCCATGAGAAGAAAACAAAACTGGACTACCAAGTGGTTCCCTACGCGGTCTTTACCCATCCGGAGATTGCAGCTGTTGGCTTAACAGAGGAGGAAGCAAGGAAAGGCTTTGAGATTCTTGTCGGCACCGCACGCTATTCTGATGTAGCGAAAGGCGAGGCGATGATGGAACAGGATGGTTTTGCGAAAGCCATTATCGAGAAACACACCGGGAAGATCCTTGGGTTCCATATCATCGGTCCGTATGCATCAATTCTGATTCAGGAAGTAATCAATACGATGGCATTGGCAGGAAACATTGCCTTTGTCTCCCATGGGATGCATATCCATCCAGCGCTCCCTGAATTAATCTTAAGGACCCTGGGAAATCTCCATGAGGTGTAACAAAAAAATCTTTGGTACGGGTCGTATAAAAAAAGGAATTCATTGTTGTTTTCTGGATTCTAGTGTGAGTGCCTCGTAGGGGCAGACCTCGTGGCAACAGTAACAAGCAATGCATTTTGTGTAATCAATGACCGCACGATTGTTTCTGATCTGGATGGCCTGCTTTGGGCAAATCTTTACACAGTCACCGCAGGCAGTGCATTTCTCTGTTGGTCGTGGCCGTTGATGATTCTTTGTTGCAGACATCAGAAAGTGTGCACTGGAAGGTAACTGGAAACCCTCGTAACGGACGTTTTCGGGTGAAAGCAGGGGGTACTCTATTTGGGATGGCCAGAGGCGTCTGATTTTCGCTTGCCGAAGTGTGGGAATACGGACCGGTTCTATTCCAAGAAAGTCAAGGACGGTAAGGTCCAGTGCGACTGCATCTTCTGAGGCCAGCAGCAAACCAAGTTCGATAGGGGTGCCACCTGAGGGACCGTCTCCTTGCATACCGACCACGCCATCCATGATGATGAGGTCTGGTCTTCTCACAGAGAGCACATCAAGGAGCATATCTGCAAACGCGGTTCTTCTGATGAAACGAGAATGATACTTTGCTTTGGTCAACCCGGGTATTGCACCATACATTATCTTGGTCGCCAGGGTCATAATCATGTATGAATGGGTCTTTATCTTTGGAACCGCGATAATCTTCTCCGCGTGCAAAGCATAGTTGCAGAACACTGTTTTCTTTAATTTCCGCCCCTGCGGGATAGTGATTTTCGTAATTTTTGTATCATAGTTCAGGTCGATTCCAAGATCTTTTGCTACGGAGACCAATCCTGATTTCTGATACGCTTTTTCCAGTCGTCTTTTCGTGAATGGACCTGAGGGGGAGTCACCGATGAAAGGAACGCCACCTTCTGTTATAACGCTCTGTGCGATCGCTTTGATGACCGCAGGATGGGTCACGACTGCTTTTTTCGGGTCGCTTGGGATGAGGAGGTTTGTTTTTAAAAGGACGCGGTCTCCTTTTTTGATGAAGTGTTTCATCCCACCAAACGGTTCTAAAAGTGTGTGGATATTGATGTTCTCGTAGCTGCTTTTTTGAATACTGACACGAGAGGTTGTTGATTCGTTTTTTTGGTCCATTTCTTTCACATCGACTCCGTGGTGGAGAGTATTAGGGGAGCAGGTAGTACTTTTTCTTATGTGGTTGTTCTTTGGGTGGAGATGAAGACTGGTATTCTATGTTTTTGTTTGAACTTTACGTTAATTAACGATTGTTAATTAACTTTTCTATCGTACTAAACAAAAGTCATGACAGGGTATTATAAAAGAAAAAAACACATGATTAGATATGGATGATTATGGTATCAGTGAAAACTCCTTGAGATTTTTCGCTAGTAAAGTCTTGTTTGTACGTTTCTGATGACCAAGGGTGTCAAACGGTACCGCTCCATAATCATGACCAGGATACACAACCAATTCATCTGAGAGGGGGAGTATCTTCTCCTGGAGGCTGCGAAACATCTGCTCAAGACTCCCGCCAGCAAGATCAGTCCTGCCACAATCCCCGATAAACAACGTATCTCCCGTCACTACCGCCTCATCACCAACAATAATGCAAATCCCACCAGGAGTATGACCTGGGGTGGCTAAAAAAGAAAGACGGACTGTCCCAAGCAACAGCATGTTTCCATCCGAGACGACAACATCCGGTGGTACAGGAAGTCTCTGTCCATCCTCCTTTGAAGCCACTACCTGTGCGGTCGGGGTTATCTTTTTCAGAGAGGGAAGTTCAGCGCAATGATCACTATGGTAATGGGTAAGGATGACAAACTCCAGACTAAGATGGTTCTCTTTTAGAAATTGCATGAGTTTTTTTGCATCAAACCCAGGGTCGACAATCGCTGCTTTTTTCTGAACGGGACAATAGATCACATAACTGAAATTGTCAAACCCAACTCGCAGTTGTTCAATAGCCATCCTATCATCTCACCGATGAAATCACCATGTTTTTATTTAACCGTTCCCCCTGCGTAAAGCAGTTTATCCAAAGCATTAGCTTTTTTTACCACCGATGATATGTGTCCCTAGAGAATGAGGCAGTGTTTTTTTTATGTTTCCAGCCTCGCAAACCAGGAAACAAGACAGGGTATTGAGGCGGAAGAGAAATGACAACAAAAAAAAAGACGTTAGGGAGAAAAAAAGGGCATCCTCATCAACGGAGAACCACTGTTTTTCACCCGGAATCTTCAGCCTTACTTGTCATCGACATGCAACAGTATTTCTGCAATCCACAGTCCCATGCTTATTTCAAAGAAGCGGCTCGGATAGTACCTAACATCCAAAAACTCATCACGACGTACCGAGGGGAACAACGTCCTGTGATCTTCACCCGTTACGCGCTGCTTCGAACAGAACAAACAGGGACAATGGGTCGCTGGTGGAGAGACGTTCTTTATGATGACCAAGCCATGGCATCGCTCATCGAGTCCCTTCAGCCGCTTCCAACAGAGCCAGTGATCAGGAAAACACAGTACAGCGCCTTCTTTCAAACCAATCTTGAGTCTTTCCTAAAGGACCAGCAGGTGAGCAGTCTTGTCATCACCGGGGTCTTGACACATCTGTGCTGTGAGACCACGGCACGGGACGCGTTCATGCGAGGGTATGACGTGTTCTTCGTCACCGATGCGACCGCATCCGATGAAAAAAGGTTCCATACCGCGAGTCTTACAAACCTTTCTGATGGTTTTGCGACATTGACAACAACACAGGAGCTTTGTACATGGGTAAAGAAACACCGGTAATCATCCTTGGTGCGGGTCCTGCAGGGATTGCTGCGGCAATCTTTCTCAAACGAGCCGGGTTACACCCCATGGTCCTGGAGAGTCAGCAGCCTGGTGGTCTGCTCAGACATGCGTTCCTTGTTGAGAACTACCCGGGGTTCCCCCAAGGAATCAGTGGGACGACACTTGCAGACCAGTTTGTCCAGCATCTATTCAAGGTGGGGGTTTCCATTACAAAATCAGAGGTACAGCGTGTGGAACAGAGTAACAATGCTTTCACTGTCCAGACCAAGAAGGGACGTGTTGTTTCCTCCGCGGTTATCATCGCTTCAGGAACCAAGCCTAAGAAACTATCTATCCCTGGTGCCGCTGCCATTGAAGAAAAACGTTTGTTCTACGAGCCAAGGAAAATACCATCCAGGACGAAAAAAAGGATCAGTGTGATCGGTGGAGGAGACATCGCTTTTGATTATACGTTGACGTTGTTAGAGAAGGGTCATGAGGTTACTATCCTGTCCCGTTCACAGCCAGTCTGTTTACCGATTCTGAAAAGGCAGGTCCAAGCCAAGGGGGCAAGCATTCAGGTAGGTTGTGTCGTACAGAAAATCCAGCATGATTCTAAAGGATTGTTGCTGAAATGCAGACAACAAGATAAGGGAATCGAACGGTCCGCGGATTATCTTCTCATCGCCTGCGGACGGGAACCAAATCTCCCGTTTCTCACCTCTCGTCTCTTGAGGTATTACTCGGAGAGTAACAAGTTACCGCAGACATCCCTTCCAGGATTGTATTTTGCTGGGGACGTGGTCCGGGGAACATACCGGCAGACCGGCATTGCTGTTGGTGATGGGATGTTTGCTGCGATGATGGTACAGCGGTATCTAAAGGAAAGAGAGGACGCATCATGAGGATTATTGCTGAGTACGGGCGGGATGAGATAGCAAAGGTCTATGTGATGCAACTACGGCAGGACCTATCAGGAAAACAAAGTCATCCGAGATACTTGATCGAATGTGTCGAATCGATTCAGCCGCCCTTGTCCCGAGAGAAGAAATGGGTGCTGATCGTATCCTCAATGTTTGGCTGTCCGGTCCAGTGCAAGATGTGTGATGCAGGAGGGGATTTTCAAGGAAGTCTTACCGCTGAGGAGATCATTTCACAGATTGATTTTATGGTACGCCGAAGATTCCCAGAGGGCAAACCGCTCACAGAAAAATTCAAAATCCAGTTCGCGCGCATGGGGGAACCCTCCCTTAATCCAGCGGTACTGGATGTGCTACAGGAACTACCCACCCGATATGATGCAGGATCGTTGCATATATCACTTTCTTCCATTGCCCCTTCCACGACAGCTGCGGAACGGTTTTTTGATGAGCTCATCGTTATCAAAAACAGATATTATCCTGAAGGGCGTTTTCAACTCCAATTCTCGCTTCACACCTCTGATGAGAAGAAACGCGATGAACTGATTCCTGCGAAAAAATGGTCTTTTGAACAAATAAAACAGTATGGGGGACGTTTTTTTCAACCGGAGAATGGCGATAAAAAAATCACTCTGAACTTCGCAGCGGTAAAAGGATATCCTCTTGATGTCGAAGAACTCAGGGCTGTTTTTGATTCTGACTGCTTTCTGATAAAACTTACACCGATGAACCCGACGGTTCGATCATTGGAACGCGGTCTTCTCTCAGTGATCAACCCCTATGATGCGGCATCAGCGGGAATACTTGTGGAACAATTCCGACAAAAAGGTTATGATGTGATACTGAGTATTGGTGTTCCTGAGGAGAACCAGATCGGAAGTAACTGTGGTCAGTTCATCCAGCGAGCACAGTATACACAGAGTCGGCCAAAGAAAAGTTATGAACTTGAGCGGTATACATACGAATAAGTAATCAAAAAAATGAGGGCCCATGAAGAGACTATGCATCATCATTCTTTTCTGCAGCAGCATACTTATGGTCACGGGTTGTATGGAGCAACAAAAAAGCGAGCCTATAATTACTCCTGAGAGGGACAGTAAGATTCCATCGACAGCCGTCAAGCTTACTCCTGCAGACGATCAGTATCCTCCTCAGATGCATTCATCTGATTTTAGCGAACCAGTCCCCCTCCCTGGACCCGTGAACACCGCGGGGGCTGAGGATTCACCTTTTATTACCAGTGATGGGGCAGAGCTGTATTTTTTCTTCACCCCTGATGTGTCTGTTCCAGCAGAACGGCAGGTTCTTGACGAGGTCACCGGCATTTATGTTTGCCTTTTGGAGGAGGGGAACTGGACGAAACCAGAGCGGGTCATGCTCCAGGAGAAAGGAAAGCTTGCTTTGGATGGATGTGCCTGCGTTGACCAGAACATTCTTTGGTTTTGCTCCGCACGTGAAGGGTATAGTGGTGTTCAGTGGTTTTTCGCTCGATTCCAACAGGGGGGTTGGCAGGACTGGCAACAAGCAGCTTTCAACCCGGACTATGAGGTCGGAGAATTGCACATCCAGGGTGATGAGCTGTATTTTCATTCCTCACGGGTTGGGGGAAACGGAAAACGAGATATCTGGATGTCAACAAAAGTCGCAGGTGAATGGCAGGTTCCGGTGAATATCGAAACGGTCAATTCTGCTGAGGATGAAGGCTATCCCTATCTCTCCGTTGACGGTAAGGAACTCTGGTTCACCAGGACGTATCTTGGTACCCCGGCGGTGTTTCGATCTGTAAAAATAAATGGGACCTGGCAATCACCGGAACTTATCGTTTCTCAATTTGCTGGAGAGCCAACCCTTGATTCTCTGGGGAATGTCTACTTTGTGCATCATTTCTATAAGGAGGGAGTGATGCTTGAGGCAGATATCTATATAGCTTACCGGAGATAAGAAAATAATCTTTTAGGGTATTTACAAAAAAATAAGTAAAAAATTTGATAAAAATCCATAAAAAATATCAATTCATTCATACTGAAAAGTAAATGTGATACATTCTTGATTATAATAATAGACCAGAGGGGGATTCTGATTCAGTTCCTCCGGTCGTTTTCGTTTTTCAGGCTATTTTGGTTAATCTTTATCTATATAAGATAAATTGGAAATAAATGAAAAAAATAGAGGTTATTATTTGGTTTTTTCCAAACATTTTAAGACACTATATAAATGGAAACCGACAATATCGGTAGTAAGGTGAAAGACCATGAAAATAAAAAAAAGTTGGAAACCGATGATAAGCATTGTAGGAATCCTTGTAATAATGATGACGGCAGCATCCGTCTCGGCAGAAGACCCTATTGTCAGGGAAACCCAAGCCCCTGAAGATATGGGGATGACCGATACAATCGATGAGACTGAAGGAACTGCCGAACCTCTGCTCATCGCTACTGGCGATGACATTGTTGAGGAAGGCGAAACCAACGAACTCCCCGATTATCAAAACTATACTGGCGATATGTTGATCAGCCCAAATCCCACAGCAAATTCAGAGGCGACGTCATCGTTAAACCTACCCGTGCTTGGAATCATTGGAGTCGTTGTTCTTATTGGTTTAGCTGGGAGTGGACTACTCATCAGACGAAAACAAAAAAAATAACGATATCATATAACACCTCGCCTTTCTTTCTATTTTTTTTTTTGAGTATTCCGAAGGTTTTGAGTGTGCTACTTTGTTGCACCATTAAATAAGAAGAGAAAAGGGCTTTGAACACAAAACATACCGAAAAATAACCCTTGTCAACCGAAGTGATATAAATAGTATGAAAAATGCTTATAAGAGAGAAAATACATGATATCTTGTTATGTTTCCAAGATTAGTATCAGTTTCCTTACTCATACTACTTTGTTGTGCCTGTGTTGTTCATCCAGAAAAAGCACTCTCATCGTACACTACAAACGCAGACTCTGTAGAAATGATAACCGTCACATTTGAAAGTAATAATTATACATTGTATGGTGAGATCTACTATCCCTCCGACCAATCTGAAACATACCCAGGGATCGTTTTTTGTGAAGGATTCGCTGGTTATGCAGAGGCATATAACTGGATACCGAATGCCTTAGCAGAACAAGGCTATGTTGTCTTATTCTTTGATTTCCCAGGCCAAGGCCGATCCGAAGGCATGCTAGGCAATAGATCCATTTCAATTCCTTCCTTGAATTTTTATCTACGGTTTAGCACCTTTTTTGAAGTTTATTTTCATTACGCTCGGGATGAATTCGTGATGGCAACCATGGATGCGACAACATATTTACTACATGACAGCCCGGTGAGAGATCTGGTTGATGGTGAAAGACTTGGTCTTATTGGCCATTCGATGGGCAGTATCGTAGTGACACAGACTGCTGCCGTTGATAAAAGGATAGATGCTGTAGTCGCATTGTCTCAGGGGAGTGTTGTCACCGTACATGATGTAGCTGTGCCTATTCAATTCCAAGTAGGATGTTTTGATATCACATTTAGTATCCCGATAGCATCCCTTTGTTATAAAAATGCAAATCCCCCAAAAGAGCTGATAGCAATACAATGGGGGACACATATTGGTTTTACCGCAGCATTTGGAAAATATTGTTTATGCCCCCCATGGCAAAAAGATCTCTGCCTCCGATATGCAACCGGGTGGTTTGACTATTTTCTCAAAAACAAACCAGAGGCATATGAGAATATTACTACTGGTACTGATCATCTATCAAAAATTTTTCAGTCCCGGTACAACTTTGGGACTGGTGAATACTTTTTAGAATAACGATTTTCAGTGCATAAAAATCAAGGAAAAAAATGGTTTTATATCAGTTATATGAAAACGAATTATTTGGTAGGAGGAATTGACTGTGCTTCGAAAAATATTAATATTGTGTACTCTGTTAAGGTAATTCTGAGGAACCCTGCATGAGTGCTGTTGTTTTTTTTAATTGAGGCTCTAATCTTGTAAGTTCCTTAACGAGGTAATCAAACCCAGAATATGCTCCTGGCTCATTAGTTTCTCTTCTGATTCCTACTAGTATTGGTTTGAGCCGCTCGTAGAGCATCTTGGTGTGACCCACACCCAAAATATTGGAAGCAAGATCCGGGTCTATGAGTTTCTTGAAAAGAAGACTGCCGATTAAATCATAAATACCAAGAATTTTCACTACATCTCTGTGCATTGGGTTTTCTGAGAGAAATGAACCATACTGTTTTACATAATCCCCATAATCTTTAACCTGGAGGCGGGACACGTTCCAAGCTGAATCTGCGATTTCTTTGCTGTTCGTAGTAGAATAAAGTCTTATGAGCAAGTCCGCTCTCCTGACATTATTCTGATATCTCATCTGTAAAATATAGTAAACAAAACCGATCAAAACACCTACTGCTGCAACAGCAACAGAAATTTCCATAATTTCAACCATTATTCCCACTGTCCTTTATACGTCAGGTTTTCGTGAAAGCGATAACGCTCCACCTATGATACCTAATATGAAACCGATGATGAACCCCCCACCCGTGATGACGCTTGGTATCGAGAACACTACAACAAGTATCCCCCATACTCTTTTATGAACAGGTTTAATATGCAGCAGTATTGCTGCAAATAAAACCAGAACACCAAGTATCAATCCAATAGCGGTAAGCATATGAAGAGTCTGAGTATCATTCGCGGTCCCTCCTGGAAGCGTCGGTATAATCTTCGGAAACCACGTTGCTGCAACTCCCAGCAGTATCGTATTACTCATTATGAGAATACCTGCTACTAAAGACAGAATCAACGCTTTCTTTGATTTGCTGTCATGGTTCATATACTGTCACATCATTTCTGATTTCCAATTATGCTCTTTGTACGCGTTTATTCACGTGCCTTTTTGGCGAGATCTCTAGCCCAGCTTCGAATCTCATCCCAATTGTGCAAATCATAAACACCAGGTTGAACCTCTTTAAATCCGTTTTTTTGAAGTCGCGATTTGAAAGCGATTTCCATCCCTTTCCGTGCGAGGAGCCCCATTTTATTATAGTTCAAGATACCACCAAACATACCTGTCATGATAGGCTTGAGGCTATACTTTGATATTTTATCTTCTAAGGCAAATTTCCGTGCTTTGACAATTTCTTCTTTGTTTCCTTCTCGTTCAGCGATTGTGATTACAGAGGATACGAAGAGAGCCAACTTTTTCTGATCTAATTCTTTATGGAATCTTTTTAAAAAATCCTCTGCTTGGTTATTCCATCTGCAATTTGCCAAGCTACTACCAACGATGATGAGTTGATACTCAGAGATGTCTCTGATTTTTTCCTCTTGTGCATTGACAATCTTAATATCGAAGTTTTCCGCTCGAAGTATTTGTGCAATTTCTTCAGAGGTTGCCTTCGTTGCACCAAAACTAGTGCCATAAACAATGAGCCCATGAGGTCTTCCGTTCATGTTATGTAGCCTTCTCTTTTTTTGATATTATGTTATTATTTTTAGAGTTTATGTTTATTTTTCAATGTTGATTTATAACCAGTGCTTATATCTTAAGAGTTGATTGAATCGTCTCAGCCATCTCATCAAGTTTTTTTTCATATCCTGTTTCAAGGGGTCCCTTCATTGCCATGACCTTGAGTTTTACTCCTTCAGATAACTTCGTGATATTTTTTTCCTGGAGAATTTCTTCCATCTGTTCAAGACCTCTGTCCTGTTTCGATGTTGGATTTAGACAGGTGTTAAAAAGAATATATCGCGCAGATGGACTTTGTATCTCTATTTTCTCTAGAAATTTCCTCATGGATCGTACGATTTTTCCAAACGCATTCGGTGCACTAAAAATATACAAATCCGATTCGGGAAGCATGTGTGGTTTAAGTTCATGAATTGACAGGAGTTGGACAGAAAATCCTTTATTGCTTAAGATTTTTTCAAGATACGTCATCGCTTGTTTTCCATTCCCATATTTAGACTCGTATATGATGCTGATGTTCATTTCTATTCTCCGTATCGGTTATATCCAAATCAGTTATTTAGTATAAAAACCAATTATTATTTTCTATCATTAATTTATGGTCATGTTGTAGATTTTTTTTTTATAACAAATTAAAATTGATAGGGGTGGAAAAGAGAATCAAATCTTATAATTATCGAAATTGATTCGTTTTGTCCCTTCTTTTAACATTCGTAGCAATTAGAACCATGATAAATAATACGCGAGGAAGGAGATTTAGACTCGCATTTGTTAACATATTTGTTAATTTCATATCTGTTGCATGAGTTTTTTCGATTAAATAAAATTAATAGTGCAGGGAAGGGATTTGAACCCACGATTACCAGTACGATAAAGATTGACAGAGGATGATTTACTCCTGTTGACATAAAAAGATTAACTTTTGTGATAAGAAAACATTTTATCGTATTTATCTACGTTATATTTCTTAATAAATCTGTTCGCATATTTTCTAACCTGTTTTGCATATTCTTTGTCACAGTAAATTGTTTTATAGAGTTCTTCATAATTTGGAACCAATGTTGGATACTGCTCTTTGATAAAAGGTATGATTCTGTTTCTTGACTCTTCACGGAAATTAAGCGTATCTATAATCACATAATCAGCACCATTCTCTGCCAGGGTTTTAATGAGTTTTTCCAAATCCTTCTCGCCATCTGATATGTAAGGAAAAAGGGGAATTGCCGTGACACCAACTGTAACACCTGCACTATGAATCTTATTTAGGACTTCAACCCGTTTTTGGATACTTGGTGCCTTGGGTTCCATCTTTTTTCTTAACTCTTCATCTAACATAGGAATAGTAAGGACGACATTAAGAAAACCTGTTTGTGCTATCTCCGAAAGAATATCTAAATCTCTCATAATCAAATCTGATTTAGTTGTAACCAAAAGAGCGTTATGATGCTTGAGAAACACCTTTAGGACGTCTCTTGTTATTTTAAATTGACGCTCTGCTGGTTGATACGGGTCGGTAACAGTTGATAAATTAACCGTCCATTTCTTATTCCATTTTTCTTTTGAAAGTTCTTTGTCAAGAATCTCTGCTGCATTATCTTTAATTATTATTTGATAGGCGAACTCACCAGTTGGTAACCCAAGGTACTCATGGGTGTATCTTGCGTTACAGTAGATGCAGTTGTGTTCACAACCACGATATGTATTGATTCCCCATCGAAAAGGTAAAAACCATACATTCACACGGTGAAGAATATTCTCAACCTGGGTATGTTCATAGACTACATCATCTGGTTGTTTCATTTTTTCACTCTGATTTGTCTTTATTCAAAGAAATCATTATTAAATATAAAACAATAGGTAAGTATGCAGGGGAAGGGATTTGAACCCCTAGAGACTAAAACGGTTCTGATTTCTTCTAACAACATTTACCGTAATATATGTTAGCGCGGGGAGGGAGATTCGAACTCCCGAGGTCAGAGACCATTGGATTAGCAATCCAACGCCTTACCGGGCTGGGCCATCCCCGCATCCGGAGTGGGAGATAATAAACCAGACCGATAAAAAGGTTATGTCAAAACAAATCTTAAAATACTGTCTCTTTCTATCAAATAGAGTATGGAGGACTGGACTGAGAAATACCGGCCAAGGAAATTGCGTGACGTGGTAGGGAACGATCGTGCCCTCTCAAGCCTACGTCTCTGGGCGGGACGATGGAACCAGGGGAAAATCCCAGAGAAACGCGCAGCCATCCTTTCAGGAAAACCAGGGACCGGAAAGACCAGCAGTGCTCTTGCCCTTGCCGCAGACCTTGGATGGACCATCTTAGAATTGAACGCATCAGATACACGCAATGAGACTGCGATAAAACGCGTTGCTACAGCAGGTGCCATCAACGAAACGTTTGATAGCAGCGGAGGATTCACCCCCTCCAGGAAGGGAGGTCGAAAGCTGATCGTTCTTGACGAGGCAGATAACCTCTATGAGAAACTCGACAAATCAGAAGCAGACAGTTCACTGGGAGATAAAGGTGGCAAGAAAGCAATCATCGACACAATAAAGATAACGAAACAACCAATCATCCTCATCGTCAATGATTTTTATAATCTGACAAAAGGAGGCGGGGAGATACTCAAATCCCTCTGCACGGTCATTCAATTCTACGAAGTAGGCTCATCATCCATTGTTGAGTTGCTGAAACGAATCTGCAGACAAGAAGACATCGTAGCAGACATCCGGGTGTTAAAAACCATCGCTGATCGGTCAAAAGGAGACGTCCGCTCAGCGGTCAATGATCTTCAATCCCTGTCTCTGAACCGCAAACAGCTCAGCTTCGAAGACATCGATGTCCTTGGATACCGCGACAGAGAAACCCTTATCTTTGATGCGTTACGGGAAGTGTTCAAGACAAAAAACATGCAGAACAGCCGGGATTGTATGAGAAACACCGATGTGCAACCAGAGATGCTGCTCCTGTGGATCAGTGAAAACCTCCCAAGAGAATACCTCGATTCTGAGGATCTTGTGCAAGGATATGACGCTGTCTCAAAGGCAGATGTGTTCTTCGGAAGAGTCAACAAAATACGAGCCTATGAGCTGTGGTCTTACGCCTGCGACCTGATGAGCGCAGGGGTCTCCGTAGCAAAAACACATAGCTACGGTAACAACCAGTATGCATTCCCCACATGGATAAAGCAGATGAAGGCCAACCAAGCCTCTCGAGCAACACGCGACAGCGTGGTAAAAAAAATCTCGCAAAAAAGCCATAGCTCGGATCGGAAGACCAGAGATGCCATTCTCCCCCAGTTCCAATCATTGTTTCGGAACAGCCCCCGGTTTGCCTGCAAGATGATTAAACAGTTGGGTTTCTCTGAAAGCGAGGTTAAATATCTTTTAGGAGAGAAGTACCTTCATCGGATGAAAGATATCGTGCAATGTGCTGAGAAATCTGACGAAAAACAAGGCGAGATCCTGATCGAATCTGTTGAGAAGAAAATCGTTGAAGAGGAAAAAAAAGAAGACGGTGATCTGAAACAACCCAGCATCTTTGATTTTTAGGGTTATTTCTTCAGATCATCCAGTTTTTTCATCGCGTCAACCGCTTGCTGTTTGTAGTCATCCTTTATCTTGTTGTAGGTCTCAGCGGAGATGGATTGCGCACGATATTGTTTTTCCAAGTCCTTTAACAGGGACAGCAGCAGTGTTTTTTTCGTTGTAAGGGTCTCTTCTGACTCTATGACTGTTTTTTTGGTCTTCGAGCGTTGCTTCTTCAGAAGGAACAGAAGGGCGGCAAGCACGAGGATGACAACAGCAAATATGAGGATGATCATGGTGATGTTCAACGGGGCTTCTGTTGGCTTGTAGAGACGAATCCGAATCGCGTTGTTGACATCAGAGCCATACAGCAGATGTTCCCCTTTGAAGAGATCCCGGTCCTCGTAGGTGACTGAGAAAAAGGTGCTATCATAGAGAAGGGTTTTTACGAAATCCTGTTCATTTGCCGGCAGAAAATAGGTGACCTCCAGAGTCAGAGACCCCTGAGGGAGTATTGAAAGATTCGCTGCACTCAGATTACAGGTACGGATGTTTCCTGTGATGAGCGGGACAAGTTCCTTTCCTGATTGCAGCTCAACGATTTTGACAGCACCAAGGATGCTTTGCTGAATCCAGAACCGTAACGAAGTGACATTCTGGTCGCCCTCATTGGTTACCTTGATTGTTTCTTCAACCTGAAGACCGGTGCTTGCAAGGGAGATGGTTACGATGTGTTGGTCGGCGACCACACCAGCATCACTTGCGCTACCGATGGGGACTACAACAGTCAAGGCGAGGAACGCTGCAAGGATAACGACTACTGTTTTCTTCATATGAATTCTCCGCTGCCATGTATTTCTTCCTTATGTAGTTTTCGATTCTTGACTCATAAAAAGCGTTTCGAATAGGACGTACGAAAAGAAAGAGCCCCTCAGGTGGTTTTCTGATTTTCCTGCTTATTTACACTCGCACATCACAGGGTAAGAACTCTTAAATACCGACTGAAAATATCAACCCCAAAAAAAAAGGAAGGAAACACGATGATTGGGATTGTCTATTATTCAAGGACCGGGAACACCAAAGCTATCGCAACCCTACTTGCAGACACACTACAACAAAAACAAGCAGATGTCGACCTAATCGAAATCGAGGCGTTGAAACGACCAGGGTTTTTTACTGCGGGACGGGCGGCGATGAAACAACAGCAGCTTCCAATAAAAAACACAACCGTCGATTTAGGGAAATACGAGACAGTCATCGTTGGGTCACCAACCTGGGGAGGAAGCGCAACACCGTTCATTAGTACATTTTTTTCCTCTGCGCAGAACATCAAAGGAAAAAAGGTATTCCTGTTTGTCACTGGTGGTGGTATTCCAGACCCAAAGGGGAAACCCAGACAGATGATGCAACAAACCCTTGGTAGTCTTGGTATGGCGGTATCAGATTCGTTCCTGGGGTTACAGATGAGGAAAGGGACGATAAAAAACGGCAAAGAACATATCGATGCATTCGTCCGATCCGTTCTAACCAAATAAGAATCTTCTTTTCTTTGGAAAACGGTAAGAGGGGTTACATCGACCGTAGTCGTCTGATGCGCTCGTCAAGCGGGGGATGTGTCGACCAGATGGAATCTTTCAGCGCTCGTTTAAAGGGATTTGCGATATATAACGGGGCGACCGTTTTGGATCCTTTGGGATCGTCAGGGAGATCTCCCTTGATTTTTTCCAATGCTTTTGCTAGACCCTCCGGGTTCCGTGTCAGATACGCACCATCTGCATCAGCAAGATATTCTCTTCTTCGTGAGATTGCAAGATACGTAAGCCTGGAGAAAATCGGTGCCAGGATGATGAAAATGATTGCGATCACCACGACGATGATGTTGCCTTGTCCTTTCTTCCTGCCACTACTTCCTCGCCCCGTTGCCGCTCCCCAGAACAGCATCCGGAATGCGATCTCAGCAAGAAGCGCAATTGCTCCGACCACGCCGACGGTAACGGTCATCACAAGGATATCCCGGTTGCGGATATGGCTCATCTCATGGCCAATAACTCCTTCAAGTTCCGCGGTGTTCAGCTGCTGAAGGGCACCGGTGCTGGCACAAATAATGGAATCCTCAGGTTTATGGCCAGTGGCAAACGCGTTGATATCCTTGGATTCCTGCACATAGACCTTGGGTGTTGGCAACCCTGCTGCGAGTGCCATCTCCTCGACTTTGTAGATGAGTATCTTCTCTTCTCTGACTTGAGGGTTTGCTGGGCGTGCTTTGGCAGCAGAAATCACGCTTTGCACAGAGAAAGAATAGGTAATGAAAATATAAAATAAAGCGATCGGAAGTCCGATCATCATGACAAGAATCGGTGGAGCCCCAAGGATAACGCCTACGGCAAAAATGACAGAAAAAAGAAGGATGACCATGAACATACAGATAATGACGGTGTCCCGTTTGTTTTTCCGTATATGGTCATCGATGAGTCGTGGTTGTTGAGCAGCCATAGGAACAGAGATGAACCGTTGTTTAGAACGATACTTTTGGAACCTCTCGAGATGCCTCTGGGATTTGCAGCATTTGTCGTTCTTTCCTGCCCATCATGCGTGCAAATATATTGCCTGGGAAGGTTTCGACGAGGTTATTGAACGAAAGAACCGAATCGTTGAAGTGCTGTCGGGAGTAAGCGATTTTATCCTCAGTGTGGGTTAATTCGTCTTGCAGCTGCAGGAAATTCTGGTTTGCTTTCAGATCAGGGTAGCTTTCCGCGACCGCAAATAAGGTCTTCAGCGCACCGGTAAGCATGTTGTCTGCATTGATGCTTTCTTGCGGTGTCTTTGCCGTCATAATAGCAGACCGTGCCTTGGTGACCGCCTCAAGGGTCTGTCGCTCATGATTCATGTAGCCTTTAACGGTCTCCATGAGGTTCGGAATCAGATCTGCTCTTCGTTTCAGCTGGACATCAATCTGAGCCCATGCGTTATCAATTCTGTTTTCATATCGTATGACTCGGTTGTAGTAGCCGAAGAACCATAACAGGATTACCACTACTATCAGAAGTATGACGAGTCCTATTATCAACATTAGGTCCATAGTTTTGCCTCCTCAAAGCTAGGTGTAATAAAATGTTTTATTTAAACATATCGTAATTAGTATAATACTAACAGATAGGTATTATTTTTTCCCTTTGAAAACCTCGAAGGCTTCCTTAGGGGTGGCATTCTTATGGACAATGGCGTTGACTGCTTTGATCATGTTGACTGGTTGGTTGCTTTGGAAGATGTTTCTGCCCATGTCAACGCCTATAGCTCCTGCCTGTATCGCGTCATAGGCCATCTGCAATGCTTCGTCCTCTGGTTGTTTCTTGCCACCCGCGATGACCACTGGTACGGAACAGGATTCGATGACCTTCTCAAACTCAGGGACGTAATACGTTTTAACGACATGAGCGCCAAGCTCAGCCGCTATCCGTGAGGCAAGACTCATGTAGCGGGCGTCACGTTTCATATCTTTACCTACGGCAGTCACCGCCAGAACAGGGATCCCGTATCGTTCGGCCTCATCGATGTACTGGGTCATGCCAAGGATTGTTTCTCGTTCGAATTCCGCACCAACCAGAATCGAGTACGCGACCCCGGAGGCGTTGAGTCTGATTGCATCTTCAATTGAGACGACGGTTCCTTCCTCTAAAAGCCGTGGTCCGATGATGCTGGTCCCTCCAGAGACTCGTAGGACGATTGGGACATCTATAGTCGGGTTGATGTAGGTGCGTAATGCACCCCGTGTCAACATCAAAGTATCGGTATAGGGTAACAAGGGATTGACCATCGCGTCAAGTTTCTCAAGCCCAGACGTAGGACCCATGAAATACCCATGATCGACGGCGAGCATTACGGTGCGACCGTCTTTTGGTTTGATGATTTTTGAAAGCCGATTTTTCATACCCCAATCCATACTCTTTTGCCTCCGTTTTTCTGGTAAACGTCGCAGCATTATATAAATTTATTACTGTATCTCCTTCGTGATACAGAGTTTGTGACAACCGTTTGTTATTTTTAAGTAGTTACCGTATTTTGATGAGAGGGAAAAAATATAAGTCTGCCTCTGACATTTCTTTGTTTGTATGAATGAAGGAAAGAAGGTCCCAGCAGGGATTGTCGCATTCCTCATTTTCGTTGTTCTTGTCAATTGTCTCTTTCTCTTCTTTTTTGTCGATTCTTTCGTTTTCGTCGGCAATCTGAGCCGGTTTCTGTCGTTTTCATATAATGAACTCTTGGTATGGCTAGACGTCCTTCTCGTGGTTCTATCTCTGGGAATCATCCCGTTTGGTTTTGTGAAAAGGAAAAAAGAGGCACGTCTGTACGCATTTGTCTTCCTACTCTATTCAGTGGTTCGGATTCTGATGTACATTACGATGACCGGTGAGAAGCTCATAGGTCTCCTCTTGTTTACATTCTTTATATGCTCCCTGGCCTATCTGCTCATGACACCAGTGAAACGATACTTTGGGATCATCACCATGGCCCTGGTCCCTTCAGAGAGAGCAACAGAATACACCTATGGGCTGTACACTTTATACTCCAAGTTAGTCGAGCTCAAAAACGGTAAAACACAGCTTATCTACTTTTTCAGTAAAAGAAAACCAAAAAGCGGAACACCAGCTATCTTCCCAGATGGATACGAAGTACAGGTCAGCGAACGATCAGGTCTTCCCTATTTAAAAAAAGCGATAACCGTCCCCTAACATCCGTTTCCAAGCACATTACATCCTCCAATGTTTCCTCCTAATTTTTTTTGGCAAACCTTTTTTATGTGTTATGGTGTTACCGGTCCGTACAAACAGGGAGGCATCGTATGCCAGGTATTGAGAATTTAGAACCAAAACTTGTATGGAAACATTTTGATGAGATTAGGAAAATCCCACGCTGCTCAAAACATGAGGAAAAAATAAGAGAATATATCGTTAACTTCGCACAGAAACAGGGTTTGAGATCAAAGATAGACCCTGTCGGAAACGTCGTTATACTAAAACCAGGCACAGCCGGCATGCAGAACAAACCCACTATCATCCTGCAAGGACATATGGATATGGTCTGCGAGAAGAACAGCGATGTGAGTTTCGATTTCTCAAAAGACCCGATACAGCTGAAAATCACAGGAGACTTGCTTACCGCTGACGGGACCACCTTAGGAGCTGATAACGGTATCGGACTAGCGATCAGTCTTGCTATCCTAGAGGACAAAAAGATACGGCATGGGCCAATCGAATCAGTATACACAGTCGATGAGGAAACCGGTCTGACCGGTGCGTTTGCCATGAAATCAGACATGCTTACCGGTAAGATCATGCTGAACCTTGACAGCGAGGATTTCGGGGTTATCACAGTCGGATGCGCTGGCGGAGGAGACTCAGCAATCGAGCTTCCCGTGAAAACACAACCAGTTCCTGCAGGATCAGAGCATCTGGTCGTAAAGGTCTTTGGTCTGCGTGGGGGACACTCCGGTGTCGACATCCATGAACAGCGGGGAAACGCGATAAAAATCCTTGCACGCCTGCTTTGGAAGGTATCCCAGAAATGCGATTTTTCCCTCATTGACATGAAAGGGGGGGATAAACACAACGCCATCCCGCGGGAGGCGTATGCAAAGCTCTCCATTAATAAGAAACAGAAAACCACGTTTCTGAACGTTGTAAAAGCTGAAGAAAAAGACATCTATGAGGAAATAAAACCAATAGACCCGAACTTCAAGGTCGAGGTTCAACCCGGTGAGCCACCGAAAACAGTCCTTGACAAACCATCCCAAACCAAACTCCTGAATCTGCTCCATGGGCTGCCGCACGGGGTCCACCAGATGAACTATGACATAAAGACACTCGTGAACACCTCCACGAACCTTGCCACGATCTCCCTGAAAGAACACGCGGTGCTGATCGGGATGAGCTCACGCAGCCCGATGAAATCAGCGCTTCAGGACATGCGAGACCGCATCAACGCCATCGCAATGCTCTCCGGAGCCAAGGTATCAGAGGGAACGCCCTATCCCGGGTGGAAACCGGACCTGCAATCAAAAATCCTTGCGCTTTCAAAGAAAATCTTCAAAGACATGTTCAAAACCGAACCAAAGATAGAGGCGATTCACGCAGGATTGGAATGCGGAATTATCGGTGAGAAATTCCCAGGCATGGACATGATCTCAATTGGTCCGACCCTGAAAAACCCACATTCCCCTGAGGAACAGCTGCATATCAGCACGGTAGATAAATTCTACCGGTATCTGCTGAAAATCCTTGAGTCCGTGTAAAGGGGAATCTGTGCCAGACTCCCCGGCATTTTCAATCATTATCCCGGTCCTGCATGAAGGAAACATCATTAATGGGCTTCTTGAGTCACTCCGACGTTTCGCAGCAGAGAAACCTGTTGAGATCATCGTCGTCGATGGGAGCCCCTCACAAGATAGCCTTCAGGTGATTACCGATGAAACCATCCAGAAATACAGCTGTCAAGCAGGGCGAGCCCGCCAGATGAACCTCGGAGCAGCCCATGCCTCAGGCGACATTCTCATCTTTCTGCATGCGGACACCTTGCTGCCAACAAATGCACTCACACGTATCCAAGAAACCCTTCAGGACCCCGGGCTTGTCGGCGGAGCATTCAGCTTACAGATAGATTCACCACGGTTTCTCCTGCGAATCATCGCGATGTTTTCCACGCTTCGATCCCGGATGACCCGCGCGCCGTATGGAGATCAGACAATCTTCCTGCGGAAATCCTATTTTGATTCCATAGGAGCGTACCTTGACATTCCGTTAATGGAGGATGTTGAACTGATGCGTCGGATAAAAAAACACAAGGACGACATTATCATTCTTCCTGTAACAGTCATCACCTCAGACCGACGATGGAACCAAGAAGGACTCTTGTATACCGCATTCAGGGACACCCTCATTATCTTTTTATACTGGTGTGGCATGCCAGCAGAAAAATTAGCACGCTTCTACCCCTGGCAACAACCCTAAAAAAAAGGAAGCAAATGGATAAATAGCGGAAGTAAATTCCAATCAAAGAACAATACCTAAGGGAGCCAGCTTTATGTCTCAGAAGAAAAACCAATTCGACCAGCGAATTTTCGACCTGACTGGTACTACATTACGATGCCTTGACCTTCAGACCATACAAATCAACCTTGGGTTCATCTGCAATCAAACCTGCCACCATTGCCATATTCAAGCATCACCAAACCGCACAGAACAGATGAGCTGGGAAACCATGAAAGATATCCTAGCGGTCACTGAAAAACTCCCCTCAGTCTTCGTTGATATCACCGGTGGAGCACCAGAGCTTCATCCGCATCTCACACAATTCCTAAGAGCTCTTGTGGCACAACAGCATCGAGTACAACTACGGACAAATCTCACCATCCTCCTTGAACAAGAGTATAACGATTTACCTTTGTTGTACAAAGAGCTTGGGATAGAACTGGTCGCTTCACTCCCCTGCTATCTCGAAGAAGAAGTCCGCCTTCAACGAGGAGAAGGTATCTTTGAAAAAAGCATCACAGCACTACAGTTGTTAAATACCCTAGGCTACGGGATCCAACCACATCTGCCTCTGACGCTCGTGTTTAATCCGCTTGAACCCGTGCTCCCACCAGAACAGAAAGCCCTTGAGAATGAGTACCGGAAATACCTTGCAGAACACTACAACATACAGTTCACAAGACTAATCACCCTCACCAACATGCCGCTGGGACGTTTTCTTGATGTGTTAAAAGAAAAAAAACCACACTACATGAGGCTGCTGAAAGAATCATTCAACCCCCAGACGCTTCCTTCATTGATGTGTCGTCATCAGATCAACATCGCATGGGACGGGACCTTCTATGACTGTGATTTTAACCTTGCAGCAAACCTCTCAGTCATGGCAACAACTCCACGTCATATCAAACAGTTTAATAAATCAGTGCTGTCAACCCGAGAGATAGCAACCGCGGATCATTGCTTCGGATGTACTGCAGGTCATGGGTCTTCCTGCGGCGGAGCATTGGTATAAAAAAAAAAAAAAAAAAAAAGACCACCCTGAGGTCTATGAACGAAAACAACAGTCAATCCAGAAAGACAAACGACTGGGTGAAACCAGTCGTCTTCATTGCCCTTATCATCGTTCTTTTTATCGTGATGAACAGCCTTGGTTTCGGAGACAACCTCCAGGAGTTGCAGGAGTGGATCACCTCCCTGGGTATCTGGGGACCGATTGCGTTCTTTGTCATCTACATCGGTGCGGTGATTGCGACCATCCCTGGTACCATCTTTGGGGTCATCGCAGGGGCGTTGTTTGGCTCCATCATCGGAGTGATTCTCATCAGCATCTCATCAACAGTGGGTGCAAGCCTTACGTTTCTCATCGCCCGGTACCTTGCCCGGGACTCTGTCGCACGATGGCTTTTGAAAAACAAGACTATGCAAAAGCTTGACCGGCTCACCGAGGAGCAAGGGATGATCCTTGTGGGACTGACACGACTGATTCCGCTGTTTCCTTTTACCTTACTGAACTATGGGTTTGGTCTGACAAAGGTCTCCTTTAGAACCTATGTGTTCTGGTCCTGGTTGTGCATGCTCCCTGGGACGATTATCGTCGTGGTGGGAACTGATGCTCTGACTCAAGGTCTAACACAGGGGCGCATTCCCTGGGAGCTGATAGGGGTTCTTGTTATCAGTGTTTGCATCCTCGTGCTTATCAGCTGGTATGCACGACGGCAAATGAAGCAAAAAAGGAAAAACACAGAGGAACAATCAACAGAAAAATAGTTTATATCATACACACATTGTGAGACCATCATGCCTGTTCATAGTGAAGCATCAGAATCTCCTTTGTCTACCGAAGGTTACCTAAGAAAGACAGTCAGTCACTATCTTGATCTATGTATCCGGTGTCATCGCTGTCTGGACGCTTGTCCGGTCACAAAAGACTCCTTTTCGATGCAGCAGTTAAATCAGGCAACACAAGAGGACCAACCGGTTCCTCCGATGATCAGTCAGTTCACCTTCCACTGTACTCAATGCGGGAAATGCGTCCCCGTCTGCCCAGTCAACATCCGTAGAGACCTCATGATGCGCGTTCTCAAATGGAAGATTCGGGATCAGAAGCCATGGGGCTACCATCGATATCTTCTCATCAAAGGACCGAATCTTAAGGGTATAAAAGCCATTATTCAAAAGTTGTATGTGTCAGCCAAAAAAATCATGTCACGGGATCTTGCACGATTCATGGAGGAGGTACCAGTGAAGAACGCTGACGTGCTGTTCTATCCTGGCTGTTATATCTACTCGACAAAAACAGTGCGCCAGACCCTACGGCTCCTTGATCATAGTGGTGAGAGATATGCTGTGCTTGGGGGAGTGACTGCTTGTTGTGGTGCACCGCATCTGCTCCAAGGTGAGTTTGATCAGGCTGACTCTTGTCTAAGGTTGCTTCATGAGAAAATCAAGGCAGTCGATCCAAAGATCGTTATCACCTCTTGCGCGGAATGCTTCGAGGCGGTGAAACAAGTAAAAAAAATATATAACGAACATTTCGAGGTGCTCAGCGTTGTCGAATATCTCCTCAGATACAAAAACAAGTATCCGGACAGAAAAATACGAGGAAAGTTAACTGTGCATGATTCCTGTCGGTTCAAAAAAGAAACACCCCCGGGTGCGGCAGTCCGAACAACCATCCTTATGTTTGGTGATCTTGTTGAACAGGCGACACCTCAAGGATCCTCATGCTGTTATCAATGGAATCATGGATACGACAAGGGTAACGAACCACGTCGTTTACAGTATCTCGCCGAGGTGCAGAAGGATGCACCAACCCTGGTCTGTACCTGTCTGACCTGCTACGAGCAACTGAAGAAAACCCATACCGCTGTCGAAATTATCGATGTGCTCCAGCTCTTTGAAGAAGCTCTTGATGCTGCTGAACCGCAGGAGCAGAAACAATGACCGATACACACGATTGTTGTCTCCTTTTGTTTGTAAAATACCCACAGAAGGGAACAGTAAAACTAAGGCTTTCTGCAGACCTAGACGAGACCATTGTCCAAGAGCTCTATCGATGCTTTGTTCATGATACACTTGTCACTACACAGAAAATCAATGCACAGCTTCGCATCTGTTTTCTGCCTATGCATGAAAAAGAAAAATTCCAAGAATGGCTTGGTCACAACCTCGTGTTTGTCCCACAGAAGGGGTCTAATCTGGGGGAGCGGATGAAACAGTGTTTAACCGATGTATGCCAGGAAGGGTTCCAGCGGGTCGTCCTCATAGGAAGTGACAGCCCAGATCTCCCGGTAACATACCTTGAACAAGCATTTCAAGAGCTGTACACCCATGACATCGTACTGGGGCCCGCCTCAGATGGAGGATACTACTTGATTGGGTTTCAACGCAGCAGCTTTGAACCCTTGGTCTTTGATGATGTTGAGTGGGGGACAGGTTCCGTACTTACACAGACCTTACAGAAGATTCAGGACACCAAAAAGAACGTTATTCTTTTACCACAATGGAGAGATGTCGATACCCTTGATGATTTGAAACAGCTCATCAAACGGAACAAAAATACATCTTTTAAATCCTCACAGACCATAACATACTTACAGCAGAAGAAGATACTGACAGAGGACGATGATGCCATCAGACCGAGAAAATAACGCAGAAACACGCTTGTTTACAAATAAAAAAACGCTGCTTGTCTATTCAGCTTATCTTGCGGTCGGAAGCGTGTCGTTGTTTGCCTCGTTGGTTGCTCTGAACACGGCATACCAGGGATTTATCTGGAGCTATTCATCGAGGTATATCATCAACTCAATTACGTTAGCATTTGCCTTGTTTGTCTCTGGTGCCCTGCTCATCATCGCCTGTATACGTCTCATTCAAACAAGACCGTCTGCTCAGATGTTTGGTTTTGCTGGTATTGGGTTTATTATCGCCTACTCTCTCTTTGTCCTAATCATTGACCGGTACATCGCTTATACTCTTGTCTATGTGCTAATGCTGCTTATCCTCTTTGCTCTTGTCATGACAGCCACAGTGGTCTTTCTTCGAAAAAAACGCTCCTAAGTCTCATCTCTAAAAAATCAGGAATCACAACGATATTTTTCTTAACAGGACAAACACAAAGAACACTAAAATATCGAAGATAACAACGGTGAACACCATTGCATCACGCTCTTCTTCCAAGGCCACTGGATTCTGCAGAAAAACATTGTCACGAGCTGTGGTCTGATACTCAGGAGATGGTGTATGCAACCCTATCTCGTCTTGATCAAATCTATTTCCAATCACCTGGTTTTGATAGGAGTCTCGGATATTTATCCCTGTATGCTGATTCAAAGAAAACGTGTTATTCACAATCACATTGTTATTTGAGAATTCATAGAGCCCAAATCCGTTCACGGGATGATCGGAGACGACATTGCCGATGAGTCGGTTGTTTGATGCATGGTTAAAGTAAATCCCGCATTGTCTGTTCTGGAAAATCGAATTGTTGACAATCAGATTACCACCGGCTGAATAGCCTAATTGCATCCCATAATAATTATCGGTTAGGATGGTGTCTGAAATCGTGTTGAAATCTGAGGTGACATAGATACCAGCGAATGGGAATTTTTTCTGGCTATTTGTGATGGTAAAATCAGAAAGAGTGATATGATCAGCGGCAAGTGTTACAACAAAAGAACCGCCATTACCGTCAATAATAGTCGTATCCTTGTTTTCACCGATAAGGTGAATCGATTTTTCAATGATGAGATGCTCATAATAGGTACCGTTGTAAACAAAGATAACGCTACCAATCGGAGCGGTAAGAAGGGCACTCTGGATACTAGAATGGTTCCCTAGCCCAGTTCCACCAACATAAATAACGGAGGATGAGGGTTCTTGACCAATTACTGGAGGGACAGAAAGAGAAATAAGGAAAAATAAAAGAAGAACAATACTGGGGATGAACTTTGTTTTTTTCATAAGACTATACCAACTATATAAGGAGGAAGAACTAATAGTTTATGGGACACATAAGTTTTTAGGACATCACCTGTTTTAAGGTATCTTATAAGGTGAAACCATGACAAAAACAACAATCATTATACATAGCGAGGTTCTCGGGAAAGGAAGCGATGAGCTGGGAAAAACCATGATAGGTGGGTTCCTACGTAAACTCTGGGCATCACCAAAAAAACCAGATACGATCATATTTTATAACTCAGCAGTCAATCTGCTTACCACCCAATCGTCGGTCCTTGATGCCCTCACCGGGCTTTCCAAAGCAGGGGTTGACCTCGTGGCTTGTCAAACCTGTATTGGTTTTTATGAACTCGATAAGAAACTAGCGATAGGTCGCATTATCGACATGCAAGAGGTTGTCTCTATTGTAATGAAATCAGATACCGTTATTACACCGTAGAACATAGCATCATTTCTGATACGTCTCCCAGCTCCAAGGTAAGATACCGTCTTTCGGCGTTTTTTCCTATAAATACTACGGACCATATCCCCCTTCTTAAAGTCATGGATATTTCACCTGGATTTAGTTAAAAAGAATATTTATATAAATAGATGATAATACTATTATAGTTCTATGATATCGACGATTCAGCAGGATTTTCTCAGGTTAATAATTACTTTACTGTTCCTATCCTCTGTTGTTGTTCCAGGGATACCTGCTCAGGACTATCTTGAGACGACGATCGATACCCTTGCGTACAAACAAGAAATCACAATTCCATATGATACAAGTAATGAAACCGCCAAATACCAACCCATCGATTTCAGAATTACATTCGAGAACCCTTGCTGGGGGACAAACGAGATAGCCCATTCAGTCCGTGTCGGTGTGGACGACGGATCAGGCATGCAGGAGATCGAATCACAGGTCTACGACATCGAACACGCTGATGAGACGCATATCAAATCATGCAGCCTTGTGTTTTTAATTCCTGAGGTAGCAACAGGAAAGGAAAAATATTTTATCCTATACGATTCAAAAGAAACAGCACCAGCAGATTACCCAACGCATGTGACTGTCGAGGATACTCATTATTTTTATGAACCAATCCCTGGTCAAAAAATAGATTTTGATTATTACGGAATCAAGCAGGAGAACTTTGTCATCTATGCAGTGATACAGAAGGGTCAGCTGCTTGGCAATCCCATCGCTCTTTCCGCCATTAAATTTAAACCAAATTCTACTGCTGTTGAGACCTACAATTTGGATCAGGTAGGATTTTTTGATTTCCGTTATGGTGTACCTGGTGAACCTGATTATGTTGGTACATCGTGGTCTACAGAGATTACAAAAACAATACTGGTGCAGGGAAATCTGATGGTCCGGGTACGGTTAGAATGCATATCCCCACGCGGCGATCTGAAGTCAGATAACATTTACACCTATTACTATAGCCCAACGAATGCAAAAAAAATACTAATCGACGGTCATCATGAGATGTTAAAATCTATTACGATTGAAGAACCAACAGTACTGGATGGTGTTATCGGGGGCATCACTTCTATTAAATCCCGGAGTGCATCGATAGAGAAAATGAACGTTGGAGAAATATTACCCATGGTGTATATCTATTCAGCAGATAACACCGTCCAAGAGTATTCCGTGCCTCAGAACCCAGAGAGCACAGAACGCGAGCTAGTGCTTTCTACAGAGGACGATGTGGAACTAGGGCCCAAGGGATGGATCTGTCTTGGTGATGCAGGTTCAGGGAAAGTCCACGGACTCATTTTTAACTCGAACACAGGGATTACCGAGGGCTCAGATGACGGCGTTCAAATCAAAGTTTTTGCGAAGCAGAACATCAAATTACCAGGACTTGAAGCAGATACAGGAAATTTACATCTTACACGAAACGCTTATGAAAACGGCAACCATCAAACCACCCTTGACCAGGGAAAAATCTATCAATACAAAGTAGAGTTTTTAACTGTTGAAACCGGGGGATATCCCAGAATTGACGAAGAATCCACGATCTATCAAAAACTGATTAAAGATATCCCGGTCTTTCGAGGAAACGCCACTGAGGGAGAGGAACAAAAAGAACGATTTACATTGACCGTGTATGCTCATTTTGCTCGATCGGTCCCACTGGGATCCTTGTTCTCTGCGGCGTTGGGGAAAAACGTATCATATATCTATGCAGAGCTGTATCAGCAGAACAGTTTTCGTTCCTCAGGGTCAGTCGGTCGTCTTTCCCTAGGGTCCATTTCGCTGAATATGACCGGGAAGAACCTGCGACAGAAGATTCAGATGGCCCTGGGGATTTTTGATTGGAAGAATCTCTCTTTGTTCAAGAAGATCCGTTTCCCTGATCTTGATTCCGGTGAGTATCTTGTGAAAATCTATCGGGAGAACCCAAGATTTGCCAAGCAGCGTCAGTACATTGGTTTTGGTCTTGTGAATCTAACGAAAGACACCGCTATCCGGGTCCGCTGTCGACCCCAGGGTGGGATTCGTGTTTCTTTGGTCGATCAGGATAACGTAGGGGTGGAGAATGTCCGATGTATCTTAGAAATTGACAATACGACCATCGCAGAAACTCTAACCGATTCCGAGGGTAACTCTCATCTTTTAGCCCCGTGTTATTCTTTAAAAACGTATCAGTTGAAACTCTTCTATCAAGGATTTTTAATTGGAGAAGAACAAGTAAAGCTCAATAGCATCCGTCGATTTATCGATATGAAAAAATCATTTTCCCTTGACCGATACAGCCTCTCCGTGACGGTCACTGACACCTGGGGTTTTCCCCCTGCTGTTGATGTCAATCCAACACTGGTGAGCAGTGAGATGGCTATCCCGACCACTATACTAGGTGACTCAAGCAAGGACGGATCGCATCAGTTCAAAAATCTTCTCCCAGCATCGTATCAGCTGAGTCTGAGTTATAAGTCATTTCGAGTGGAGCAAGAAGTCAGCCTTAAACAAACCACAAGCCTGGCGGTAATGTTTCCTGCAGAGTTTGTTCTTGTTCTCTCCGTTTTTAACTCCTATGCAGACTTGCTTTCAAAAGGGGAGGTATCTCTTCAGAGGCACGAAAAAACTAAGTCGATTTCGATTCAACAGAACGGGACTGTTACAGCATCGTTACCACCAGGGGATTACGAAATCCTTGTTCGTGAAAATGACGAACCTATCGCCCAGCAACAGATTCAAATCCGCGGAGATAAAAAAATGGATATCCTTACCTCGCAAGGGTCACTTCTTCATACCGTGGTTCTCTATCTTGGCATTGCTTTCCTGATCGCTACCCTTGGGTTCCTCATATGGAAACGACAGGTCATTACCTGTCTGAAACTTTTTGCTATTGGTTTGCTCATTATTGCACTTATATCACCATGGTGGGCATTAAGTGGCGAAACTAACACCGTATCAACAGCGACCACGACCATGGTCATACCCTCAAAATTGATCACTCTGACGAAATCATCGAATGCGACAGGAGGGGAAATCAGTGCTGTGCCATCTGAAGTCACGATGGTGTTGGGAGTATTAGCTATACTAGTCGGTGTCACTTGTCTTTTGATTTTTTTCAGTCTGTTAACAGAGAAAAAACTGCGGAAAACAACCATAATGATATCTGTTTTAAGCATCATAATCATCTTTCTTACGGTGGTTGTTTTTTATTATGCGCTAAGCCAATTAACACAGGTAGGGGTCGGCAGTTTCATGGGGAGTGGCACTCTTGATATCTCGATACCAGGTCAATCAGTGCAAACAGCTGTACCCTGCTCATGGGGACCAAGCATCAGTTTTTATCTGTCGATTATATCGCTAATTTTGTTAATAGTAACGTTTTTTACAAAACGAATCATCGCTGGATTCTCTCGCAAAAGATGATGGGGAAAAAAATCGATGTTTTTTTCTTAAGGTAAGGAAGAACCTAGCCTAGAGAGATATATTTAAAAGTACAAGCATAATCTGGTTTGGCCAGTGGTTGCACATACGCGGGTATGATCTAGTGGTTATGATATTAGCTTCCCAAGCTAGTCACACGGGTTCGAATCCCGTTACCCGCATCCAAAAAAATAAGGGGGATAACACATGAAAAACAAAGTAAGTATCGGCGACCGAATCGAGCTGGTCTTCATCAATGACTCCATGACGAGATTAAAGCCAGGGGCTCGAGGGACGGTAACAAAAATAGAGCATGAGACAGATGAAACATTAGTCTGGGTTCAATGGGATAACGGTGAACAACTCGCGTTACTTGATCCCATCGACAAATACAAAGTCGTAAAAAAATAAAAAAAAAGACGGTTTTTTACACGCCAAGCCGGCTGAAAAATTCCTCAAAAAACAGGTAGAGAACAGGAAACCGTTGTTGCAGTTTCTCAAAGAACAGCCATACATTGGAAAAGCTTCGTGGCATGGTCACCGAAAGAGGTTCAGACCAGTTGCTCTCAGCGTCGTATACATCCTTTGCCTTCACCCGAACCGAATACGTCCCCTTGACAGACCATGAATGTTGCGCCGTGGCAGTCGCACCTGAGCCAAACGGGCCGAGCCATTCACTGAAATTCCCGTCCCCCCAATCCCAGAGATAGTACACCATGTCATTATCAGCATCGGTAGTCGTCGTTGAATACAGATAAATCGAGCCGACCTTCCCAGAAGACTGACCGGAGGGTCTCTGAGGGGTCTCGGGAGCCGTGTTCTGCTGAACATCTCCTTTTGCGGTAAAGAAATGAGCATCAGGTGCACCGATATATGGATGGTCCTCAGTCCGACCAGAGCTATCCTCTGCATGGATATAATACGACACCATGGTTCCATTGACCTGCGGGGGAATCACCGCATGATAGTAATCATTTCCCAAGGACTGCATCTGAATAAAATTCCAGCTACTGTTATCAATCCCCCAATAGACCCCTGTTGCTGAAGAAACAAGGTTCTGCTGGCTGTAGGGGATAATCCTGGCTTGGACATCATATCCTGTTTGACTGGTTTGATCGCCGTATAAAGGGGTATGCTCGATGTAAAGCATGTAACGGTCAGTTATCCCCATCGCTCGGCAATGAAGTGCATCAGTGGAAGCCCATGATCCAGTAAAACCTAACACCTCGTAGCCCGGCATCGCCTGTTGATAGGACAATATCGCATCATCATCCCATTGACTCCCAGTGATAGGAACTAATACTTTATCATTCAAAATAAGCGAGTTCGTATAGGGCTGATTTTCTGGTGTATAGACCCGAACAACAGTATACGGTGTCCCATAACAGCTGAGTTGAGACTCGAAATAATCCACGGCTGTCTCGATTTCGTCGTACTGCGAATGGCTCGTAGGAACCTCTCTGATCAAAATCGTGTCTGGTGATAGATACTTCCCCCAACAATCAACATGCTTTATGTATTCACCATTGACATCAGGAACTACATGGTAGGTGTCAATCCCAAGATACTGCTCTACTATCTGATTGATCTGTTCATGGGTATACCCTGTGTTTTCTTCCCAGATCAAGGTCGTTGATATCGCAATCCCTTGTCCATCGGTCATATAGTTTCCCCCGGTAGCCACAAGAGGCATATCGAACACCGGGAGACTTTGGTTAATCGCATATTTGGTAGGGATCTGATCGTCATTCGGCCGAGGTCGGTTATAGGTGAAATCAACAACCCCTTGCGCGTCATCCTCTGTTACGATAAACCAAGGGCCATAATCTCGGGTCCAATGCGTATCCGTGGGAGCAATGAGAAAAGAGCAATGACTAATGTCCACACCCTGGTTCTGATATTGAGTAAGAACTGTGTTTTTTTCTGAGACGCTGGCAACAATGGTCACCACATTGACGTCTTCTGCCATTTCCTTGATGACATTATAGGTAATACCAAAAGGATAGCGGATGAGTACGCCTTCCATTGGCTCGAATTCAGCGGGTTGACGGATAGAACTGTATGATGATGAAAAGATAAAAGAATAATCTGTACTTATACCAGTGGTTTGATCTCTAGCATGAGAAGCACCGATGTTAGTCATACTAAGAAGAAGACACACCATCAGCATGCTTACCAATAATTTGTTTTTTTTCAGCATCGTATGTTATCCCCCTAATGTTTCATACAATCTTTTTTTTAGTCGAATCTCTTTGTGTTTTAACCTATTTTTTTTTAAAGGAAGAGAGAGCGCTCTTACCGAAAAGAAGGTAAGAACGCAGCGGTAGATTAGAGTGTTAGCAGTCTTTCGAAGAATTGGAAGAGATGCGGGAAGAGACTTTGGAAGAAATCGACGAATCTGACGATGAAGGGGACGTTAAACGGCATGGTGACGTCCAGCGGCTCCGACCAAGCAGTCTCATGGTCATAGTTGTCTTTTGCTTTGACTCTGATAGAGTAGTTGCCCTCTGTGTCCCATGATTTCTGCGTCGACACCGTGTTTCCTGATGAATAGGGGCCAAGCCAGTCGCTATAGGTCCCGTCACCCCAGTCCCACATGTAGTAGAGTCCGTCGCCGTCCGGGTCTGTTGTTACTGACGAATACATATAGGTTTTTCCTGGTTCACCGGTGAGTCGCCCGGTTGGTTTCTCTGGTGTCTCTGGTGGTAGGTTTGGTTCCCCAACCGAAAGTGTCGCGCTGTACGGTATCATGTTAAATCCGGTCACCATAAGCTGAACTTCACCGGAGACGCCCAGTGGCGTGAAGAACTGGATGGTGGCATGTCCGGTTTGGTCTGTATATCCATTGCCTAAGAGGTCTCCTTCTGCAGAGATTGCGCATAGTGCATTGGGAAGACCAACCACTTCAACCTCGAAGGTCTCAGCACCATTGGAGATAAAATTGTCATGAATCACTTCCATGACGGAGGGGACGTTTGTGCGAACCTGTACTGAGGGGTCGCCAAAGACAGTCCATGCATCTGCTTCATATTCTCCGTTTGATCCGTAGTCATCGATCATGGACATCGCACCATGGAAACAGAGAGCGCCATAGGTGGTCTTTTGGTTCTCAGGGTATAATCCGATGAGGATGTTATTGAATTCATCTTGTGCTTCCATTGGGGGGTCCCAGCTTTGACTAACAGTGGACATATATGCTCCAATGGCACCTATCGGTTGACCATTGTGAGTTGCCCGCAACCAAGCTTCAGCAAAGCAAGTCCCACTGACAAATGCCCCGTTAACGCAAGCAACGGATACAATGAACGGAAGCATATTATCGTTGGTTAAAGCATAGATGTTGGTGTTGCTAAATCCACTTGAGCCCCATGATGTTGAAGAGCCATGCCCGCAGTAGTTTATGATGCTGCGTCCTTCGTTTAAGGAAGCTGCGACCATCGTTGGTGTCGGGTTTCCGGGGGCGTCTGCACCACCCTGGCTTCCATCGTAGAGTTCATCGACGACCGTATAGGTGAAATTGAGCAGAAGTGTGCGGATATTTCGAACATGTTCATAATCGTATTCATTATCATCTCCAACCCCTTGGCTTGATGCGATACCGACCCCTTTCGCATACCATTGTGCGTCAATCTGTGGGTTGCTCTCATAGTCAATGGTCCGGTTGGCCTGTGTTGCTGCCTGCTCGACGTTTTCTGCGGAGAACCTGCCGACGAAAAGATCAGCATAATGGTCAGACCCTACAATGTATCCATAGCTAGGGTCAGAATACACCCCGCTTAATGAATACGTTGGTACCTGTGCAGCATCACCAACGAGGAGCAAGAACGTCAGGCCATGGGCGTTATAGTAATCAGCGACGTATGTTTTTATCGCGGCTGCGTTACCGATCGATGAGACATTGACCATCTCTGTGGGAATTCCTTTGAGGTTTTTCCATTCGACAAAGGGGATCATGGTCGTATAAAACGCATCATAGGTGATGACCAGCATATTGCCCTGTTCGGACACCGGGTCGTATTTAGCGGTATTGTAGTTTATGAAATGATTCTGATAGATGGGGAGGAAATCACTGTCTATCGTTGTGAGTGCATACTGGGTAAGGCTGCTTGATGGAACCTGACTCAAGGGGGCGACCTCAACAGTGATATCATGATAGAAACGTAACGTCCCTTGAACAGGGTTGTATTGGAAGGGGAAAATTCGTACGACCTGACCTCGAAAATCACGCAAGTAATAGGGTTCCTCGAGTTGTGCAAGAGTTGAGGGATACCAGGTGTCTTGGGTGTAGATTGCGCCGAACTCATAGGGGACGTCCGCTGGGTTCACGGTCCGAAGCAGGTTACCTTTTGAGGGAGCGACCAGGATGTTCTCATAGTCTTCATAGGATGCGGCGGTGACATGTAGGGCCATGGTTGCCTGTGATGGTATGATGATACTGCGGGCTATCGAGGGAAGTGCAGGTGCACCGGCGATGAGGCTGGTTGGTTCACTGTGTAAGCTTACCTTGACGTATTGTTTGCTGTCGATATCCACCGGTGTTAAGGAAAAATCGTTAATGGTATAATGAATGCTGGTGATGTCTCCTGTTTGTTGAATGGTGATCGAAACATCATCGGAACCGGATGATATGGCAGTTGTTGTTTCTGAGGGCATGCCACCAATGGTTGGCAGTATGCTTGCTGCGATCACAAAAAGGCCTACAAAAAGGATGATTAACTTTCTCATGATTCTTTCTCTCATAGTATCCCCCTATTTTTTCTCGATAGAAATAGGTGTTTGTATTGAATAGTTAACTGAGTACTCTCTATATATACTTTTCTTTTATGATAAAAATTAAACAAGTGAGTCATAAAGAGAGGTAAATTTTGTTTTCATGATTCATATATAAAGAAATTTTAATAAGAACAGAAGAAAACAACGTTTCTCCGGTAGATTTAATCATTTTTCATCAATGCAACCAGACTACGCCGACCCTCTCATATTTTATAAACTAAAAATCAAAGAGGTTCTTTTGCTTAGTGGACTGTTGTGCTCCTATAAAAAGCTCAAGAACCGGCTCGATCCGTTCCCTGGAGAACTGATGCTCGTCACAAAGCAAGCGCATCACCGTATCAGCATCAGGTTTCCTCCATTCAAGCACATAGTCATCGGTGACGGTAGGCTCAAGAAAGAGCTTTCTGACAACAGCAATCTCCTCAGAGGATACCAACTGCCCACTCTCGGATAAACCCTCCAGTGCGTTCTCAAGGCTTCCTTTCTCTTGAAGAAGCTTGAGGCTTTTTTTTGGGCCATACCCCTTGAACCCATCATTAAAATCAGTCCCAATAAGGATGGCGATATCAACGAGCTGCTGCCGGGAGATACTGAGTTTCTGAAGACCAGGCTTAAGACGAATGCGCTCAGGATGAACCGTGGTATACGCTTGTTTATTGGGTAGTTTTCGTTTTTCAGAGGAGGTAAGGTTGCGCACCAAGACAGGCGCTCCGAACAAGAGACAATCGAAGTCCTGTGAACCTACAGCGAACGCATCACCTTTTTGAACCATGTAACTTGCCTGGGCCTCACCTTCAGAGAGAGCTTGTATATGGGGAATCCCCAACCCATCCAGTAGTTGTCTGCTTTGTGCTATAATCTCTGTCGTAACCCGGGAGGTCTGCTGGGCCTTTGAACGTGCTGTCACAAGGTCTCCTTTTTCAAGAGCCTCTTGCCATTGCTTTTCAGCTTGTTCTTTCCGTTCTCGACGTTGCTGGATGGTCCGTGCCTTTAACGGATGTGGCGGGCCATCGAACACGTACACCGGATGAATCTTGGCTTGGATCATGTGTGCGGTCCGATACAGCAACCCAGACAGATGTGAGGTTATCCTACCCTGGGAATCTTTCAGTGGTGTACCATCACGCTGCCGGATGCTGGAGAGGAACTGATGAAGGATATTGTACCCATCAAGGGCAATAACACGGTCCTTAAAATCCTCAAACGTGCATGGTTCCTTTGTGAACAATTCCCCGAGGTCGACACCCATCAGGTATCCACATCTTTTCAGGGGATAAATGTCTTTCTCATCATCCGATATGTTTAAGGAAGGAAGGCTTATTCCCTTCTTCGATGAAACGAGACCTTATCTCCATGCTTGATGTAAAAGACGACCTCCATGATATCATTGGACTGAGCATAAAACTCAAAGCACAGGCGAAGAAGGGAAAACGCATCGAACATATGAAAAGAAAAACCCTGGGTATGATCTTTGAGAAACCAAGCACACGGACACGGGTGTCTTTTGAGACCGGGATGAACCTGCTTGGTGGCCATGCTATCTTCCTGTCTACGACGGATATCCAACTCGGACGAGGGGAAAGCATCCAGGATACCGCTCTTGTGCTCTCCCGTTACGTCGACATGATCATGTACCGTGCGAAGAGCAACGAGGCGATGAAAGAGCTGGCAACACATGCAACGGTACCGGTCATCAACGGGTTGGACAACAAGGAGCATCCCTGTCAGGTGATCACCGATCTGATGACTATTCAGGAGCATAAAGGAAAACTCAAGGGACTGCAATTTGTGTACCTCGGGGATGGGAACAACAACATGGCGCATTCCTATCTTCTTGGATGCGGGATAGCAGGGATGAACGTTCGAATCGTCGCACCAAAGCAATATTGGCCAGAGAAATACTATGTAGAAGAAGCAAAAAAATTCGGTGTGAATGTCGAAATCACAGACAAGGTCAAAGACTCAACAAAGGATGCTGATGTGATAGCGACCGACACCTGGGTCTCGATGGGAGACGAAACGGAAAAAGAAAAACGCATCAAGGAGTTCAAGGGATATACCATCGATAAGAAGCTCATGGATGCGGCACGACCAAAGGCGATCTTCCTTCACTGCCTCCCTGCGTATTATGGCTATGAGGTGACCAAGGAAGTGGCTCATGGACCACAATCCGTGATTTTCGATGAAGCAGAAAACAGGATGTGGGCACAGATCGGCATCATGGTGACGCTCTATCGGCACATGTTCCCATAGGTGACCAGAATCTCGCTAGCCACGGTCCAGGCAGGGAGCATCTCCGGGTACACGGATATCACATCCGTTGCGATTGTCTTCAAATCCGTATGAAACGTCCCGGAGGGAAACCCCCCGATGATGCAAATCAGATCAATGGTTTTTTGTCTCTTCGATTCAAACAAATACTCATGAAGCTTCACCGGCGTGCCCTCTTTTGAGAAGACGATGACCCGTTCTGCCTGTTGTTTCTCAACAACCTGCTTCAGGGTCATGTGTTGTTCTAAAACCAGCAGTGGGTGCGTATCATCAGGGACAGCTGTTTTCTCAAAGAGTTGTTCCATGAGTCCAAGGAACCGTTCGTAGTTCCGCATGATCCTTGTCTGCGGACTGACGGTGATGACCTGGTCGTTTCTGGTATGGATAAGAACCTGTAACTGACCTTCTTTATTGACGATGGATTCCAGGGCTGTGAGTAAAAACAGATGGGTGATATCAGGCCGTCCGCGTCTGCGCCCCTCAGAAAGAGGAGTCATTGCAGCATGGTCGTAGTTAGAATCAAGAAGAATCTGCCATGGTTGTTTTTTCCGTTGTCTGGCATGGGCAATCACCGCGGGATGACGGTGCAGTTCGACAGGTATTGGCTCAAGCTCAGATTCTGCCAATACCAGGGTCAACATGCGTGTTCCTCAGCTGAGGATCTCTTCAAGTTTGTTGTGCTTTGTCGCATAGTGGACCTCTTGAGCAATCCTTCGACCCGTCGATAGATCCGGTTGTATCAGCTCAGAATACGATGAACCTCCGATGTAGGGGTTGGTTCCTGCGACGATTCGAGCGGAGATCTCAAAGACCTTGAATTCCAAATCTTCAGTCACCACGGTCTCAAGGCAGAATGGTCCGATGATGCCGCCGAACAGCTCTAGGGATTTTTCCACGACCGCTTCTCCCATCTTGAAGACCTGAGGGAGGAGTGATTCGCGCATCACGATTGGGATGTTGCCGGTGACGACGAACGTCGGATGAATCCCAAGCTCCTCAAGCTCCGCGATAGAGCCAAGGCGCTGGACCTCATCGATGGTGGTCTCGTCTCGGCGGTCCATGGAAAGCATCTGTAGGCTTCCTTTCGAAAGCTTATAGGCGTTATCCTGGATAGGTGAATAGAAATAATGCAGATAGTACCGGGTCCCCATCACGAATTCCTGGATGGTGTATGGTTTATCGTGCTTCACTCGTTTGGAGAACTCTGCGAATGTTTTTGCGATGAAGAACCCTTTCCCTCCTTTCGCACCATGGTATTTGACGATGACTGGTTTTTCGATGTTGCGGGGGTCTTTAATCTCCTTAGGCATGGTGATGCCTGCTCCCTCAAGCCAGACCCGTTCTTTCTCCCGGTCTGACTCCCACATCAGGACATGACGATTACCGAACGTGGGTACCTCAAGGTTTAGAAAATTCTTCGGGCCGAGGTATTCGACAAACGAACCATGGGGTATCACCAGGACGTTTTTCTTTCGCAGTTCCTCTGCGTATTTGGCGATGTCCTTGTAATTGTCCACTATGAAAAACTCATCAGGTTTTCCAAGGGGAAACGCATCATAGAATTTCTTTACCTCACCAACCGAGATCCCCAGTGTTTTAAATCCTTCTTTTTTTGCGCCATGAAAAATCTGAAGACTGGAATGAGAACAGACGGTCGCAATCGTGAGGTTTTTTGTATCATAGGTGGAGAGTAGTTCTTTTATGTTCACTTCAGCCATAAGTCATCTGACTCCCAATTGGAGGATAACGCAGCGCCTTATTTTATCAGTTTCGCTCTAAAAGAAGAACAAAAGACGATGATTAGTACCGCTTCTTGTTGTCCCGCAGGCCTTCGACGATTTCCTTACCGAAATCAGTCAGACGATACAATTTAATATCCCGATGTTTGCCTCCCTCGATCTGCTCGACGATATTCAGGCTCATGAGTGATTCATCATCACGGTACCGGGAATTCATCCCACGGATCGCCCCAATGACGTTTGTTGGAGTGGTCTTGACGTTATAGGCGATCTCCGAGGTGTAACTGCCACTTGGGCTAATCTCAAACAGGTAATCTGCTATCTTTTTTCGCACGCTACTTCTCCGAAGTGACCTGATAATGAGAGGTTTTAACATCTCTGGAGAAATAACTGCTTTCTCTCCATCCTGCATCCCATTCCACTTAGTAGAATTGGAATTACTTATCCTATTAATAAACTAATCGGTTCGATGTCATCGCATGGGCAAAAAAATTTCGTTTGAAACGAAACAGATAAATGCGGGTTTTTGTTTATGGGTTGTTGAGATGGGATACCTATGTCAATCAAGAAAGAACTGTTAAATGAACTCACAGAACATCAGCTCAAGGAACTTGCGGAAAGCAAAGGGATCATCTTTAAGTTGAACACTGTGCAGAAGAAATACTATGAGAATTGGGCTGAGAAGGACAAACTTGTGGATTTGATGACGACCGATCGGCATATCACGGTTCCGGAGATAGAACGATTCATACAAGCAAAGAAATAAGATCTCTTCATCTGCTTGTTTTCACAGTTACTTTTTTACAGTAGCGTTGGAGAGAACAGCGGCTGCAGAATGGTGAGACCGGTACGCAAATCGTTTGTCCGAATCTGACAAACAAATCATTGAAATCATCCCAGTATTCTGAGGGCAGGATTTTGAGTAATTCTTGTTCGGTCTCCTCAGGTGTCTTGGTCTGTATCCATCCGAGTCTGTTTGGGATCCGATGGCAATGGGTGTCTATAGGGAGGTATCCATGTTTCTTATGACCATAGACCATGACGATGTTTGCTGTTTTCCTGCCGACTCCTTTGAGGCTGAGGAGGCCTTCCATTGTGTCCGGGACGTTTCCTTGGTATGTGTCAAGAAGTGTTTGTGAGATTTCCTTGATTCTCTTCGCCTTGGTCTTGTAGAAACCCACGGGGTAGATATAGGCTTCAATTTGTTTGTCGGTCAATTTGATGAGGTCCTGCGGAGTGTGATGCTTGGTGAGTAACCGGTGTGACGCTTGGGCGGTGACTTCGTCTTTGGTCCGTAGGCTCAGGATACAGGAGATTAAGGTGACAAACGGGGTTTCTGGGATGCCGTGTTTCTTTTTTGAGACAATCGGTGTCCCATAGGGAGCCATTTGTTTTTTTAGTAACTGAAAGATCGTATCGATGTGTTTGATTTGAGTTGCCATAGACACCCGATATGACTCTGTGTTAAAAGAATGTTTTTGAGAAAAAAAAAGAGAAAAAGAAAATGACGTTTTGTTTATCGTCGTTTTCTGAGAAGGATCAACGCGACTGCGACTGCTGCGACAACAAAGATAAGTTCGAACCCAGGGGTTCCTGTGCCATTGCCATCATCAGTTTCATCATCTGTGCCATCGTCAGTGCCATCGTCAGTGCCGTCGGTACCATCGTCATCATCGGTTCCATCATCCCCGGTATCATAGCCGAATTTTTCATTGGGAGCCCAGTCACCCCACCATTCATTTGTGGCTTGATTTTCATAATCAGTATACTCAGCAGCCCAGCCCCAGAGAGTAACCGCCGTGGTATCACCGATAACATCAAGAACAACACTCATTGTATCACCAGAAACCGAGACATTCTCTGAATATCTGATATCCATATTTACTTGGTTCATTGCGTATCCAAGACCAGTTCCGTTCGAATACGAGAGCCAATATGTTGTATCAGTGCTGTTGTAGTAAACCCAATAGGTGATTTTTTCTGATGATTGGATAGAACCTGCGACCTCCATTTTTAATGTGATTTTGTCATTATTGACCTCATAGGAGATTTCTGTTATGTCTATGTTTGGTTTATTTCCGATATTTCCGCTCCATGACCATGCGGTTCCCGTGTTTGTCCAATGCCAGATATCATTCGTTCCATCCGAAATACTCATGGCTGACGCCGTGAAACACGAACCCAGCATGATTAACACACTTATTGCCACAATTCCATAACTTCTTAGTTTCATTTAAAATACCTCCAGAGCGGGGAAAAGAACGAAGTTTTTTTATAGTTATCGGAAAAAAATGACGCTGAAGTACATTTTTATCGTACATCGCTAAGTATTAGCTAAACGGATTATTCGTTGCTCAGATATAATAATATACTCAACCCGATGCTTTCGAAAATGGAGACGATGACAATAATCTGCCCTAAACCACCCCATCCAAATCCAATACTTTCACGGATACCGGGGCCGAACGGAAGCGCTGGTGCCACAAACAAGGACCGCAAGGTGGACACAGAAAAAATCGATTGAATAAACAAGGGGACCAAAAAGAACAGTAACCCCGCGATGTACTTCGATTTTGTTTTCGCAAAGATCTTGAAATACACCGCTATCAGGCCGATTAAAAGAAAGATACTGATGCAGACAGCAATCACACCAAGTGTCGGTAGAAAGACTTCGGCAAGGGTAAGGGGCGTGACCCGAAGCTCAGGGAAACCAGGGGGTGGGGCATACCCACCGAATTCATCACTAAATTTTTTTATCTTTTCGTTTGTCTCCGTGACAAATATAGTAGATAGTATCAAACCTAAGACAACACCGCCGATAACCAATACCAAGAGGAGTCCTAGTGCTTTTGTATTGTATGTCGGAAATTTTTCTTCCTTTATCGGAGCTTCATTCATACGACTCTTCACCTTATTCTATGGTTCCTTTTCTTTATTTGATTTTTTCCCAATTTTATCCCAAATCTCTACAAAATATTGCTTATTGCGTTCCAAACTCTCTGTCGGGAAGTAGGTTTTACCATACCCTCCACCAACCGACATAAGAATACCATTATCCTCCAAAACCTTCAGATGGTACCGTATGGTTTTATATTCGATTCCAAGGTTCTTTGACAGCTCATTTGCGTTCTGCGGTTTTTGAAAAAGTTCCGAAAGAATCCGACCTCGATTAAACCCACCCAGCGAATTGGCGATAAGCCAATACAGGACGTTTTTCAACGAGTCCATGCCAGAGACCTTTTGGTAGAGGAATTCATAGTCTTCTTTAATACGTTTGTTTAGATTTGGGCATGATTTGGGAATAAATTACTTAAACAATCAGTTCTTTATTTCTTCCTTGATAGGGGGCAGAACGATGAATAAAACATTATTGTTTAAATTAAGGAAAAGCTATGCTGTTGTCTTCATTTTACTTGCTGCAGGTATTCTCCCACTGCAAAACATCATATCGACCGCAGAGAACACTTCTGATGACACCGAGTATTGGGCGTTGCTTGTTGCAGTCGGGGTATATGCTGATGACCCGCAACAAGACCGCCCGGACATGCTTTTAGAAGTCGATGACCTCTATGCATTGCTGCTGCAGTCAGAGTGGTGGCAGGAGGATCACATAAAGGTCATCAAAGGCGAGGAAGCGACAGTGACAAACATCATCTCAGGGTTTCGATGGCTCGACAGGATGGAAGATAAGAACGATTACTCTCTTGTCTATCTCACCACCCATGGATTTCCCTTAGGGATCGATATCCCACCAAAAGACGAGGCGGACGGAACAGATGAGGCATTGGTGAGTTACTGGGGTTTTGCCTATGAAAAACTTGTTATTTATGATGACGAACTGAATGTGTTACTCAACCGGTTGGAATCCAAAGGCGTCTGCCTGATCGTGGATAGCTGCTATGCGGGTGGTTTCAATGACCCACCAAACTGGCTATTCACAACTACTGCTTATCACTCTCCACGTCACAATGAACTTGCTGTCCAGAACTGGGTGAGGGGATTTGGTGAGGACGTCCGCGGACAGAACCGGGTGGTGCTCATGGCATCCTGCGAAGATGAGGTTTCCTTTTCTGGAGGCTTCGGACCCTATCTCATCGATGGATTACGCGGATACGCAGATACAAACCAAGACAACATCATCACCGCTGAAGAGGCGTTTGTCTACGCAGAGCCGCGCAGCCCACGACAGCAACCAACAATCTACGATGGATACGAAGGAGAACTCCCAATCATGATGCTGACAACACATCTACATTCTGAGACAGACAGTACGGTGGTTCCACAGACCACACCAAACAACGATGAGACGATGACTGCGCCAATGATGTATAATGAGACCTCCATCATCTGTGGGTACATCACCGATGCTGCTACCACCATTCCGATTGAAAACGCAATTGTCAATGTACGAGGACGGATCAATGACTATGAGTATTACGAAAATCAAACGACGACAAACCAAACCGGCTTCTACGCAATCAGCACTCCTGCGATTCGACTGCGGGTGACCGTCTCGGCAGAGGGATATTGTCAACGGCAAGTAGGACCATATCAGATGCAGGAGAATCAGACCAGATGGACCAACATCTCGCTGTACGAACGTCCACCGGAGACCGCATTCATAAAAGGCTATATTACAGACCAGGAAACAACAAACCCACTAGAGATGGCAAATGTCAGTCTGTTCTGGCAAGCAACCGAACAACAATATTACCAGAATCAAACAACATCAGACATCAATGGGTATTACGAAATACACGTCGCCGCAGGCAACATCAGTCTTGATATGGAAAAACAAGGGTATTTCACAGAATATATCCAAGGTTTCTCGATTGATGAATACGAGACGATCTGGGTAAACGTCTCATTATACGAACGCCCTGTCGAAAATGCTGTCGTTTGTGGATATGTGACAGACAAAGAGACAGGCGAGCCGTTAAACCATGCACGCATTGACGTCGAGTGGTTTGACGTCACGACCGGCCATGAATACGGAAGGGAAACCCAGTCAAACGACTCAGGGTATTATACCATAGCTATCGCACCAGGGGAGTTATACGTCTACGTCAGAGAAACAGGTTATGAATATTATGACCCATATCGCCATGATGCGTTTGAGAATTCGACCCTCTGGTTAAACTGCTCATTGACACCATCAACCATCGAAGTTGAGATAACTAAACCTCTCAAAGCGCTGTACAGAAATAATGAAAGGATAATACCGTTCAAAAGAACACAAATCATCGGTCCCATTGACGTCTCAGCATACATCCCGGGTGGATGGGAACAACCAGGAGACGCAGAAAAAATAGAGTTCTACATCGACGGAGTCTTGCAAGCGACAGTAACCACACAACCCTACAACTGGACATGGACGCAAAAGACCATAGGCAAACATATCATCAAAGTCGTTGCCTATGACTACAACGGAGATATTGCAACAAAAGAAATAGAGGTCAATAAATTCCTCTAATTTTTTTTCTTTTCATTCTCATTTGGGAATAATTTGGGAAGAAATCGGTATTAATTTGTAAAAAATACATATAAAATCATTTTACCATCGTCGACTTGTGAAAAAAAACGGAGGTAACAAAATGAATAAAACACACAAAAAGCTCATCGGTGGACTGCTTGTTGGTCTGCTTATCGCAACCATCGGAGCAGCATTTGCCACAGGACAAGACGACGAGACAACAAACGATGCGGAAACCGACACCTTCCCTCAAAAACCATTTGAGGGGAGAAATGAGATGATGGGACCCGGACCATTTGGGTCTGAGTTGACAGATGAGCAACAAACAGAGCTCCAAGACCTCATGACAAGCCTCAGAGAACAAAACACAACCCCTTGGGAGATGAGGACGGTGTTGCAAGAGAAACTTGACGAGTTTGGCGTGCTTGATACACGGTTGGAAAATGAAATCGCACGCACCGAGCAACGACTCACGATCCTGAACCGGCAGAAGGAACTCAGGGACGAAGGATACAGCTGGGATGAAATCAGCGGCATCATTGAGGATGAATTCGGTTTTGAAAACGTCATTGATATCGGGTGGAACAGGATGGGTGGTCATGGGTTCAGACATGGTCCCGGAAGATGCCCACAAGAGTTCATACCCTTCGAAGAATCAGATCAATAAAAAGAACCACGCCCCCTATGAGAACATGAGAAGAGAAAGAAACCTTTGCCTCTATTTTTCTCTTCTTCATCTTCGCCCAGACTTTATGTTGTGCCAATGTATGAAAAAATTACCTTTCCCACTTCCCCTCGACATATCTTGGCACAACCCATTTTTTTAATAAAATTTGAGGAAAAAAAAGGAGGGGAAAATATTAAAAAAAAAAAAAAAACATAAGTATTGAGATTTCAAAGTTCACTGCAATTCATAATAAATAATTTTATAGAATTTGTTTTTTGCGTCTCGTTCCATCCAAGGGTAATGCCCGCATTTTTTTAAAAGAATGAATCTGAAATCTTTAACAATACGTGATAATGGTTCTTCAATACCTGTTGCTGGATGGGGATCATAATCCCCATGAATGGCTATAACAGGACAACATATCTGTTTTCCCATTTCTAATAATGTTCCATTTCTTCTCAGTTTTTCAGCTTCGCTCCAGACGCCTTCAAAGATATCATATCGGTAATCTATCTCTTCATCAGTATGTTGTAACGAGTTGAAGGAATCGGTTTTAAAAAACAACCGTCCTAAGTCAGTAAAAAATTTTGTTTTATCCTGTTCATATGGATTCTTTAAACCATCAATGAGCATATTGAACTGTATTTTTTCCTTTTCGTTGAGACGGTTGAGTCTGGTGGTCATTATCTGAGCGGCATAGTGTTCTTCAAAAGGACCACTGCTCACTAATATTATTTTGTTGACTGATGAAGGATACTGTGATGCATAGAGAAAAATAAGCCAGGCGCCCCATGAATGACCAATGAGCGTCATGGGTTTTGTCTCATGTTTTTTCAAAAGACTATGTAGTTCATTTATTTGTCCTTCAAGAGACATTGAGGTCTGCAGTGGTTCGAGAGTACCATAGAATTGAGAGAGTTCTTGTGCCACCGGTCGCATTTGACCAGCGGCTCCAGGGCCTCCATGAATGACTGCGACAATGAACGGTGGACTTCCATATTCTCTTGGATTGATCATATGTTGTATTCCTAGGTTTTCGAAAATAGAGAAGAGTCATATATAAAATTTATACTTGTTGGTAGATCTCAGAAAAAAAAGAACGAAAGCACTAGGGAGGAGTTTTAAAAACCTATTTTACCGGTAAAAAATATGTTATTATGAGACGTTTTCAAAGACCGCCTCGTAATCACATTCGTAATACATTTAAAGAAAATACACCTATTAATAGATAGTATTAAGAAATAGTTATGACAATGTGACATAGAGGAAGGAGTTATGGCGAAACAAAATCATGATTTTACACAACCGCCTTGGGTGCAAAGCCCTTCAGAGGTCATGAATTGGATTGACGCGACACATCCTTCAAAAGGAACAAAAGGTAAAAAACACGTATCATCTGGTGAGAAGATTCTTTGGAATCTTCATGTCCGCTTTGATTTAAATGTCGAACAAAAAAAGATACCGGCGTCCAATATTTTTTCGAAGTGTATCACAAAGATTACTGGTAATGGACTCGTCGAAGAAGGTTTTGATCTTGTTCCGACAGCAGAACTCGTGTTACGAGGATTGGCAAAAGCAAAGTTTAAAAATCTCACAAAAACTGTTATTGACAAGAAAATCGTCTATCGTTCACAGGATGATTCTGATCTGAGGAAAACTATTGATGATATCAGTTGGATCCCCTCTGGTGTCGAGATAAGAAAATCAATAGAGGTGACAGCTACATCAAAGGAAGCAATGCGCAGTATTGTTATTGTAAAAATTATGAAGATACACAGGGAGAAGGCTCATGCGGTTGATATTCAGATAAAGGGTGGGATCAAGGCGGAGTTATATCACACGTTTCAAAATTATCTTGTTGAAAAACTTGGTTTGAAAACATAATTACAGAAATCATTTTCAAAAAACGAAACCTATAGAATTACTCTTCTTTTCAATCGTTTCCAGTCACCAATAAGGAGAACTGAAGAAAGAGATGAATATGGTGGTACATATGAGCTCAAATAACTTTTTCCTTCCATGAGGGGTATCTTTTGGAAAAAAAGCAAAAGAGCGCTGGGGAGAAGAGGTAATAGACTATCTTACCGGTAGAAACAAGCTTTTTTGTCCGGTAAAAACCTGTGATACAGACACAAATATTATAGTCTTCTTGCTCTTTCATCTATTGAATGGCCGAAGTTATCTATCCTTCTGTTGAAGAAATTCAGTTCAATAATACGATTGCTATCGAGATGTTTCGAAGAAGTAAACACGATCAAGCCAAAACAATTAGTGTGTCATATATACAAAAAGCTATAGATGCAACAAAAGCAGTTGCTGGAGATTTGTATGATAAAGCTGCTCTATTACTTTTTGAACTGACTCGGATGCATGCTTTTGAGAGCGGGAATAAACGAACCGCTTTCCTTACGACAAAAAAATTCGTCGTTACAAATGGAGAACGATTTAGAATTCCGGATAAAGAAAGTAACGTGAAGATAATGTTAGGGATACGAGAAAATTATTATACCAAAAAGGAAATCAAAGAGTGGATCAAACATGGCAAAATCAAAGCATTTAGAAGATAAAATCTCAGAAGAAACAAGGAAAAAAATTGCTGAAGAGGAGTTTCGGGAGATCGTAAAAATCGCACAAGGTCACAAAAAAACGTTGCGTGCTTTAGCAAAACATTAGATTACTTTTTTTGAGACATTTTAAGAAGATCAAATAAAATTTAATCTTGAAAGAATGATACTTTTTAAAAAAGAACCTGGTAAAAATAGCGCTGGGGAAGAGATTTGACAGCCCATTTTACCGGTAAAAACCATAAAGAAAAGGATACTCCGATTTGCTTCCAATGTAGAGGGGAAAAAATGAGTCCTTGGTTTTCTATTCTTTTAGATGTGAAGAGATTTGTTTGGTGTGTTCTATTTTTTAATATATTCTTTTAGAGCTCTTTTTGATGAGTACCAGACTTTTTCGAGTTTGACGGCATCGAGTTTCCCCTGCCTGGCTCTTAAGCTAAGGTATTCTTGTGAGTAGGGTGATTGTTGTGCGAGTTCTTTCAGAGGAATAAGATGTTCCTCATCGATAAATACAGAGAGGTATAGTTGTAATGATTCATTCATAGCTTTTGAGATAAACTCGGTAAAAGGTGATAAATTTCCTTTATCTGCTTGACGAAGTGCATGATAGTAGATTTTTCGTTTCTCTTTTTTGAGGACAACAGGAGGATATCCTTGCTGCATAAAGAATAGGTTCATCGCCAATCTTGCAACTCTGCCGTTTCCATCGAAAAACGGGTGGATCCAGACCAGTTGATAATGGATGAATGCTGCTTTTTTAAGTGGATGAAACTGGAGTTTTTTAATGGTATGAATATAATCGTCCATAAGAGGAATGATTTTTGTGTAACTTGGTGGAGTGATTGATGATCCCGTGATTCTGACATTTCCTGTTCGATATTTTCCAGCGTCTTTTAACAAGCCTTTGGTAACGATTTCATGAATTTGTTGAATGTTCTCCGGGGAGAATGGTTTTTTTTGTTGAACGAGTTGTACGATGAAATCGAATGCGTCTGCGTCATTTCGTGCTTCGATATGGTCTTTTAATGGCTTTCCTCCGATGGTTATTCCTTCTTCTAAAACCAGTTTTGTTTCTTGTAATGTCAAGGTGTTTCCTTCGATGGCATCTGAGTGATATGTATGTCGAATTCTTAGATCTTCGAGGAGTCTTTGTGCAGCATCTTTTGGGAGTGGTCTGAGACTGTCTAGTCGTCGTTTTTTTTCATTTATGTTTCTTAATAATGATTCATTGATGATAATATCGGTATCGGCACTATTCATGTTTTACCGATATGTAGTAGTAGCTATATATCGGTATCGGTTAAATTTTTAAATATCCGATATTCATAACAAACTGTCCAGACTTTTTCCCTT
>CAYXPY010000005.1:38761-79412 GCA_964467345.1 uncultured Thermoplasmatales archaeon | reverse complement strand
ATCATGAAGCCCTCTCGAGGCTTCGACTCGGGTTCAAATCCCGACGGGAGCACTTTATACTCGTCCAACAGGAGAAAAAACGGTGTTTTTTTCGGACCCTCCGGGAGCGTTGAACCTCTAGCAAGCAGTCCTCCAGAGGGATTTTAACCCTTATTTTTTAATCCTGTTGATGTCTAAAACTAACATAACGAAGGAATTCTATCGAAATTCTATGTGAATCTGAAGTCTATCGTACCATATGTTAAAATGAGAATAAATCATATATTATTCTTAAAGTAAATACTAGGTTGAAATGAAATGCGTGCTTTAGTAACTGGAGGATCTGGATTTGTAGGGAGTCACCTTGTTGATGAACTTATGAACAACGACTATACAGTAAATGTTCTGGTCCGTCCAACAAGTAATCTTACGTATCTCAAAGGAAAACCTATTTCTCTAATAACCGGCGATCTTTCTGATATATCTTTACTATCCACGGCCTGCAAAGGAAACGATGCTGTTTTTCACATAGCGGCGCTACCCCATGAACAACGATACCTTCGTTCATTTTATACAGTCAACACAAAAGGTACAAAGAACCTCCTTGAAGCAAGCACCCAATCCGGCGTTCGCAATTTTATTTTAATGAGCACTACCTCAATCTATGGTTTCCCACAAATTCCTGTTCTCAAAGAAGAACACGCGACTATACCGAAAACGAAGTATGGAAAAAGCAAATACCTCGCAGAACAACTTCTCTGGCATTACGGTAAGACGTATAATATGCATGTTACCGCTATTCGAGCCCCTTGGATCACTGGTCCACGCAACTATAAAACGTCACAATTCATCCGAACTCTTCAACAAGGACACTTTTTCTATGTAAATACACCACAGACTACGATTTCTATCGTTGATGTACGAGACGTGGCAACCTGCCTGCGTCATGCCGCCGAACAAACCAAAGCAAAGGGTCAGGCAATTAACGTTAAAAGTTTCGATTGCACAGTCCAAGCATACATTGAAACAATAGCATCAGCGCTTTCAATTCCACCACCAACAAGAACATTATCGCTTTCGACTGCTCTCGTTCTTGCAACCTTTGCCGAGACAGCTTGGCTACCTACCGGACGAGAACCACCCATTACTCGTCATCAGATCAGGACTCTCGGGACAAATAGGACTTTTGACACAAGTCGAGCCTCGACAATCGGATATATTCCCCAATATACTATGGAAGAGACCGTGACAGATACCATTGATTGGGCACAAAAAAAATCCCGCGTTTCATAATGAAATACATTTTTATAGAAAACCATAAATCTGTTTACTAGATAAAACGATGTTTTTACTGGCTATCACAAAAGAAGGAATATCACAAAACTTTAAATCCACGAAAGTCGAGGAATTCAACATTCATTCATTTAAAGCCACAGTCATCATAGACAATTTTTTATCAAAATTTATTTCAGAACCAGATGGTTTCACCATCCTTGAATCTCCACTTATTCCATCTTTTAATATATGCGATATTATTTTTTCACAAATCACTTATCAAAAAAACAAGGGAACTCTAGCTGTTGATAAACCACTTACATCTGGACGGCCCATTTATTATCATATCAACCATCAAGGGGAGCTTTTCTGTTCATCACATCTATCAATGCTTAGGAAGGCAGGTGTTCCAATTATAGAAAATACTTCAGCTTTGCCAGAGTTTTTTATCTATCGCTACGTTATGCCACCAAAAACGTTATATAAAAATATTAACCAACTAACCACAGGCTGCAAATTATTAATTAAATTAATCAGTGGAAAATGGAAAATATTAAATGAAATACAATACAATCCATTTTCAATTACTAAACAGAATGTACATTCACCGGATATTGATGCAAAGAATGTAATAAATTTAATAGAGGATTCGCTTAAAAAATTACCGCAAAAAAAAGAACGACTTGCAGTTTTGTTCAGCGGTGGACTTGATTCATCAATTCTATTCAAACTTTGTCAACGAAATTATAGCATTAACACTTCATATTCAACCGGATATCCATTTGAAAATCTAAAAAAGAATATTGAAAGAGATTATTCTCAAACTGCTGCTGAAGCATTTCAAATAACAAACAATTACTATTCAGGTTCTACAAACGAATATCTGCTAGCCATAATTGAAGGGATATCAAAAGCAGAAGAACCTCTTGGTCACCTCCAATCTGCTATGCTTTATTTACTTTTTAAAAAAGGGATTCCAAAAGGTAAAGATATTATTATCTCAGGATATGGTGCAGATGGTATCTTTGGCGATGCTCAACAATACTATCTTTTTCACAGCGAAAAAATTAATCAAATATTGAAACTTCAATTTTTTTACCAGAAAATAAAGTATGCATCCATAAAGACAGGCATAGGACTGCATCGAATCAATAAAATCGAGAAAAAAATATTTCCAATACGAACCTCAGATAATGTCATTCAACTTATCGATTCCCATGGAGACCCAGATTGGTCATCGCAATATTTTAATGTAAGGAAAGAAGAAATTATCCAAGGACATTGGAACATCATGAAAGAATTTAAAAATCGTTCACTGTACGACATCATCTCTGTATCATACCTACTCGGTGATGATTCGATTACACAATTAAATTGGTCTAAGCTTGGTGAAAGCCAAGAAAAAATTCTATTTTATCCCTATACATATGCTTTAAATTATGCACATTCTATCTCTTGGGACAAGAAACTCAAAGAACCCAAAAATATATTGCGCCATGTTGCACGTCAACTAGATATACCCAATTTTATTGTTACTCGACCAAAAAGTGGTTTTGTAATTAGTGGTAAATTCTGGGCAGAAAAAGGAGGAACCCTTGAGCCTTTAATTTCGCCTGCCTCAAAAATAATTGATAAAAAACAGATGTACAAGATGCAATCATCAGATCCAACGAAAGCATGGACTTTCTGGAATATGTTGAATTATTCTCTCTGGAAGCGATTATGTATAAATAACGAACCTCCAGAAATTTTAATCGAAGAATTAAACTAAACAATATTAACTGCATATTTTTCTTGCGGTCTTCAAGTTGTCTGATAAAATCTCATCAACAGACTTTATGATAATTTATATCTATAGAAATTCTAGAAAATCTGTATTTTGAAAAAATTATCAATATTATGAGATTTTTACTTATGGATACCAAATCCTGACGTGAGCATTAGTGGGGATGTTAACATCTAGCGATAGTGCTCACTTGGAGATTTTATACCAGTCCTTCACTTCCCCCACCCACGGGAGAATTGAAGTCTTAGCGAGTATTCCCGACGGGAGCACTTACTTCTTGTCCAACAGGAGAAAAAATGATCATTTTTTCAGACCCTCTGGGAGCATTGAACCTCTAGCATCTCCGACGAGAGTATCAGGTTACTTTTTCTTTAACAGGAATATTTAAATAGTCTCATGCATATACATATATACATGCATTTGCATGAGATGATGTACTATGGTGAGAATGACGTTTTCCATTTCAGATGATTTGAAGAAAAAACTTGATTCCAAATCGGATATCAACTGGCCTGAAGTATTAAAAAAAGGGCTAAAAAGAAGACTGGAGCTCTTGGAAAAATTACATGCAAAAGGAGAACTATAACATGGCCTGCATCACAATATCCGTTGATAAAACATTTAAAGAAAGACTCTCTCGATTCTCTTGGATAAATTGGTCTGAAATCGGCAGAGAAGAACTCCTTAAACGATATCTTTTTGAGAAATATATGAAAACAGGGGAACTCACAAAGGATGAAGAAAAATTCTGCGAACAGATAGATTGGCATCCTGTCGATGAACTCCCGATAAAAAAAGAGTTTGTGAAAAAAGTAGGTGAGATACGAAAAGGAAAATTCTCCAAACCAATGAAACCGGATCAATTGAAACAATGGTTTAAGGAGCTATGAGCTACCACATTATCATCTCTGAGGATCTGAGGAAAACATTGGTGATTTTGAAAAGAAAAGATAAAACGATGTTTGAAATGGTTGAGAAGAAAATAGTGCAGATCGCTTCTTTAGATTCTGTCTCCATTCAACATTTCAAAAACCTTCGGAGACCCCTGAGTGACTTCAAACGTGTCCATCTTGGCAGCTACGTTCTTTTATTCCGTGTTCAAGCGAATAACATCATTTTCGATGCGTTTGAACACCACGATAAAATTTATCAACACAGACATTGAAAAAACGTATTGATTCATTACTATCAACCAATAAAATTGTAAATAATTGGGTTTTAACCTGAAAAAAATCACGAATTATGACAGTTTTTAATCTAGTCTCTAGTATGGGGCATTGAACCTCTAGCAATCATTTCCCCACAGGGATTTTCTGCCAGTTCTTCACTTCTCCCACCCTAGGGGGCTCTGAAGTATTGGCACGTATTCCCGACGGGAGCACTTCATTCATTTTTTCTCCTGTAGAAACGACAAAAAAAATTGACAAAAATTGATTTTTCTTCTGTTGCCGAAAAAAGGGGGATTCGTACCCGAAAAATTATTATAATAATATTTTTAATGAGAATATTTAAATATTTAAATAAACTTATACAATATGATGAATGAAATAGAAATATTCAAAGCTTTAGCAGATCCAACCCGACTGAAAATCCTCGAGTGTATCAAAGATGAGGAAAAGTGTATCTGTGAGGTCATTCCTTATACTGGTAAATCCCAACCAAATGTTTCTCTCCATCTTAAAATCCTCAAACATGCAGGGCTTGTCAATGAACGAAAAGATGGAACACGTATTCTGCTCAGCATTGCTGATAAAGACGTTTTTAAGCTGATAGATATCGCAAACAAATTCAAGGAATGATACTATGGAAATAATTGATATTATTGTAGCAGGATTACAAGCGTTAAGTGAATATCTCTCTGCACACGTATTAACCTGTTTAATCCCTGCATTTTTTATCGCTGGTGCCATCGCAGTATTTGTTTCAAAACAATCAGTGTTGAAATATTTTGGTTCACAAACAAAAAAATATATTTCTTATCCTGTTGCAGCTCTTTCTGGAACCATCCTTGCAGTTTGCAGTTGCACCATCCTACCTTTGTTTACGAGCATCCATAAACGTGGTGCTGGCATTGGTCCAGCATCTGCTTTTCTGTTCTCAGGACCTGCAATAAACATTCTTGCAATTGTTCTGACTGCTCAGGTCCTTGGCTATAATATTGGTCTTGCAAGAGCAGTTGCTGCTATTCTGATGTCAGTTGTTATTGGTTTGTTAATGGCTTTTATTTTTAGAAAAGAAGAAGCTGAAAAAAAGAAAGATGATAAAGATATTTTTGCTGTTCAACAAGGTGAGGAGAAAAGTAGTCGCCCTATTTGGATTTCATTGTTGTTTTTAGTATTGCTTGTGTTGATTCTTCTTATTGGAGCAGCGAGTAGTAGTTATATTCCTTGGATTCCAAAACTTGCGATTGTTTATGTTTTAACACTTGCTGTTTCAGTTATTCTTATTTTTTATTATACTCGTGATGAGGTTAAAAACTGGGGTTACGAAACATGGTGTCTTGTTAAGAAGATTTTTCCGATTCTTCTTGTTGGTGTTTTTATTGTTGGGCTAATTGGTGGTGTCGCTGCGTATTTTATGCCTGGTGCTGATCCCTCTACGGCTCTTGGTGTTGCTGTGGCACCCTATATTGGTGGTAATGATATTGTATCATGCTTCCTTGCATCGGTGATTGGTGCTATTTTGTATATGCCGACTCTTTTAGAAGTTGCCATCGTTGGGAACTTGTTTGGGTATAGCGCAGGGATTATGGGTGGCGGTCCTGCTCTTGCGTTATTGCTCGCTGGTCCTTCGTTGAGTCTGCCGAACATGGTGGTCATTACAAGAGTCATGGGTGTGAAAAAAGCATTGGTGTATTTTACATTAGTAATTGTGATTGCGGCTCTGGTTGGTTTTGTGTATGGAATGATTGGTGGATAAGGTGATCTACATGAAAATCGAGATATTAGGGACTGGTTGTCCAAAATGTAAGACAACGGAAAAAAACGTGCGGAAGGCAGTTGAGGAACTTGGTGTACAGGCAGAAATTGTCAAAGTAGAAGATATTGAAGAGATCATCAACCGAGGTGTCATGATGACTCCAGCGGTTTTTATCGATGGTGAAGCAAAGATCGTAGGTCGGATCCCGAGTCCTGATGACATAAAAAAATTATTGCAGAAAGGGGGAAAATAATGATGCGATTAGTGGCTGAATGGTTTCCTGAGTTTGTAACAGAACTTGACAACATCGATGAGCTTTATAAAAAGAAACGAATGATCGATGAGAAAACCTATCAGTTCATCTGTTTTGCCCTTGCGATTAAGGGTCGCTCAGCACCGTGTGTCCGGAAACATTTCAAGGGGGCATTAGAAGCTGGTGCAACAGTCAAAGAACTTGCGTATATTATGGCTCTTGTGTTCCGTGAAAGTGCAGGTAATGATGACTGCTGGGTTCATGATGTCCTCGGTGATTATAAAGAATTGATGAAAAATAATATGAAATGTTGCCCTCGGTAGGTATCAATTATGAGAGCTTTGCATATTGAATGGCGGCATCTGGATATCGAGAAAGGAACTTGTATCCGATGTTCGAAGACAGGAAAAACACTTAATCAATTTATTACGAAGCTGAAAAAAGAATTAAAACCTAAAGGTGTGGATATAATATTCAAAGAAACAAAATTATCAGAAAAAGACATCCAGCAATCAAATATGGTTCTAGTTAATGATCGACCTCTTGAACAAATCCTCTCAAACGCTAAAAAAGACGAAAATTACTGTTCTTCGTGCACTTGTCTCACAGGAAACGAGACTTATTGCAGGACAATCCAATACGAGGGGATAACTTACGAAGAGATTCCAGAGGAATTAATTCGTAAGGCTGTTTTTATACTTCTAGATTCAAATAAAAAAGAGGTTGGGAAATGAATAAGGATAAATGTTTATGTCGGCCTACCGAAGTTTTGATTTTCCCATGTTCTGGGGGATCAAACGTTGGACAAATCGCCAATGAAGCAGCAAAGCAACTCACAAATCAAGGTTATGGAAAGATGTATTGTCTTGCAGGCATCGGAGGGCATATCAGTGGTATTGTTGAGTCGACGAAGGCTGCAAAAAAAATTGTTGTGATTGATGGTTGTCCAGTTTCGTGCGCAAGGAAGACCTTAGAACATGCTGGTTTTTCTATTGATAAACATATTGTGATAACCGAGTTGGGCATCAAAAAGGAAAATGGTTTTCCACTGGATGATGAACAAATTGAAAACGTCGTTAAAAAAATTAAGAGGTGATAGGATATGAAATTGAAAGCTTTGATGGCTATTGTTTTTGCGATTATTTTTTTTCTTATCTTTGGCGGTTGTACTAGTAATAATTCTTCAAATGGAACTGACAATTGGTTGGAACAGTATTCGCCTGTGCATTCAATTGGATCTGGGTCTAATCATTTTTGGATAGATTTTCCACAAGGCAACCCTTTAAGTGGACAGTTGGTAGCACACCTTGACTGGATTGTTGATTCGTTGAAAAGTAAACCGGCATTGTTTGTTGTTCATAGAACAGGGTGTATTAGTTGTGCTGACCAGTCGGAGCGTGTAATCAGTTTTGGGGAAAAATATGAAGAATATTTAACGTTGTATGATTTGGATGCAGTCTATGATGCTTCTGGTGATATTCTTCAGAAAGCAAATGAGGTGTACCTGTATGATCCAAATGGTCCTCCAGGGTATATTGCTCTCACCGGTTTATTCACCTATGTTAAGGACAATGGCGAGATAAAAATCGGTTGGCATACCTGGGAAGCACCACAGGACATGACCGTGAATGATTCAGAGCTGGAAACGTGGATTAAAGATGCGATTTATTATCACAGAATCAATCAATAAGAAAGGATGAAAAAAATGAAGAAATGGATGGTTGTTGGCAGTATTGTTTTTCTTGTATTGTTAGTCGGGTTGTTTTTTCTTCCTTCTTTATTTGAGAGTGAACGCTTTGAAATCAGACCAGCATATGATTTCACTGCAACTGATGTAGAGGGAAATACTTTTAATCTAAGTGATTACAAAGGGAATGTTGTTCTTCTGCATATAACTGGTCTGGAAACCCCCCTGTGCATCGAATGTCTGGAGGAGATGAAAGGGCAAATCGTTGAACTTGAAAAACTGTCACAATCATATCAGAATGTTACGGTTATTACTGTTAATAAAAGAATGAATCCGTATTCAGAAGATGGTAAAACGATAGCAGAACGAGATTTTGATGTCCAGGTTAGCTGGCATTGGGTTGAAGATTATAGTCCCTACTCAATTACAAGTTTATATTATCCCTATTTTACCGTTGAAGGGGCTTTTTCAAATCCTTCGATTGTTTTCATTGATACGTCTCAACATATTGTTGGTGTTTATCATGTATACTGCATTGGTAGAGGAAAGATTGATGGTATTCAAACTGCTGATTCTCTCCTCCATGATGTATCAGAAATTTTTGAGGGGAAATGGGAGGATTTTAGGGGAAGAACGTATACGAATGAATTAACGTTTCTTGGTATCTTTGGGCTTGGCATATTAACTGCATTATCTCCTTGTTCGATTGCTCTTCTTGCCGCTATGATTTCTTATGTTGGTTCACTGCAAAAACAAGATGAAAAAAATTCAACGAAGACGTATTCTCTGCAAGGTTTTTGGATTGGCGTTGTGTTTACTCTTGGTATGGCTTTTGTTTTTTTTATTTTTGGTCTTCTCCTTTCATCAGTAAGTATCTTTATTGAAGCATCAGCTTTGTTCTACCTCGTAGCAGGAATGATCCTGATTATACTTGGGATTAATGTTTTCAAACCTATTAAGGAAATAATCCGCTTTAGAGGACAAACCAAAAACAGTTCTGAAGTAATGGAGAAAGGACAGAGCTTGTTTTTAAGGTTAAGTAAAAAATCAATATATCTTGGAGCATTCTTTTTAGGGATTTTGTTTTCGATTGGGTGGGCACCTTGCGCTCTGTCCCTTATGATGCCTGTGTTTATCCTCACGCTCTCACAAAAAATATCGATACTGAGTGGTGGTTTGCTTTTATTTGTCTTTGGTCTTGGTCATGGGATTCCGATCATTCCCTTGTGTGCTGTCACAAGCAGTATTCGAGGAAAACTAGGGAACAAGTATGTTACTGCGGGGAAATGGATGCAAAGGGCATTTGGCCTCATTATCATTATTATAGGTATTATCATGACGTTACGATTTTGGGGTATTACCTTCTGGTAAGAGGTGATGTAACTTTAGATCGCAATAATGTAATACCTTCACTTCGAGCATGTAGTACGTCATTCATCGTAATTCCTTCCATCTCTTTTCGGATAAGTATGTGGTTTTTCAAGGCTTTTCTGTAGAGAAGATATTCATCTTTTTCAGAGAAGTTAGGAATGACTTTTTCGGTGAAAAAAAATTCTTCAATCGATCGGTTCTTCCCGTTGTTGTTCCCATCAGTCAAATCAACCTTATATGAGTCATAGATGAGGAAACAATGAATCATCGGTAAATATGGTAGGTGATATTTTTCAAGGATCTGATTCGTACCGGTGACGATGTCTTCAGTCATTGCATATATTCCAATCATCTTGTAAACAGGAATGTTGAGTTCTTCCCCCAGAGTTGCGATAACCGCATGTTTTGTCGTACACGAACCAAATCCTTCTTTGAAGAGAATCAAAATATCTTCTGTAGTAGAATGATATCCGTAAGGTAAATCGTGCACATACTTACAGGCATTCCAGAAGAATTTGATGCCTAAGCTGATGAACTTTTCGGAGATAATCCCTTTTCTCTGTAATGGTAATTCTGGAAAAACCTTGTACGTATCCATACGTTTTACCTTACTCTATTTGGCAACTTTTACCTTATATATATGCATTGTTTTTTGTGGGATTTATACCCGTGGAGCCTAAATCCCGACGGGAGCACTTAATTCCTATTCAACAGGAGAAAAAACCGTGCCAATGCATTCTATCTCTTATTTTTATTGATTGCAAACATTTAAATTAATCTGCCTGATATTATAATGTTTAAGGGAGTTTGATTTCATGACTAGAGAAGTTATTAAAAAAAGCGTCGTCGTAGGACTGCTTGTCTTGTGTCTTGGTATGAGTGTCACCTCGTGTATCTGTGGTAGTTCGAATCCACATTTGACCCTTTCTGAGCATCAACCAAAAATACTCGGAGGGATTCCTCCTGTGGAGGAATGGAATAAGACGTTTGGAAATCCTTTCATTGATGATGCCGCGTATGACGTGCAGCAGACCAACGATGGGGGATTCATCATTGGAGGGTACGCAAAATCCTTCGGTATCGCTTTATGGAATCCATGGTTGATCAAGACCGATTCTAAGGGATCCATGGATTGGAACAAGACGTTTGATTACTATTCTCTTCCGTCGGTTTCAGGTAAGATATGGTCCTTACAGCAGACTACTGACGGTGGATACATCCTCGGCTGTACGTTCTTTAATGCCACAAAACTTACCTCAGGGGAAGTGCAACCGTTTCCTCGAATGAATCAGGGATTCATTTCTTCGACGGTACTCATCAAAACAGATTCCCAGGGACATGAGGAATGGAACCGGACCTACGCTGGTCTGAACTTCTCATGGTGCTTCTGCGTTCGACAGACTAGCGACGGTGGATACATCGCGACTGGTGGTGGCAACTCAAGCACCGACGGCTCTCCAAACATGTACCTCTTGAAGACATACTCAGATGGATCCATTCAATGGATGAGAACTTTCGGGGTAAGCGACATGGATGAAGAAGGTCACATGGTCCAAGAGACCTCAGACGGTGGGTATATTCTCACAGGGATGTCTGATTGCAACTACGACACGGACTGGGGAAAAATCTGGCTTATCAAAACAGACGCCAACGGAATCATGGTCTGGGAGAAAAAATTCGAAGGAACCACTGGTCACATACGCGTCGGGTTAAAGAACTATGGCAACTCGGTGCAACAGACAGGCGACGGCGGATTCATCATCGCAGGAGCGATGAATTACATGGGGTGTTTGTTAAAGACCGATGCAAACGGCAATGAAACATGGCGGAATACCCCGTTTCTGAATGATGCAACGTTCTTTGGCTACTCTGCGAAACAGACCACCGATGGCGGCTACATCACGACCGGCTACGGGCTCATCAAGACCGACGGTGCCGGGAACGAGGCATGGAACATCACAATTCCCACGCCGTTCACCGGTGCACAGCAGACAAATGACGGCGGTTATATCATCGCTGGGTCATCCGCTGGGTACTATAACGGTGACGTGTTGATCATAAAATTCGCACCAGAGTCAGGGACACCCGAACTCTCATTTACGGTCACAGGTGGTCTTGGCTTGCATGTGAAGATCACCAACAACGGGACTGTAAACGCGACCAATGTCCCATGGCAAGTCTATGTCCAGGGCGGTATCCTGCATCGGATGAACTATACCCTAAATGGGACTTTCGACATCGCTGTCGGAGAGACGAAGACAATCCAGACCAGCATGTTCTTCGGTTTTGGCGGGATTCAGGTGACCACGACGGTCGGCGATGCGACCAAGATTGCCCGGGGCACACAAGTTCTTATCCTCTCCATCTTGAAGCGATGAGCTACCCATACTGACTTTGGGTCTTTATGGAGAAACTCCTCATAGAAATAATCCAGTAAATAGAGTAATAGCGACATAAAAAGTCCGAGGTAGTCAGTAATATCATGGTGTTGAATGAAAAATCAGGCATATTATTATATAGCCTAGGGAGCCTTACTTCGTTAAGGAGGATTCTAGTACTAAAGCCAGCGTTCGTGCATGTTGGCGACGGGGTAAAACACAAAATATCCTCCCCGTGTAAAATTTCAAATGAGGATGAAACATGAGCCAGAAGAATTATGTAAAAATCGTGGTGCTGGTAACCGCTGTGTTTTTCACAGCGACTCTTTTCAATTCCGGAGCGTTTTCACAGAATATAGAGAACCGGATGCCACCCCTGCCGCTTGATCATAAGGAAGGTCACTTCCTCTACACCCCCTATCATTCGACGACGACCTATCTCATCAACGAAACCGGCGCCGTCAACCACACCTGGCAGAGTACCTATTACCCCTTATATGACTCTTACATGGGAGAGAACGGCTCGATCTACCTCACCATTCAATCAGGCCGAGGTGGAGTACAAAAAATCGCCTATGACGGCACAATCCTCTGGGATTACCGTTACACACGAGACAGCAGTCACGCCACCCATGACATTACCATCCTCCCCAACGGTGATTTCATCATCATCATGCAAGAAATTAAATCACATGCCCAAGCCGTACAGGCAGGACGCGACCCCAACACGGTCGGCACTCAATTCTTTCCAAATATGCTCATTCAAGTCAATCAGACAGGACCAACCAGCGGCGACATTGTCTGGGAATGGCACGTCTGGGACCACCTCATCCAGGATTTTGACGCTAGCAAAGATAACTACGGCGTTGTGAGCGAGCATCCTGAGCTTGCCGATATCAACTTTGATCAACCTTGGGTCACCGGCTGGCCCTATTTCACCTCTGTGGATTACAACCCCAAGTTCGACCAGATTCTCATCAGCGCCCATAACTTCGATGAGGTCTGGATTATCGACCATAGCACGACAACGGAAGAAGCCGCAAGCCACGAAGGCGGAATCTACGGCCATGGTGGCGATCTGCTCTACCGCTGGGGCAACCCACAAACATACAATCAAGGAGTAGGCGCTAGCGATAAAAAACTCTACTTCCAACATCAAAGCTGCTGGATCAAACCTGGTCTCCCCGGCGCAGGTAACATCCTTGTCTTCTCCAACGGCGTAACCAGACCCGGAGGTCCTCTCTCAAGCGTCGATGAGTTCACTCCTGATGTAGACAACGACACTGGTGAATACTATCTTCCACCGGGGGGGACCTATGGCCCGGATGATCTCTGCTGGCAGTATATGCTGCCGCAGAACCTCTATTCCTACTATTTTGGCGGTGCCCAACGAATGCTTAATAACAACACCCTTATCTGCTCTGGATGGAATGGGGTTTTCATCGAGGTCACACCGGACAAACAAATCGTCTGGACATATGACAACCCCTACCCGTACCTCCACGATCAAGTCTACCGTACCCAATACATACCACCGTATGTGCCACCACCACCGCCACCCCCGCCACCCCCGTTGCCATCTCCTGATCTCGAATGTGAAGGGAGTCTTTCCTGGTCAAATATCAAACCAGGGACAACCGTACATGGCAGCTTCCAAGTACTGAACGAAGGGGATAATGACACGCGGTTGAACTGGACTATTAACAACACCATCACCTGGGGGACTTGGACGTTTATCCCTGCGTCTGGAGAAAACCTCTTGCCCTGGGTAGGGCCTTTCACTGTGCAGGTGTACGTCGTAGTCCCAAACGAGGAAAACCAGATGTTTAATGGAACCCTCCGCGTCGAGAACAGGGACAACGTCTCCGACTACGTCGACATCCCGGTCACTTTAACGACCTCAGCCAGTTTAACAGCCCCATCCAATCACTTGATTCTTTCGTGGTTAATCGAGCGATTCTTTCATGGATTTTCACTCCTACGACATCTGCTGGGGTATTGAACCCCATTTTTTTTCTTATACGGAAAACCATGTCCATGTTCTTTAATTGGGTAGCAGCGAACCTCGAATAAGCGATCCACTGGAAGCTTTTTCCGTCAAATATTCATTTCTCTGAACGTAGGGGTCCAGAAATCCTAGGTCATATAATTTCTACAGGGAATAATCGACAAGAGACCACATTCTTTCCTTAAATTTTGATTTTAATATCATGGTTTTTTATGAAAAATCAGGCATATTTTTATATAGCATAGCAGACCTTACTACATCAAGGGGGATTCCTATACCACAGCCAGCGTTTATATCCGAGGACGACTGGAGAGAATATGACACCTCCGTCCCATTCGAAACTATCAAATGAGGATGAAACATGAAAAAGAATAACATCAAAATCATGGTGCTGGTTATCGCTGTCTTTTTCACGGTGACTCTTTTCAATACCGGTGCTCTTTCAGAGAAACAAGAAAATCTGATACCACCTGTGCCACTCGATCGTAAGGAAGGGCACTTCCTTTACACCCCGTGGCATTCGACGACAACCTATCTCATCAACGAAACCGGCGCCGTCAACCATACCTGGCAGAGTACCTATTATCCGTTATATGACTCCTATATGGGGGATAACGGCTCTATCTACCTTGCCATCAACTCAGGGCGAGGTGGAGTCCAAAAAATCGCCTATGACGGCACGATCCTCTGGGAGTACCATTACACACGAGACAGCAGCTACGCCACTCATGACATTGTACCCCTTCCCAACGGTGACATTCTCATTATCATGCAAGAAATCAAATCACGCGCTCAAGCCATCCAGGCAGGACGCGACCCCAACTCCTTCGGCACCCAATTCTACCCAAATATGCTCCTTCAAATCCATCAGACAGGGCCAACCAGCGGCGACATCGTCTGGGAATGGCATGTCTGGGACCATCTTATCCAGGATTTCGACGCTAGCAAAGACAACTACGGCGATGTAAGTCAGCATCCTGAGCTTGCCAACATCAACTTCGACCAATACTGGAGTCCGGGCTGGCCGTATTTCAACTCCGTGGATTATAATCCACAGTTCGACCAAATCCTCATCAGCGCCCACAACTTTGATGAGGTTTGGATCATCGACCATAGCACCACAACGGAAGAAGCCGCAAGCCACGAAGGAGGCATCTACGGCCATGGTGGCGATCTGCTCTACCGCTGGGGTAATCCTCAAACATACGACCGAGGAGACGCAGGTGATAAAAAACTTTACTTCCAACATCAATGTTGCTGGGTCAAACCAGGTCTTCCCGGTGCAGGACATATCCTTGTCTTTTCTAATGGGAATACTCGTCCAGGGGGGGCTCGCTCAAGCGTCGATGAAATCATCCCCGATGTCGACAACGACACGGGCGAATACTATCTTCCGCCGGGGGGCACCTATGGCCCTGATGATCTTACCTGGCAGTATATGCTACCAGATGAACTTTTTTCCGATGGCTTTGGCGGTTCTCAGAGGATGCTCAACGGCAATACTTTCATCTGCTCCGGATGGAACGGGGTTTTCATCGAGGTCACGCCAGACAAACAAATCGTCTGGACTTACATCAACCCCTATCCTTGGCTGTACGACGAAGTCTACCGCACCCAATACATACCACCGTATCAGCCACCGCCACCACCACCCCCGCATCGCCCTGACCTCGAATGCAACGGGAGCCTCTCCTGGTCAAACATCAAACCAGGGGGCACTGTTCATGGCAGTTTCCAGGTGACGAACATCGGGGATAACGACTCGCTGCTGAACTGGACCGTGAATAATACTCTGACCTGGGGGACGTGGACGTTCAGTCTGTCGTCCGGTGGGAATCTCACCCCGGTACAGGGACCAGTGACCGTTCATGTGTATGTGGTTGTACCTAACGAGAAGAACGCAGAGTTTCAAGGAAATATCACTATCCTTAATAAGGATAATAGTAGTGATTACGGCATGATCCCAGTCACCCTTAGCACACCGCTTAGTCAAAACATCGAACAGTATTGGTTCCTTACGAAATTGCTTGAACGGTTTCCACAGGCATTCCCTCTCCTTCGATATCTCATGGGATTCTAACTCCACCTTTTTTTTTCCTTTTTTTGTCCCTAAGGAAAACCATGCCGATGCGTTCCCTGCAGTTTTTTTTTTTATTTGACACAATAATGAAGGTACTTTGAGGCCTCTAGCAAGCGGGCCACCGGAAGAAATTTTTGATAGGTCTTCACGTCGTCTACCTTGAGGGGCTCTGAAGTCTTGGCACGTAACCCCAACGGCGTATTTTTTTTTTTTTTCATTTCTTTTGTTTCATAACAATGTTCTTAAACCCGTAGGAATTGTTGCTGACTTGGAGAGATAATGACAAATAAGACACTTGTAGCCTATTTTACGAAAGGGGGGGCTACCGAGGAATACGCCAAGGTTATTGGGGAGACGCTCATAGCGAACGGACTGGCTGTTGAGATACGAAATCTTGCGTCTGACATCCCTGACGTCACCGCATACGATACTGTCGTTCTAGGTACGGGTGTCAGGATGTTTACCGTGTATCGACGCTGGAGGAAAGTCCTGAAGCAAAAAGCGCTCCGTGACAAACGTTTGTTCGTATTCCTGTCAAGTGGAACGGCGATAGAAGACCCGGATAAGGCAGTGGAAAAATTCTTACAACCATTAATGAACAAGTATAACCTTAAGCCTGCTTCGTTGGTTTCATTGCCTGGGAAGATCCCTGAAAAGTGGGCGAAGCTTGATGGTGAAAAAGATCAGATGAAACCTGAGAAAGCCAAGCAATGGGCTCAGAAGATTGTCAGTCAGATTGAGAAGTCATAATAGATAATCTGAGGGAAGGCGTTTCTTTATTAGTTTCATTGCTCATACCTTGTTCATATGCAATATTACAATGAAGAAAAAATGAGAAACATCAGAGTGAAATTGGAAAAAGAAGTGCTCAGCTGGCCTGATGTGACAACCAGAAAAATGTACGGTTGTCCTTGCTATAAACATAATGAGAAATTATTTGCATTTCTGGTCACAGACGGGGTGGTTCTTACCAAAGCAAGTGAACAAGACAAAATGAGGCTTTCAAAAGAATTCCTAGTGAAACCCTTTCAGGCATCATCAAGAACAATGAAGGGATGGCCACAAATACCTCTTGATGAGACATCTGACCTTAAGAAAGTACTCTTTTTCATAAAAGAGAGTTACAACCATTCAAAGACCGGCGTATAAAAGACTGTGTTGTGCTCAACAAAAAAAAAAAAAAAAAAAAAAAAATGATACTTTGTCAGTTGATGAGCAGGCGTTTTATAAAAATGTCCGTTTAATCTGTCTTTACAGCGCTACGGGGTCTGTCTCTGAGAATAATAATAGACGACGCCTGCATTGAGAAGAAGCATTGTTCCGATAATCCCTAAGGGCATCAGGCGAAAGACACCGGACACCTGTGTTCCATTCAGCAGGATATACACATAGAACAGAAGTGCAGAATAGATAGGAACCGCGGAGATGAAAAACCGCATTTTTAACACTCTCATATCACGTTTTTTCTTTCGGTAGACCAGGAAATAGAGAATTGTTAGTATAATCATTCCAACCCAAAGAATCAGCAGACTTCCCAGGGGATAGTTAAACTGAAAAAGGGTGAAGTACCAGACGAACAATAAACAGAGGGTGACGATGACAGATATTTTATCTTCTATTTGGATGTCCATAGCATCAACTGCGATATTCTTGAAATAAGAAAGAGTCTTATTAAATGATTTCCTTTTCATGGAGACAATTGACAAGAAAGAAAAAAAAATTTGAATTTCGTAATACACATAGGGAAATCAAGAGGCTGTTGTTTTCTTATAGGAACATCAGACTGAGTGCCATAACAAACATACCAAGGATGACGCCGAGGATAACGGTATGTCCATGTCCATATTGATGTGCGATGGGAAGCAGTTCATCAATGGAGATATAGACCATGATCCCTCCGACAAACGCTAAGAGTGAATATAAAACCTCATCGGAGAGAAAGGGGAGAAGTATCAGAAATCCAATGACTGCTCCTGCAGGCTCAGCAAGACCGGAGAGAAAGGAATAGGTAAATGCTTTCTTTTTGCTCTTTGTAGCATAATAGATGGGCATGGACACCGAGATGCCCTCAGGGATGTTATGAATCGCTATCGCTAAGGCAATGACAATCCCAAGGTTCAGGTTGTTCAGAGCAGTCCCAAAGGTCGCAAGGCCTTCTGGAAAATTATGTATCCCGATCGCTAGTGCCGTCAGTACTCCGGTCCTCAGTAACGTCTTGTTCGTGGTGCTATTGGTTTCGTTAGTAAGCCCACTGTAGGAATGAGGGTTTTCCTTCTCCGGAATGACCATATCAATAAGGCCTATACAAAGAATTCCTAGGAAAAATGCAGAAATAGCAAGTAGTTCTCCAAGCGTATTTAATGCCTGGGGCAATAGTTCGACAAAGGAGACATAGACCATGACTCCTGCGGAGAGCCCAAGGGAGAAAGACAGATAGCTCATCTTTGGTTTTTTTATAAAATACGCAAGAAGGGATCCAATCCCTGTGCTAAGGCCAGCCAGCATTGTTAACAAAAACGCACTGCCAACCGCGCCTAGGTCTTCGATCATGTACTACCTTCAAAGGTTGTTATTTAACTATTGTTTTTTTTACAGGTTGAACAAACCCCGTAAAAATTGGTGTTGGTGGCGTCGATTTCTATATCTTTGAGTTTTTTTCCTATGTGGAGTGAGTACTCGGTCAGTTCCCTTGATTCGAAATCAATGATTTTTCCGCACTGCCGACAGATCATATGATGATGAGACTTGAGGTTTGGTTCAAAACGGGAGACGCCTTTGATGTTCACTTCTTGTATGAAGCCTTTTTCCGCTAGGAATTTAAGGTTTTGGTATACGGTTGCTTTACTGATTCTGGTAAGCTTTTTTTTTACAGCATCGTAGACTTGTTCTACCGTGGGGTGTGTGGTATTGTTTTTTAGGAAATCAAGAATTTCGATTCGTTGGTTGGTGAATTTGATTTTCATCGGTTCCATCGTCATCAGGAAGGATTATCCTTTGATATTTAATATTGTTTATGAAAAAAAAGAAAAAGAAAGTGTGTTGAAGCAATGGAATATCCACTGCTTCTTTGACTGCCCCTCTGTACTTCTATTTTTTTGACTCTTTTTTGAGACACATGAACCAGTCAAGGCAGTATTTTCCTTCTTCTTTCTTTTCGACGCGTTCTTTTGCCAGTCCACAGGACCCTGGTGGTGGGATGATGACGTCATCTCCGGGTTGCCAGTTCGCTGGGGTGGCTATGCCATCTTTGTCTGATTTCTGCATCGCGGTGAGAAGGCGTTTTATCTCTGCCATGTTTCTACCGTTGGACAAGGGATAGTACAGGATAGCCCGTATCTTTGCTTGTGGGTCAATGAGAAAAACTGCACGGACCGCTTGTGTGGTTGATGCGTTTGGTTGCAGCATGCCGAATTTTTTTGCCACATCCATTTTTAGGTCCTCGATGACGGGGAATGTAACTTCGATGTTTTTCATTCCCTTGAATTCTATCTTCTCTTTGATAGTGCGTAACCATGCGATGTGTGCATAGATGCTGTCGATAGAAAGTCCGATGAGTTCTGTGTTCAGCTTCTTAAAGTCCTGTTGCATCGATGCAAAGGTCATGAACTCTGTGGTGCAGACAGGGGTAAAATCAGCAGGGTGACTGAAAAGGATGACCCATTTCCCCTTGTAATCATCTGGGAATTTGATTTCGCCCATGGTGGTTTTTGCGGTGAACTGTGGTGCATTATCGCCGATCAACGGCATTGAGTAGCATTCCTTTTTTTCTTCGTCCATTTCTCATCCTCCAGTTTTTGTAAATCTGTTTTATTCCTTGTTGTTTTTATTGTAGGAATTTTGAGACGAAGGGGCTGTTTGTTCCTGATGGTCTTCGGAAATGTCCTGAGGGGCCTCTGCCGAGAAACTCGGTGAACCATGCCTCATGTTCGATTTCTTCATTAAGGATGGCTAAGGCTAGGTCATAGGTTCGGTGGTCCTTTCCAGCGGTCATATTGCAGATTTCCGTGTATCCTCGTACTGCGCATTGTTCTGCATGGAGGAGTACTTCGACGATTTTCTTGACATTGGTGGGGTCTTTTGGTAGTTGTGCGGGTGGGCAGGCGGACCTGTCATGGAATGTTTTCATGTTGTCCGGGAGTTTTCCACCAAGTTCGTAGATGCGGGGGACGAGTGCTTCGAAATGGTTTCTATCTTCGATGCGGGCATCCTCTGCGACTGCTTTGAGTCCTTCTCCGTCAAATCCGATGAGGTTTGCCCGGAGGATTGTATAATAGTAGTATGTTGTGAGCTCTGCTGCTGCGTTTTTTATTAAGAGGTCGAGGAGTTTTTCTACGTCGATACCTGCTTTTTCTACTAATTTTCTTGCGACTTCTGCGGCCATATTTCTTATCTCCTTAAGTAACATACAGTTTTACTTAATAATTATTATTAGGTAATATAGATTAGTATTTAAAACTTATCATACTACCCCAACTCAGAAAAAAAATGCAACTGAAACCTACATATGAAAGCGATCATCCATAACATTTGATATCAACTAAATAGATTCCTTTTATCATACCTCATAAGAACGAACAGAGAGATTTAAAACAACATACAAGATAACATCACCTATGAGCGGCAACGAATTTAAAATAAACACCAGAGACGAGTTCCTCTCGCTGCTTGGAAAAGCCTATTGGTTGGAGACGCAATTTGAAAATATCATGCAATGGCAGGCCTACATGACCATAAAAAAGGATACCTATAGAACCGTGCTTTTCCAGCTCTCGCATGATTCGGAAAAACACAAAGGAATCCTAACCCAACTCATCACAAATTTCGACGATGTCACGACGAAAACACTCGAAGATCACGCAGGCATGACACAAAAAGAATTCGATTTGAAAGGAAAATGGGATGAGGAAATCCTCACCGAGCTATTAAAAAACGAATACCTCGCCTTAGATATCTATACGAAACTTCACATGTACACAGACAAAGAATTCATACAGAACCTATGGAAAGGAAACAACCCTGATCAGTTTTTCAAACACATGGAATTCCTGATAAACGAGGAAAAAAAGCATATCAACTTGCTCACACCACTGGCAGGAAAACTGGAACGAATACTCTAACTCATCTGTTTTTTTTAAAAAAAAAGGAAAAAAAGTGGACTAAGGATTTTAAATGATAATCCCTAATACACCAAGTATTCCTACTATCAGGACGATAATTCCAATAATCCCTTGGAATCCACCGAGCCATTTGGCGAATTTCTCTAAGGATTTTCCGATTGCTGGTATGGCTGGTAATATACCCACAATCATGATTAAACCAGCAAGTATCGCCACGATACCCTGTATGCCCCAGGTGCCCGTGAATATCACGTAGATTATGATGATGATACCGATAATTGTATCAAAGCTGCCTAACCATTTAGCAAATTTTTGTAAGCTGGGAACTGCATCTAAAAAACTCACACAGAGTATCAATCCAGCTACAATATTGAGCCATTCTATCATTTTTTTTACACCACCTTCTTCAAATCTGTAAATAAAAACCAGTTTTTGTTTATATACATTTCTGTATTTTATACAAAAAAATCAGATATGGACAATTATTCAAATAAAAAATACTACTCATGTGACAGAAATATTAAATGAACATCTCATAGTTTAAATTCCGGGGTGTTCTTGAAAAGTTCAAGATACAACTTCATGAAAATCTCTACATAACCCTTGGCAGCTGATGTAGTGATATACAATACTTTTTCTTTCTCCTGTGTGTTTGTAAGATACCCTTTTGAAACAAGGAAATCCAGGTACTCCTGCCCGATCTTGGAGTTGAGATTACAGCGCTGGATTATTTGAGTAATCAACCGGGGCGTCTTGCAATATGTCAGTATCTCCCAGTAGATTTCGTATTGGGTTCTCCGGTTGTTCACAAGCCGTCCTCCATGAAGGAAGCGATTTTCGTTTCAACATCTCCGCTTTTCAGCAATCGTTGATCCCAACAGACGGAGTATTTACGAAAAGAAAAAGGAAGGAAAAAACCTACAATACCCATGACAAGGCTCGTAAGAATCCCTCCTATTGCGGGAGCTAGTGCAACAGACCCTGAACTCGCATTAAAAGCAAGAAGAACAGTCTGGATGAACGCATTTGCAAGAAAGCAGATTCCAGCGATTTTACTGACAAGGATCATGCGCTTTATCTGTGGTCGTTCTTCTCGGTATAAACCCATGAGACGGATAATTCGAGTGGTAAGCTTCTCACCATCATGGTTTTTTTCCTCATTCTGCTCTTCTTGTATTTCCTCGAATTTGCTCAGTACTTCAGCGGTTGAGATGATAAACCACAGCGCAAGAACCCCAACAACAAGACTGATGCCGATGTTTGAGAACACATTTAGCAAATGTATCGAATCAGTTGTCTGTAGCAGGGAGAGAGCATTCACGGTAAGAGAGGAAATCGCAAGAGCCATAGCAATCCCTCCAAAGGCGATGCTCATCACGTTGAGGGCCATGAAGTGCTTCATTTCTTTTTTTATTTTCTTTTCCGTGTTGGTTACTTCTAAATCCATTTCCATTTTTGTATCACCATACATATGTTATATCAGGCGGCTCATTAGAGGTTTATGAAACAGTGTTCCGTATGATTGTTCCGACGGGGGATCTGATAGTGGTTGGTTTATAAGTAGAAAAAACCACAAAGCCTTCATACCGACCCCCGGGAGATTCTGTGTTTGACCAATGAAAGCACAGACCAGGAGAAAACCATGACTCCTACTCCCATGAGAGACACGAACATCAGAAGGAGAACCCCATAGGTTATCTGCTGGAAGAAACTACAGACGATGGTCAGGCATACGAGAAGGACTGCAAAAACCCCGATTTCTTTCTGGGAAAAGAGTGAGCCATTGAAAGCAACAGTCAAGGGCGGGAATCGATCGACCCACAGGAGACAAAGACAGACAATATACCAAAGGAAGATCAAGAGATATGAAATAATTGTCGTTGGCAACCGCTCAGGGAAAATAACCGCTGTCGTCACACCATACAAAACCAAGAGATACACAAAGACAAAGGTCATGGTTTTTTTCCCAAGGACAAGTGACTGAAGGGTTTTTCCTTTTGAAAGACCATGCAGCACAAAGACAATGAGCAGAGATCCCCCCAGAGAACCAACAGATCGAATCACATCATAGCTGGCTCCGTTGCTCTGAAAACTCGCACCCATCACAATCAGAATAATGATCAGCAGAATCGTTTTCCAGTTTTTCTCTAAAAACAGGTGATGCCCCGGAAGCACATCTCTGCTGAGCAACTCATAGACAAGCACAGGAACGATGAACGACATAATGGGATGCCAGAAGAACACCAATGTCAGGAACTCGCCCCATGCGACACCAAAAAAATACCCGACCATCGGTCCTGTCGAATCAGGATATCCGAACCAGAGGACCTTTGTGATGAATGCTTCATATAACCCAAAGAGCATGCCGAAAAAATACAACTGACGAAGAGATGTTCTCTTGTAAACAACTGCTACTGAAAAGAAAAACACTGCATGAGAAAGGTACAAAGGAAATACGACAATCAACCCCCAGGGGTCAAGAAACCAAAGTGTTGATGCCCCAGAGAAAACCTCTGCAAACATCACCGAGAGAGAACCGAGAAGAAGAATTGAGAAAAATTTCTTCATACCATGAAATATCATGATTATGTTATTTAATCATGACGAAAAAAACCCTTCCAAAACGCCTAGACAGAACCTCTCTCCTTTGTTTGATAGACTAACCAGATATAATGCTGCTTCATTCGTCTACATTTCACAAGAAAGACAGTCAGGTTCTTTTCAATGTCAGAAAATATGGTATATGATGCCTTTCCAACAACCACCGGGTGAACAAGCAAGCTTATCTCATCAACCAAGCCTTGATTAAGCAGGAGATTTCCAAGGATCCTACCAGTATCTGTCAAAACCTTCTTTACGTGATACTTTTTCGATAAAAGGTAAAGTGCCTCTTTGAGGTCAACTGAGTTTGTACCGACGCAATGATGATCATACTGTCGATTATCTAGATACTGGAGATACCGCTTCGATGTCTTTTTTGAGACGATCACGACGACATCCCGGCAGAGTTCGAAACGCCTGCAGGTATGCAACAAGCCTTCAAGTGTTCCTCTTGAGTCAATAATGACCCAGAGCGGGAGCTTCACGTCTCTTTTTGGTTTCTGAAAATCAGAGGGACGCTCCGGAGGAACACCGTCTCCAAATAATTCGATTCCTGCTTTGATAGTGTTTGAACCAATGAGATGGACGTCAGGTTTGTACCATCCAGCGATTTGATAATGCAGCTGCATGTTTGGTTCAAAAGAAGTAAGGGAACCATCAAGGCTGATGGAGTTGTGAAGGATAACCTTCGGTCTCATGATAGCCTCGATGAGGAACAACTAGGTGACTGCAGCTATGATCACCACGTAGTTTTTGCCGTATTTCTTGGCGCATTTCGGACAGGTGGTATACCACATGTACCATTTTGCTATCTTCACATTTTTCTCTGCGGCGAACTGCTCAAAATCCTTACACCAACGCTCTGTTTCCTGAAACTGACCTTCGTAGACTTTACTGAGGAACTTCCCGTTCAATGTCAGATTCTCAGCGCCGGGAATCTCCTTGTCGACCGCAAGGTATACATCCATGTTCCATTTCGATGTGTGCTCTGATAAGCAGACACAGTCAGGACTGCTTGCTGATGACTGCCGTAGTATTTCATCAAGCCGTCTCATGACAACTCCGAAATTCAAAGGTATGAAAAAAAACGTGGTAACATGATCCTTAACGAATTTCTTCTGGTTCCATTCAAACAGCTTCCCATCCCAAGGGGCAGGGTCAAACTTCGGGCAACATTCATCTTTATCCATCATCTCACTGCTCCACGATAGTTCTCAAAATCTTCCACGACATATCGTTTTCCTTTTTTCAATATGGTAAATCCTTCCGCTTCAAGTAGTTTTTTCTGAGCTAGCGCCCCTCCCGGGTATTTCTCGTTTAAGGAACCATCTGCCTTCAGAGTCCGCCAGTAGGGGATACCAAGGGGTTTTCCCTGGAATGTCGCCTCTTCAGCTGCATTTGCTGCCGTCATAACAAAAATACCGGCCGTCAGTGAACAGCATGCATCGACACCATGCTTTTTAGCGAGTATTTTGCAGATATCAACGAGCGTGATAAGTGTTCCTTTGGGGACCTGTTTCATAAGGCTGACGACTTCACTGGGGTTGACCAAGACAACAGCATCGCCGACCTGTGCTCCCATCTTGTGGACCGCATTGTAACAGGGGAAATTTTTCTGCAGTTTGAGAATCTTCGGAAGATTGTTCTTGTCAGCAAGTTTTTCCTGCCATGATTTCCGTTTATACCCCATGCGATTTCCTCTTCTTTTTTTGTTTTTCCAGTTCATTCCTTCCTTCATAGGGACGCAAGAACAATTGATACTCCTCCTTTGAGATTTCCCCATGATGATTCTTTTTTACCCCATCAAGGATGTCCGCACGCAAACGTAAGGTACCACAGGATTCAAACAGCGCACAGGACGAACAATCCTGTACATGATTGCGAAGTGCACAGGGTCGAACAGGACAGTCCGTATCTAAATGATTCCCAATTCCAGCACAACCGACACAGAGAATCCTCTCCTCAGGGACATCGAACCCGAAAAAATGGTTCCATCCCTTCCGAAGGGTCGATCTATCGGTGAGTCTGTCAATATTTTCTATAGACGCAGGGCATAAATCACAGCGATATCCACAGAAACCCAGCAGTTTTTTACTCATCATCCCAGTGATACATTTTTTCTTTGTTATTAACCTTTGTCTCTCACATTGGAATCAAAGACGATGATGAAAACATAAGAGTCCTCCATCGGACAAGGAATGCTAGACCGTCTCTAAAGTCCCTTACATGGACCGGAAATCATTAAAAAAAACAAACACATATTCTCATGTAAAAGAGGAAATATCGACAGTATGAGTCTGAAAGACGCCCTGTTATTTCATACTAGAGACGACTGGCACTTGTGGCTTGAGGAGAATCATAAAGTACGAACAGAAGTCTGGCTGATCCATTATAAGAAACAATCTGGGAAAACATACCTCAATCACATCGAAGCTGTCCAGGAGGCGCTCTGTTTCGGTTGGATAGACAGTAAATTAAAAAAAATCGATGAGGAACGTTTCATTTTGAAATATTCACCAAGGAAACCACGAAGCGTCTGGTCGAAGATAAACAAAGAAAACGCAGAGAAAATGATTCTTTCAGGGAAAATGACACAGGCAGGATTAGATAAAATAGAAGAGGCGAAAAGACAGGGGTTATGGGACAGTGCCTATACAAATAAGGTAAAGGAACGCATCCCATCAGATCTAAAACAAGCGCTTAAGACGGATGGCATCGCATGGACCAATTTCCAAGGATTCGCGAATAGTTACAGAAACATGTACTGTGGTTGGGTGAAGAGCGCAAAAACAGATAAAACAAGGAAAAAACGGATTTCTGAGGTTGTGAAGCGTTCACGGCAGAACAAAAAACCAGGCATCTGATAATCACTTTAAAAAAAAAATTATTTTTTAAATAAAAAGAAAAAAAAGGGGATGAAGCGATCATACATCGATTGGAACTGGCTCGGTCCATTCCGGGCTGAAGATCACCAAAGTCGGATCCCCGTAGATGCAATGCACAGTGGTGATTTGCTTGGTGGACGGACCATACATTGCAACTGGGTCAAGTGTGGTGAAATCACGATAATGCAGCCAGACTTCTTTTGAGTAGGCTTCGCCGATTGATTCTCCATGAAGCATCGCACTTTCAAAGAACCGGTCGTCTAGTAAATCAGCCTCAGGCCGCAATCCTGAACCAGCATTTCCATACCAGAGGACCGCACCATGGTCAAGATATACCATCGGACCATACCCATCTCCTGTTGAGCAGGACTGATAGAAGACCGCGCAGCTTTTCAGATTATGAAAGAGCCGGTCAACATGGTCGTACTGGATGATGTCATACAGAGATGGTGGTTCTGGGTTGTACCAGGAAAGACCATTCTGCCGTGGCATACGCCAGAAATCAAACCCGCTATAGCCCCGCCAGGCGTCCCACCAAACCTGTTCTGGATAGTTACAATGCTCCGTCTGGTAGTACTGAGCAGAGATACCACTGCCGCCGGTGCCATGACCGGTGTAATAGAACGCACTGACACCATTGTTCATCTCCTGGAGATGCGCATCCCACAGGCAATGTCCTTCGAAAGTTCTGAAATGGGAGCTGAAACATTTTTTCAATGTTCGACTCGAATAGGTGACGTCGGTTTCCCCATTGTTATACGCCCAGGATTCCCCATCAGGGTAATTCATCAGTTGAGTCGTGGTCCTGTTTCGATTGGGGTTTGCGAAGATGAGAGCAGGATAAAGTACATTACGGACAATGATTGCTGAGGAATATGCTGGCGTATCTCCTGGTATGTGCCCTGCGTAGGACTTATTTCCAATCAGCACAGAATGTAATGGTAGGTAGATGTCGGTTCTTGGGGCAACAACACAGTATGCCTCCTGCCCCTCAAGATCTAAACCGTATCCAACGATCCAATCACGGGTCTCGTTATGCATCTCAGCACGCCAGTACCGGTCAGCATCCATCCCCAATGGTGGGAGGACTGAGGGGTCCTGCGATCGTAAGAACTGAATCATTGATTTGAGCAATCCGATGGGACTTTGTTCAACAGGTTCATCTGCATCGGGAAGATGCGCTGGAGCACGGGAACCATGATAGTAATCTCCATTCCAGAGACGCCAAGTTTCAATACGATCAGCCATCGCCGCTGGATTTCCCGAAGCATCCTCTATACGCAAGACCGGTGATCCATGATACGCTGCAAGATACGCCGCTGGTGCAAAGAACCCAGCCCCGGTTTTTAGAGAGGTGATGGTGATGAAATTCTCTGATGCATCATAGTTTTTAATGTGATCAACGATTTGTTCCATCGTGGTTAAATCAGCCTGGACCGTCACCCCTGACGGGAACGTTATCTGGCCGATGTCGCCTCGTTCAACAAAGATAACCTTGTTTACCCCCAGGTTGGTAAAAGCAGCAGTTGTTGCAGCGGGAATCGAGTTCTCTGTCACATACAGAAGAGGCGCATGATTCAAAGAAGCGATAACAGCAGCATTTGCTGCAGAGACCTCGGCATCCGCTCTTTTTTCATTTACGGTTCGTTGGTCAACAGTGAGAGTATAACGTATTTTCTCTGCACCGGTTGCGTAGCGTGGGACGACGAGTACCGTCCACCATCCGGCTTCCGGGTGTAAGACTTCTGCTGTGAATTCCGTGTGCGGGTCTGGGTTCCAGCATCGCCAGGGGTTCACCGCTGGGTTCTCTAATCCATTCCAATCATGGATGGGGTTTACAGGGCCATTCCAGATAGGCATATCCGGTGCGCGGACATACCCAGCGGGGTCGATAAGGAAGACTAATAAATCGGAGGGATCTGTAGTCGTTATTTTTGCACTAAGGACAGAGTCGGAATCTTTGAGTCGAACATGATACCGATCTCCTGCATATTTTGTGACACGAAGTAAATCGAATTGAGCCGGTGTGACACCTGAGCTTGCGGACCATAGACCAATGCGTGAGACAGGATGGTAGATATCGCCAGCATAGCCTGGCCCATCATAGGGAGTCGGCCAATCATCGCTACTTACGTCGATATACTTCGGATACACCTGTGTCAGTAAGGCTCCTGCTGAACTTCCACTTGTCACGGTAATTCCTGTGACGTTGACATCAAGGGCGCACCATTTCGGACCAAGGAACATCATGTATCCTAAATCGGTGGCTAGTCTTGGGTCATCGCTTGGTATTTCATCGACATCGATGATGCGGGTGAGTGTTTTTGTTCGTTTGAGAATCGTTTTGACTTCATCGGTATATCCACTTCCATCCACTGCGACCACAGCTGTATCTGAGGAAGCCCAATTATTCTCTGCAATCTGGGCTGCTGCAGCGACAGGGTCAGCTGGGACATTATAGGATACAGGGGTTTTCCCGAAGTGTGCGAGATAGGCATTCCAATCATCAATGAGGTACTGTGTCGTGTCATCCACGGTTCCTCGGTCTCCTTCAGTCCCATAGTAGTTTGTCGCTGTAGAGTCTCCCTCGTAGATTATTGGAGCAAGGTAACGTATCTCTCCGTTACGATAGTTACAGGCAGGGATTGATGCAAGATACCCATACTCATCTTTACTGCTCAGTGGGTCATTTGCTATAGTAAAGGTATGTGCTAGAGGAGTAATCTGTGGTTGGGGGATGGACGAGGGGATTGTTGCGCTGTCTTGTATGTCAAAGGTGAGCAGATAGGCCCCTGAACCATAGGAGTAATAGTCCCATTCTGTTGGTTGGGGAACATCAACCCAACCAGGGAATATATCAACTCGAATCCGCCATTCCCCGGTTTCTGACGCTGGATACAACAGTTCATCATCATAATAGTTGTTTTCTTCATAAACCAAGGCGCCGCTTGGTGAATACAATGTCAGATCGAAATCCGATAATGAGGTTGTGTCTTTCATTTGTAATGTGACGTGAATCCCTTTGTTGGCTTGGATGGTGAATTTGTAGTAATCATAGGGGTCATCTCTGTCAAGGTACCCTGCGTAACTCCCAGGGGTGAGAGGAAGAGCGCTGACAAACTCATCAGATGCGTCATACCCGCTTCCTGCATCATTTTGTGTAATCATGGTGATTGAGAAGGTATATCCTCCGGTCCCTGTCCCGCTTGTGTAGAGGAGCTTTAGGTAGAGAAATCCAGTATATGTCGCGGTATAGCTGATCATCTCAGGGTCGCTGCCGGGGTTGGTTGATGATATGAGTTCAAGTTGGCTGTTGTCAATCAAGTACAAGTCGAAGTTAAACCCGGATTGTGGTGTCAGGGTTAGAGTGACTTCCTGTCCTTGGCATATTGAAAAGAAATACCAATCCTGCACATCTGTGGAGGTAAGGGTGCCTGTTCTGCCTCGGCCAGGGGTGTTATCAATGCATTCACCAGGGTAGACCGGGGTGGCTCGACCGAAATCATTACCTGCGTCTCTTTTCGTGCCGGCATCTGGGTTTTCACTGTTTTTTGTCAGCGGAGCAGGTCCGTCGTACAGGACGTATCGGCGATCTGGAATCAAAGGACCCGGGTTCTCGGGATAACTATCCAAATAGGCAAACTCTTGTTGATTTTCGGTAAATGATATAGTTGCTTTTTCTGAATTTACAGATCCGAAAAACAATGTTCCAAGGAGAACCGCACAGTAGAGAACAGCCCATACTTTTCTTTTTCCATTTTTCATTTTTGTTCCTCCATTGTATGTTATTTTATTTCATTGAAAAGGATCGTGAGTGTGTCTGGGAGAACGTATGGTATCAGAGAAAAACTCTCTCTGCACACGGTCTTTTCCTCGATGACGATCCCTTCCATATTATCCACTATATAAACAGAATTTTCTTCTGGATATAAAAGAGTTTTTTGTTCGAAATTGAACGAATCGATACTTGAGGTTCTTATTTTTTTATCTTTTACTAGTTTTTATTTTGTCATATAAAACGGTCATGGTTTTTGGGAGACGTTACTGTTTTATGATTGAGGAAACAATTTTGAAAAAAAAAAAATGGAGTTATTATCCGAGTTGCTGAAGGAGAGTTTGTATTCGTGGATGCTGCAGGATTTTCAACAACAGGGGATGTTTTTCTAGGAGCTTGTGATACCGCATCGGTATTCGAGAGAGCAGGTCATCAGGGATGGTGTCTGTGAGAGGTTTGTATGGTTTCCCTAGCGCCCCTGTGGTTTTTATCTGTGCTGTCGGGGTTGTGGTGAACTCATAGATGTCACCATACGCTTGTGCTTCTCCATTGTCTGCGACGGTCCTGTACCAATATTTTGTCGCCGCACTGAGATTCCCGATATATGCTTGGAAGGGGCCGGTGGTATTCAACAGCTGTGGTGCAGTTGATTTATCGAGTTGATTCGGGCTTGTGTCGCTGTAGATAAACCAAACGTTACAGGTTAAGGGCCCTCCGGTGTGCCAAAGCTCTCCTTTGAGAACCGCATGGTTCTTTCCTATTTCAGCAGGCTGGCGTGTCACAACCACGGGTCGTCCGGGAGCAACTGTGTAAATGAGACCTGCCCAGGTATCTGCATCGTTCTCTGCAACTGCCTTGTAGTAGTAGGTCGTGTTTGTTGTCAGTCCGGTCAGCTCGGTTTCGTATAATCCTATGACGGTCATGGTTTGCGGAGTGGTCTGAATGTTGAGAGAGTTTTCATCGGTCCCGTAGAGGAAATACACTTCACAGGATCCGGCTCCTCCCATATGCCATAGATTTCCTTTGAGAGTTACCGAGGTCGGTTCGATGTTTGAGGCGTTCTCCGTGGCGACCCGTGGTCCACCAGGGATAAAATAGGTTTCACCACCAACACCATACTGACTCTGGCCTTTGAGATATTCTCCATAGGCGCGATAGTAATATTTTGTGGTGCGGCTGAGGTTGGATATCTCAAGAGAGAAAAGCCCGACGGCACCGTGGTTGTCTGCCCAACCGCGATATTGGTAATCTTGCCAGTCGTCGTGTGATTCGATGTCCCAGACAAATCCTTCGTTCCAGTTGTCAGGGCTTTCTGTGACTTTGAGCCGCCCCCATATTCTGACAGCGGTTCCTTCTTGGTTTATATGTTCCCATCCGAGTGTATCAATGACCCATGGCCGAACACAGCCGGAGAGAAACGATACACTAATTAGTATTCCTACGAGTAATATTGGTATAATTTTTTTATTTCTCATCTAGTATTCCTCCATAAATAAGATATGGACCAAGGGGTTATATATATTTCTTATATTAACTTCGTTTATTGTCGATATTTTTACAGAAAATAATCGAGTTGGAATGTATAAAAAAGGAAAAAAGAAGAAAGAGGGTGGTTTATGGATATCCACCGATTTTCAAGGAAGGATCTCCCAGCAGGACCCACTGCTGAACTGATTTCGGGTGCCCAGCAGCAAGATCAGTCATGTCAAAGGTATTGCTATAGGTTGTAAGACACTGCTGATACGCTTGCCCAAGGATATCCCGTCCTTCTGCCCCGTACTGTTTGAAGAACTCAATCGTGATCCAGCCATCCCCACCACCGGTGGTAAGATCAATGCCAGGCATTCCATACCCAAGCCCGGTGTTTCCCATGGTAGCGATTGCGCCACCACGCGGGTTCCTGACCAATCTCCAGCTGAACGCTTCAGGAACAAGAGTCCCATAACACCATAAGGATAGTTTCGGGAAGTTCGGGAAAATGTAGATCATACCATCGAGCAACCCATAGATCATCGAGACATTGAACTGGCTGTTATGACAGCCCCCGATGACCGCGATGGGTAGTTTCTCTTGATTACGAATGGTATCCATCGGGAAGACAGGGATTTCGAAAAACGGTGGGTACGGACGCAGTGTTGTGACTGATAATCCATCGACGCTTCCATACTGCCGATTCCCAGGAACACCAGGGTAATGATCAGCCCAGACGTTCGGACTCCCATGCCCGGAGATAAACACGAATCCAGCACCCTCAGTCCATGCATCAATAACGTCAGGCGGACCGGTTAATCGTCCATTGGACGCCCAAATGATGTCGCGGTCAAACTCCTCAGGCATGTAATACATCGCACCACCTCGTCCAAGCAACACCTTCTCACCCGTAGTGTACTCCCCTTCGTAGTACATCTCTGTATCATTGCGCCAGTCCTCGAAAATAATCTCATCTGCGCTGTTTGTTATCCAGACATGAATGCTACTGAGGTTACCGTAGGGTACGGGGTCATAGCTTTTCCCCCGGATGGTGAGAACCTCAGAAACATAGCTAATGTTTGCCCAGAAATAGAACTCGTTACAATACGCCTCGTTCTCTGCAGGGGTGTAGGTGTAATCCGTGTTCCCTAAGATGTTCCCTTCGGAGATGGTCACGATCTCAGCCATGGGCACACCAGGGAAATCACTGATCCGCAGATGATCGTCATGATTAAAGGTGATGTTGGTTTCTTTTGTTTTATCAACCGTCACATTGATAGTCTCGATAGGTCCGTATTCAGCGGAAGGATTACTGCTCTGCGCATAAATCGTATACGTTCCCGTCGGCAGACCGGTAGTGTCCCATTGCATGTTGAGATCCTCCTGATCTAGGAATCCATCCCCGCTGATGGCTGTGATTTTCTTGAACCATTCTGATCCATAGGTTGTTGTCTCATAGGTGATGATTTTCTTCACTACGGTTTTTACCTCAGAGACGCTCACGCAGGCAAGCCTGCCAAGTGCGACATCCGGGTATAAATCAATGCCGGTATCATTTTCAACACCAGGTTTTCCCCAGGCAGCAAACACACCATCACCATTGGGATCCCAGCTGGAAAAATTACCCCCGTTTTCGTAAATATCCGAATAGTAAAGGTCACTGATAACACCAGGGTCGTGCAAAGTGCTCTCTGATGCTAAGGGGAATTTCGGGTTATCAAATAGATTGGTGTATCGAACCGGTAGATGCCATCCTTTGGTGCCTTCGTTGACATTGTCTCGTGGTTTGGCAAAAATCATGTTCTTAAGCCCCCCGACCAACAACACATACTCGACACCCCATGTTTCAATGGCGTCTTTAATCGCATATTTTATCTGTTCTGGTTTATCCACACCGGTATAGTCATTGTAGATATCCTCTGTCGTTTTCAGGACCGTCATCATACCATAGCTGTTCTTATGATCAATAAGTGGTTGGAGTGCTGCAGCAAAAGATTGAGGTGCGATGATCAATAGGTTATACTCGCTTGTCAGAGGGAACGGGTTGTGAGTTGGTGCTACGTAGTCAACAGAGATATCTGCGTTGTTAGCGATTTGAAGAGTCCCGGTCGCAGGGGTATATCGAATGGGATAATAATGAACTGACACAAACGTCACATGTTTATTGTCTTTATTCAGACCAACACCGATTGATGACGTGAACCAGGTGTCAGGATATGGTGTTGTCAGTGCATAGACGTGTTCATCTTTCAACCTGGTATACGCGGCCAGGCTTTGATACTCAGGGGTAAGAGGCAGCATTTGAGGAGCGGGCCGTATTTGCTGGTCAATCTGTTGAGTTGTCAAATCACGGGGAGTAAGAGAGACATGGATGTCGGTCGCCCCAAAAGGAAGCTCAAAGGTTTGAATTATCTTTGGAAGTTGCGGTTGACCTGCGGTCGTCTGAAATGTTGAAACATCTGAGAGTTCAATGAGGAGATAACCGTCGCTGTCTATCTGACGCGTTGTATACGATGGTGTGTTGATATGCGCAGCTAATGACGCAGTGTGTTCCTCGTTGCTTTGTATGCCAACAGCTCCAATGGTACTACTTATAAGAATTCCTACCATTAACAGAATTGCTATTTTCTTCATTTTATTTATAACCCCCTATTTTAGTATTTTATATTATAGTTCAGTAGTAATTAAATATTTGGGTCCATCCCTGAGAGGCTGTTTAAAAGGATACTGAATAAAAGGTAGCAAAATCATATGTCTTTAAAAAAGAAAATACCGATTATTGTTCATTTTTCACTTGGGTTATGCAGAGAAATTCAGCAGGATCTCCTTTATATATGGTCGGGGTCACGGTAATTTCGACCAATATTTCAGTTTTTTCCTTTGTAAGCAAAATTGTCCGAAATGAATTTGAGCATATTCCTTTGAGTCGATTCAGGTAATACTTCCGGGCATCCTCAAATCCACGGGGAGCGATAAACACAAAAAAATTCTTCTGTAAAAGCTCTGTTCGTTCATACCCAAGAAAACCAGCCAACGAGTTGCTTATTTCTTTGAAAACCCCTCTTTGAACGACAGCAACGACATCATTCATTCCATCAATGACAAGATGATTTTGAATTTTTTCTTTTAAAATGATGGTTTCCTCTGAAGAAAGAGCAGTAACCTTGTCTTTTTGGTAACTAGAATGATTCATATTTGACACTAAGGGGTAACTGGTTTGCTCTGAAAGAGTCTGAGGAGGAGTGCTTTGTTTTTGTTCTGCGATCCGAGATTCCAGTTGTTCGATCCTGTGTGTTTTTTGTTCAAGGTTGTCTAAAAGGACCTGCATTTTCTGCAGGACGTCATTTGATATCTTCTTGAATTCACCAAAACCGTCGGTAATTGCAGCAGGAATCGGTTGTGGAACCGGTGTATCAGTTCGTGCAAAGAGTGGTTTTTTTCTGCTTGGGGCAGGTGTTTGCTGCATCATCGGTGTTGTCAGTGACTCTTTCTGCAAGGGGATGGTGGTTGGCTGTATTCCTTTCAACAGGTCTTGATAGTCTATGAGAACGACTGCAAGGAGAAGTCCGAAAAGAACATAATGAAGAACATAGGAAATGTCTATTGGGTTAAACATCATTGTGTATCCAATACCGGTAATCATCACTGTGGTTGGTAGAAATGAGAGGAGCAGCTTTCGTCTGCTTGACCAGAGGTGCAAATACGTATCTAAGACCATCAATACCAAGGATAGAGAGAGGAGGTGCACGTTACTGAGTCCGGAGAGAAGATAGAAAGGGGTCAGATGGTAGAGAAACACGGGCTCATATCCTGCCATGAAGAAGAAAACAAAAAGGAACTTGACGAAGAGATAAATGGAGAAAAAAAGGAAAAAGCAGTTTGGATAAAGCCAGGCGTGGTGCTTAGGTTTTTTCATAGCTTCCCCGCCGTCTCTGAAACATCCCTATTCTTTTAAGGTAATACATCACGCTGATTGATGCAAGTGCCAGTGCGATGATATCGAGAAGGAATGGAGGCGTTGTGACTGTGATTCGCACCCCTATCCAGGGGATGACAATGGTATTACCGCTTCTCATGGATTCCCCCGTGCTATAGGAGATGTATGCTTCTGCCGGTGCAGAACCAACCCTGTCGTTAATGACGACTTTTAATCCAGTAAAAAATGTTTTTTGGAAAACGAAACGAATCGCGATGTCACAGCGGTCATCAACTGTCTCCGTGCTGCTTGATTTCTCAAAATAGCATTTTTTTTCATCCAGGAGATGAGTGTTGTGCGGTATTTCACTGAACTTGTTAAACTCGACATAGGAATCACTACTTTTGTATTGTTCAAAGAGAAATCGACAGAGTTCCGCTCCATAGTTATACAGGATGACGCTTACGTTACTGATATCCGCCCAAGAGTTATAATCAGAGATATTGAGATATACCCTGATAAGTAGATCCTGTTCCTCGACACGGATGTACCCGTATTTTGGTGGGACGTTGATAACTCCCACCCCGGCTTCCCCCCCGCGTACCCCTGGTAGGATACAGGTGGAGCAAAAGACAAACGTCATGAACAGCACGAGAAGGGGTCCGTTGGTTTTCCTCATTGTTCCCTCGGCTACCTCTTCCTATTTCTCATATAGGAGACAATCATATAGATGACGACAAGAAGAATGATGATGACGACCACGATTTGCATTATCGAGGTGGGGCTACCGGTCTCCTGGTCAGGTGTAGCTGGTGGTCCAATGGTAATTTGCGTCGTATAGGTCTTGGTGACACCGTTACCGGTTATTCTGTAGCTAAGAACCCCCGTGGTCCGTTCGCTTAGCGCCTTAACGGTCACCACAATCGTTCGTTCCGAGGTATTCGTCGAGGTAAAAGAAAGAGGGGAGTAAGCTTCAGTTGTCCCATCATATATCTTCAGGGCGCTGAGGTTTTGTTCATCAGCCCATATCTCAAGAGTGACCGCTCCGTTCCCTGATACATATGCAGTAATGTCTCGAATCTCACCTTCGGACATCGTTAATTTTTCTAGATATTGAAAGACGATGCCGGTTCCCTGAATCTCCACAATCTCATAGTCGCTATGTCCGACGTAGACGACCAACTGCGGCATGTCTATGATAAAAGAGGTTTGTAATGTCACGGTTGCATTCGTATCAATGAAATATGATTGGTCATATAAACCGGTTATTTGGATATCGGTTTTTTTAAACCCAGGTGGCCAGCTTTTTGAATGAACAATAACATAATGTGTTTTTGTTTCGTTTGGTAAGAATTTTTTGTCGATATCGATGACACTGACTTCAGGGTATTTTTCTTGGTCAAAAGAGACTCGAAGAGGGATGTTACCTTTATTGCCTATCTTGAAGAAGGTATCTCCTTGTGCATCGGTGATAGTGAACGGCTCGACATGGAAGAGTATTGATGATGGTTTGGCTAGTGATATCCCGGTCTTTGGTTTTTCAACGACCATGCGTTCCGAATGAATAACGCTTCCTTCGTGGGATATCTCAAGTGTCCAGTTTTCAAAATAGTCAACAACGTTGGGAAGCATATCCTTTATTCCGATACAAAACACATAGACAGTTTCTTTGCGTAAGCAATGATCCTGTTTTATGTATCTGACGCTGTATCCACTGAGGTCCTCCCAGTTGATAGGATCGTTGTCCTGATAGCTCCATTCGTAATAGTTTGTTTCGTTTCTCGTGCCGGATGGGGGGTTGATCCCTCGATAGAGTCGGAGGGATACTTCGTCGAGCACCTGATCCATGGTGATGTTTATATCATGCCAGACCCCGGCAACAAGGACAGGGTGATTCAAACGGTACTGTTCCTGGCTATCAACGATGTGAATGGAAAGGGAGCTGACATCAGCTGCGGAACAACTTGGAATCAAGGTGCAGAAACAGAGCATGAGAATGAAAAAAACAAGTCCCTGCGCTTTTGTTTGTCTTCCCACTCACCTCTCTCCTGTAATTCTCTTAGACAGTGCAATTACCCATCCGTATTTCTTATCTTTATTCGTGTATTAAAGTTTTTCTTTGAAACGGAAATTTCTAGGATAAAAAAAGAGGAAAAAAAGGACAGAGAGTTTTACAATAAATTATGAGGGGGGGAAAAAAAGAAAAAAGAAAAAGAAAGCGAGGGTGTATCGCTATGTCGTGATGAGATGATATCGTATCGCTGCGACATAGTCACCAGCGATTTGACCCAGGGGGATGTTACATTTATACTCAACATCATTAGTGATAACGTTGGTGCCATTGGCCTGTGCGAGATGATACGTGCCAACGTATCCGTAGAAGTAGATAGAGCCACTCATCGCGGTGAAATTATCAAAGTCGTTTAAATCACCACCACGGACCCAGATTCTATCCCGAGACATCGTTGCTGCAGGGAAAGTCCGATGTGTAAGATTCGCTACATCAGTGGTCAGCGAATAATTCCCATTGGACCTGGTCACAAGGGTGATATTACTGTTGGCTGTTGCGTTTTCACCAGGATGACCAATAATCGTCGGCCAGCCAGCGCTCACGATCTCACTGTATGAATAAATCCCGAATTCATCGGTGACCCAGATGGTTATTGGTCCTAGGGCGTCCTCACCGCTATCGATGACCTCGATGAGAAAGTTCCAGGATTCCACATCGTTTGTGGTGTTGTAGGTGTTATCCCATGACCCGTCACCCGGGGCGTATCTGAACTGATAACTTGGTATAAACGAAAAGGTAAGCGTGTGACATTCGGTATGGCCAGGACTACCATAGGGATCATACCCTACGGTATCTGTATATGACCCTTCTATGACCTCTCCGCCATGGGGCCAACGCATACGCCAGACCGGGGTTCCTGTTATATTTTCATACTCGAAATACAGATTCCAGTTCCCCCCCAGTGTTTGGTTATAGGTGCTGGTTTCTGTTCCCTGGTCATACCAGGCTGCTATGGTGACATAATTAATATCATCCCAACCCTGGTCGCTGCTGATATTGACGAGAAAGCGGTATTCTGCACTGTTGTTGACGTCACTTTGGGTGTTCAATCGTGAGACCCAGGTCCCTGATTGATAATATTGGAAATCATAGAAAAGAATCCTGGGTTCTAAATGCAAGACAGTGACATTTAATGTCGTTGAATTATGCCAGATTTGCGGTATATCTCCAGGATCAGCTTTTCCAATCATGACGATCGGTCCAATAAAAAAGATATTTACCATCAGAGAGACAATGATGGTTATTCCAATCAGCGTGGAAAAAATTTTTTTCTTTCGTTCCATCTCCATTTTCTTCACCTTCATCCATTCCATTTTCGAGCTACATCTTGACATGTTAATAGATGTCAGGTATGCTGTTTGGAAATAACGATATTTAAAACTTCTCTGTTAAAACGCCATTTTGCACAAGAGTCATATCCCGAGAAAAAACAGGTTACAAGGAGAAAAAAAATCACTAAAGAGTATATCCGCTTACGTCGTCTTCAGATGATAACTAATAGGAGCAGTATACTCTCCAGCAATCTGCCCAAGAGGAATATTGCATTTATACTCAACATCATCAGTCGCCAGGCTTGTCCCATTAGCTTGAGCAAGGTGATATGAAATCGTTGATCCATAGAAGAAGAGAAGGTCATCAAAGGCAGTGAAATTCGATGAAATATCCAAATCACCACCGCGGATCCAAATACTCTTACGAGACATATTGGCTGTTGGATGAGTCCTATGTGTCAAGTTCTCAACACCAACAGAGAGAGAATAATTCCCATTCGACCGGGTGACCAAGGTGATATTTGTCTCAGCGGTTGCATTCTGCCCAGGATACGCATAGATCACCGGCCAGCCGGCACTTACGATTTCCGTGTAGGAATAAATACCAAACTCATCCTGTATCCATGAAGTATATCCCTGCTCGTTTGAAGCAGAAATCCGGAAGTTCCAGGATTCAACATCATTTGTCATATTCTCAGAGAAATCCCAGCTTCCATCCCCGGGAGCATAGCGGAACTGATACCCAGGGACAAACGAAAACGTCAGATTGTGACATTCAGTGAAACGTGGGCTCCCAAAAGGATCATATTGAACCCACTCAGAATACGCAAAACCAGTGACCTCACCACCGGTAGGCCAGAGCATCCGCCAGACCGCAGTCCCGGTGAGATTTTCGTATTGGAAGAACAGGTTCATGTTCCCCCCCTGCGTCTGATTATAAACAGTGGCCTCATTACCTTGGTCGTACCACGCTGTGATATTGATATAGGTGATGTTCTCCCATTGGACATCACTGCTGATATTGACAATAAAACGGTATTCTGCACTGTTGTTCACGTCACTTTGATTATTAAGCCTTGAAACCCAAGTCCCAGACTGGTTATACTGAAAATCATACCAATTAATACGAGGTTCCCGATAAAGAATCGTCACATTTAAGGTCGTCGCGTTGTTCCAATCCTCGCTGATATCCCCTGGATTTGCTCGTGCGGTATGAACAAGAAGAGGCTGAAGGCAGAACATCCCTGTGAACAATGACAATAAAAGCGCTACGACGACAAGAACTGGACATATGTTCTGCTTTCCCATCCTTTTAACCTTCAGTAGTTAGTTCCCAATTTTATGAATGATTTTTTTGTTAGGGTGCCGTTCATTAATTCATTGTCTATCATATAAAACTTTGGGTCTCCAACGTTTGATAAATTAGAGACACTTAAAAGAGCGGTATCTAAAAGTAACTCTCCTACCCCTTCTGTTTGATCTTGGTAGCAACATGAGCAGTATAATGACCTCGGATAGTTCCAAAGGGGATATACACATTGAACTGGACACGAACCACCTGACTTATGTTATTTCTATAAAAAACACCGGATGTGTTGATTATTTCAATGGCATTGGCTTCACCGATACCGTCAAACATCCTATCAGTAGTAATATCATCATAAAGATCAGCATCCGCACGGATATACACATTAGTAGCAATAGTGATGATACCACCAGAGGAAACATTCGTGAGATTTTCCTCAAAATACAGACTGACATTAAAATCATAATTCGATGAATACGTCACGTTCACCACACTTGTTGGCG
>CAYXPY010000005.1:29297-38661 GCA_964467345.1 uncultured Thermoplasmatales archaeon | reverse complement strand
CTGACATTAAAATCATAATTCGATGAATACGTCACGTTCACCACACTTGTTGGCGCAGTAAATCCGGGAGGCGCACGAACATCTACCCAATCTTGTTGTGGTTGAATCGTGGCAAACTTATAGACACCATATTCGTCTCGTTTCCAGGATTTTAACCCTGAAAGATCAATTGTAGTGATGTTGAAGTTCCATGAAAAAGGATCAGTCGTGGTGTTGTACGAAGCATTCCAGGTGTTGTTACTACAAGCCCATCGAACCTGACTTAAAGGCTTAAACCAGAATCTCACCACCCGCGTGGTGCCATTTACGATCAACTCAGAACAGTTACCAAAGATAAGTTGTGCTTCGTCATCCGGCCAAAGCATCGAATACGTCGCGTTTCCCGAGGTGTTTTCGTATCTCAGATACATATTCAGGTTCCCACCAGCGGTTTGGTTATACGAACTATCCTCATTCCCATTGTCGTACCATGCCTTTATATCGACATAGTCAAGATGCTCCCAACCGTATTTCACCGTGATATTTACTAGGAAATAGTATTCTTTATTCACATCAAGCAAGCCTGTCGCGTTATTCAGTTTTGACCCAGTAGCGTTCCGTAAATCATAGGCGTTGATCACCGGAGCGGTAGCCTCAACATACTGACACCAGGCATCTGCGAAATCTGGTGTATACTCCTCGTTGCCATCCAAGTCTAGGGCAAGGGAATAAAACCAATAATACCCATACGAATCAGGAAAATTAAAATTCCAGTCCCAAGGGCTTGACAGGTCAGGGTTGCTGCTGTTACTCCATCGTCCATAACCAATTTCTTCGCTGCCAAAGCCACTCCATGTTGACGGCACTGCCCGATATTTTCTCACAAAAACAGTATCCACTAATACATAATTCGCAGAGGTCATACTGACACCATGCACATGGGATACAAGATAATCAGCGGTTGTTTTTGTTGAGTCCGTCACCGAACGGGTACTTGCCCCAGAGGGAGTCGAAGGGGTAATCTTTGCTGAATACGCAGCGTTAGAAACATTGATTTTCACATGATACCAAGTACCGGTAGAAACAACAGGGAATGCAGCCCCGATTTGTGTCCAGACCGTAGGCGCAGAATATTCATAAAAACCACCATCGCCTGCCGAATTCTGCAACCGCCAAGCATACCCATTCGTCCAAGATAAATCATTCACTCTCCAGCCAAACTGGTGGATGACTCTTGCAGACCCTGCCAGATAGACATCATATTCGATGACGCCGTTAAGGATTTTATACTGAGTTCGAATCCGTGTGTCTTGATAGGTTCTATTTGCAGGGATGGAGTTATCGGGGTTATGCCTCAAGGCGGGGCTGGGGTTCCCCTGACTTTGATTCACAAAAATGGAATCCGTATTCCAGGAATCCATCACCCATTTGCTTAATCCATTTGAAAAATCATCAAAGAAATAAAAGGTATCTTCTCCACTGCTAGTCGTTGAGGCATTACTATTTCCATAATACATCCAGATATATGTGTCATTCAGGGAGTTGTTTAACCAAAAAGTCCCTTGAACAGTAGCTGTGTAGTTTCTTAACCAGTAGGAAAGTTGTGTCGTATTATCCGAATAGCTGACGAAACGGATGTCATCGAAATCATCTTGCACATGACCATTACAGGTCACATTCCCACCACTGGTGTTCCCCACGACCAGGTTCATATGATACCCTTCGTTTTTTCCCTGAATCACTAAGAGTTTTCTATAAGACCAACAGGGGTTCCACCAGCTCGAATTCTCAGCGGAATAATAGTACCAGAGAGTCACATTTTTCGTATCATCACTTGCAGAGGCAGTAATTGGCAGGGTTGGCGCCATAACAATATAGGGCGCGATAGGATTCACCTGGGAGAACGGTCTTGACGTCTCATATCCGCATTCCGTGTCGAACTCTGGAGATATCGGGGGATCTTCGCTATTACCTGCTTGGTCAGAGGCAATACTGTAGAATTGATAACGTCCATCACCCAAAGGATAATCAAAACCCCAGCTCCAGGGTGCTGATTCATCTCTGCCAAAAGAGGTCCATGCATTCCAAGTCGACAGATTGCTTGTTCTATAGCGATAATACAGAGTAATATTCTTTACACCGCTTGGTTCATCATATACCAAGGAAACCGTAAGTGTGAGTGGATTTCCCGCAGCGTTGTACCAATACACGGACAGTGAGTCGACCTGCGAAGAAGGTTTCACAGTCTCATAGCCACATATTGTGTCGTTGTCCGTGAAATACTCCACACTGCTATCGTTATCATACGCTAGACTGAAGAATCGATAATACCCGTCACCATCAGGGAAGGTAAAATACCATTCGATGGAGTTCCATGGATCAGTATCAACGGCGAAAAAAGACCAAGTAGACCAACTGCTATTGTCTTCACTGTAATAATAATAAAGACTTACGTTCTGCAAACCACTGCCATTGAAATCGGTTGCTTGAGCAGTAAGTGTTATGGGGATGCTGTACCAGTAGGGACTGACGTCATCAACTTCTGAGTAAGGCCGTGTAGTATTGTATGCACATTCTGTATCATTGTCAGGTGAAACCGGGGGGTCCTCCGCGTTCCCCGCGTTATCGTATGCGATGGTGTATAGCTGATAAAACCCTTTTGATTTTGGGAATTTAAAGGTCCATGACCAGGGAGAATTGAAATCGGAACCATAGGTCAACCAGTCCCCCCAGGCAGACCCATTATCCATCCGATATCGATAATACAGAACAATATGATGAAGGCCGCTGAGGGAATCATTTGCTGTCGAGCAATTGACAATGACATTCCTTGCTGGTTCCATGTACCAATAGGGGGTGATGTTGTCTAATCGAGAGGTTGGTTTCATACGGTCAAGACCGCAAATCACATCAAAACCAGGGGGCCCCGGAGGGCTCTGACTATTAAGTTCACCATCGGTTGCTCTGCTGTAAAACCGATAATATCCATCGCCCTGTGGTGCGGTAAATAACCAGGAATAGGGACTGATGGTATCATTCACCCCATATAATGTCCACCCAGACCATGCTGAAGAATTATCTGCACTGAAATTGTAGTATAACGCTACTTCTTTTATCCCGGTCCCGTTGTCTGATGCTATCGCTGAGACCTGGAATGGGGCCACGTTTTGCCAGTATGATGACAACGAAGTGACTGTCGACACAGGATACTCGTCATCGTAAATCCATGTGAGATTCACCTCGTTGACAACAGGAGTATCATACGTGTCTCCCGTAAGATTGATCCTCCATTGTACCCAGCGTGTGTGAGGAACCTGAGAAATGTCTGTGTACCAGGTTGCATTGGAAAGATTCGCCTGTGAATCTGCAGCGTGCACCCAAGTAGTGATAGTCAACCCGCCGGGAGCTGTTGTGTTAACAAGAATATCATAGTAATCCGGCATGTTCCTTGTGGTATCATACGCTTGTGAGAGAAGGCTGCCAGTTGGATGATAGCCACTCTCGTTTCGTTCGACAGACACATTGACCAAATCAACATAGAGATGTTCGTTGTTGTTTAGTCCGACCACGCGCCATCGTATCTGAAAATTGGATGTGAAATATTGTGAATCAGTGATTTTTTGTGAATACTGAGCCCACGAACCGCTTCCAAAATTATCTAATCGTGTTATCTCATCCCAAGTGGTTCCATCATAATAATCTAGATAGTATTCCCCCTCGTCTACATTATATTCATACCCCCAGAATCTCACATAAATTGCAGTGACATTCGACCCAGAACAGTTCAGAACCGGTGAGAGGAGATTTCCAGAGGCACCACCAGCACCGGTAGCCCCGTCGAAATCCGCTGAATAGATTCCCTCGTATCGTTGATCACCTTCACGGTTCCAATTGTTCGTTGGTGGGTCCTCAGACCAACCAGTTGGTGGCCAGCTACCTTCAAATCCTTCGTCATTGATCAACGTGAAATTCCTAAGATAGTACCGTTCCATCAGATGGAATGCATCGTTGCTGACATTGATATTCTCGTTCGAACCATTGTTGAAATCACTTGTTGTGGTCTGCAGCCAGTTCTCCACCGCAAGGTTATAGGCATAGGCAACGTCGTTTCCGAACTGGAACAGAAGTGTATGAGCCCCAGCAGTAAGAACCTCCGACACCTCATAACAGGTGACATTGGAGGAAAAAGAAGGGATAACCATAGAGTTGTTCTTCCATTGATACTGGAGCGTTTCGTTTCCTTTTCTGCAGTGTAAAAATCGTAAATCATGGTCCTGGTCAATATCGCTCCAGGTCGTTCCATTCACCGCAGAGATGGTCAAATCGGCCTGACCGACCGTGGTAAAAAACACAGTCCATCTCCCGCCAACAAGAGGAAAGCTTTGTACGTTAATGATAGTGATGTCACCAGAATCAAAATTCTTGCCTGGCAACACAATCAGAGGCATGAGAGAGACAGACAGTAAAAGACAAACCAGTGTGATAATAAAAAATCTTTTTAAACCCGTTGATTTTTGAGCGGAAAAATCATCTCCCATCCCCCGGATTTTATTAAAAAAACCATTATGATATTTCTCAGGTGTCATCCCTCGGAGTTTACTGCGTGGATACAGAGTAATCGTCGAGCGAAGCGGCTCCTGGGTTTTTTTGGAATTATTTGAAAAGAGTTCTGGAACTGTATTTGTCCTCAGAGGTGGTTCATCTTTTAGTTCAGTCGATTGCCTTTTAAGAACAGTATCGATGATCCGTTCAATGTTTTCTTCATCGAACCCTGGTTTTTTTTCAATAGGGCAGCATTGTAGCTGTTGTTCAGACAGCATATGTTTCTGCCGTATGGTTGGCTCAAACAATCCGATGATGGAAGAGAAAAACAGGCAGAAATCACCAATCAATACGTTGAAGGAAACAACGGATGTTTCTTTATCATCGACAAGGACTTTGAACGTCCAGCTCCCAGGTTTTGTTTTGGGGGAGATTTTTATGCAAAACGAATAAGTGGTGTTTTCCACGGAACATCCAGTGGAATTTATGTATGATGAATCGTACCCGCTGATGTCGTTCCATCCGCCATGGTCGTATTCCCATTTGTAATACGTAGCCTCAGACCGATTCTGTGGCGCTGGTTCAGCAGCTCCGTTGTATGCAATGATGCAGATTTTTTCATGCTGGGTAGGAAGTGTGACGTCGAGGTATTGAAACGTTCCTGCGATGAAAACCGAATCCTGCAAAGATACGTGAGATGATGAGAGCCGATTCTCAGGGGATGCTTGACCGCACTGTAAGCCAATAAGGAGAAATGGCAGTACCACTAGTACGATAACTGCCTTCCGCTCTATGCCATAGGCTCGCAACCCATCCGAAATATGCATCCAAAGAAACGAATTCGTTTGACGTATTTATACCTTACTTCAAGATATTCTGGAAAACAACAACCAAATGAAAAAAAAACATCCTTGACACAAAAACGTAAGAGAGTGTTTTTTTAAACACCATAGTATTTTTTCAACATGCGTAACGCGTTCAGGGTAATCCACTTGCTTGGTTCACCTTTCCGTTCGATGTTTACCTGGTATCGACCATTGTAGGAATTCTCAAGGGACCATCTCCCCTGCGAGTCTTGTTTTGAGACGACCAGATCGACAGCGTCCTGCATACGGTTGTCTTTGTAACCGAGTCTGGTTAGAATCCCTAGGATTTCCAACGCATCTGTTTGATACATGAGGGGAAAACCGAATTTCAACCACCCCGGTTTTGGGACGCGGTTCAGATTATGGCTGCTTTTATACACATGATGAACCAAGAAGTACTCCGCCCCTTGTTGTATCATTTTTTTCGTTGCAGCAGACCGTTTCTGCTCCGGGATCTCCGCAAGAGCTTTTAACGTCTTCACCGCCCCCATGTGACAGCTATGTCTACCGAAACATCCTGTCTTTAATCGATCATAGGGCCAACCTTTTGGCACCTCTGCGATCCGGTCGTCGAATCGTTGGTAGGTGGTTATCCATTTGATTGCTTGTTGAAGTCGGGGGTCCTTGAGGTACCCGAGGCGGATAAGGCTCCAGACCATGTTCCCGGTCAAACAGGGGATCACCTCACCATGACGACCACCTCCTTTTGTAATGCTTGTGGAATACGCAAAGCCGCCGCTTTCCAAATCCTGTGAAACAGAGAGGAGAAACTCACATCCATTCCTTATTCGGTCGTCAGTGCCATCAGCACCAAGCTCTGCAAGGATCATGAGCTGCCAGACGGTGCCTTTATATTTTGCAGTATAAAATCGCTCAGGTTGTTCCCAGTATCCGTTTTTGTGTTGTTTTGCTACTATGGCGGGGACGACCCCAGTGGTCATGATGTCTTGTTTTGCCTGCCTTACTTCAGAATTCTTGTCTGATTTTCCTACGAGGTCCCGTAAGGTGAAATAACGAACTGAGGGATTGTTGCTTTCTAAAAGCCACGAGGTCAAGTCTGCCTGCAGAAACGACTTCCATGAGTTCATACCTATATTCCTTCGTTCATGCGTTTATTTTCTTAAACATGTACACCCAAATAAGGATTGTTGAAAATGAATAATTATATTAAATGGAAACCACGCGGACCTTAGAAGGAATCTTTTCATGAAAAATAGAGATAAGCAATATTTTTAAGTACCACGGGGTATTGCTTACCACCAACACCTGGTGGAGGTAATCATATGAACATTCCTGTGAAAAACAATGTCTCTTGGGTCGGTAAAATCGATTGGGACCTTCGGAAGTTCCATGGCAATGAGCTTTCCACACACCGAGGCTCAACCTATAACTCGTACCTCATTAAAGAGGAGAAAATCGCTCTCATCGACACAGTCTGGGGTCCATTTGCAAAAGAGTTTGTCAGAAATCTTTCTACGGAAGTTGATCTGAAAAAAATTGATTATGTGATTGCGAACCATGGGGAGACTGATCATAGTGGTGCCCTGCCTGAACTGATGAGACACATCCCAGACACCCCGGTTTATTGTACATCCAACGGGGTGAAATCCTTAAAGGGTCATTATCATGAGGACTGGGATTTCAAGGTCGTGAAAACCGGTGATCGTCTTAACTTAGGGAAAAAGGACCTGGTGTTTATCGAGGCGCCCATGCTGCATTGGCCTGATTCGATGTTTTGTTATCTTACCGATGATAATATCCTGTTTAGCAATGACGCGTTCGGACAGCATTATGCGTCAGAGTTTATGTTTAATGATTTGGTGGACCAGTCAGAGTTGATGTATGAGGCGTTGAAATATTATGCCAATATCCTCACCCCGTTTAGCATGTTGGTCGAGAGGAAAATCAAGGAGGTCTTATCGCTTGATCTCCCGGTTGACATGATCTGTACGAGCCATGGGGTCATCTGGCGAAAGAACCCAACTAAGATTGTCGAAACCTATCTGAAATGGGCGAACAAATACAAGGAAAACCAGATCACGATTCTCTATGATACGATGTGGAACGGCACCAGGGTGATGGCAGAGCAGATTGCAAAAGGGATTGTTCATTCGGACAAGTCTGTTACCGTCAAACTCATCAACATCGGACATAGCGATAAGAACGATGCGATAACAGAAATCTTTAGGTCCAAGGCAATCCTTGTTGGTTCTCCTACCATCAACAAAGGGATTCTTACCGCAATTGCAGCGCTGCTCGAAGAGGTAAAAGGATTGGGCTTTAAAGAGAAAAAAGCAGCAGCGTTTGGGTGCTATGGATGGAGCGGAGAATCATTACGGATCATCAACGAGCAATTAAAGGCGGCAGGATTCTCCGTAGTCGATAACGGTCTGAAACTGTTATGGAATCCTGATGAAGCAGGTAGGAAATCCTGTTTTGATTACGGAAAGAATCTTGCAAAGCAGTTGTAACCAAAACAAGAAAAACCGTTCTTTCGGTATATGCAGATACATATGCAGGTGCATATGCCGACTGCTCAAAAAATAAGGGTACGAGGAACAAAAAGGAAAATATTCTACAAGAAACCAAACAACAGATTTCTAGGGAATATTATTTATAAAGGTTCCCTCATTTATTTGATTTATGGAGGACATTTAATGAAAAAGAAAAAAATTGAAAGCGGTATGATCTTTCTTCTAGTTGCATTTTTACTTTTTTCCTCAATGACCTCATTTTCTGGTAGTAATTATACCGAACAGGAAGAATTCTCATCAGCTCAGAGGACTATCGTCTTTATCGAGAAATCCACCGGGCTTCAGACTCCAGCAAAAGAAGGGGGTAACACCGAGTACGAATTGGCAGACATGAACAACGATGGAAATCTCGATCTCATTTCCGTAGGTGATCATGGCTCCCCGTATATCAACAGCCCTCAACATGGTATCATGGTATGGTTGGGCGACGGTGCTGGAACCTGGTCAGTGAACCAGGTCGGTGATTTCGGTTATGGCGGGATTGAAGCAGGGGACCTGAACTTGGATGGGTATCTTGATGTAGTGTGGGGGATTCATCACGACTATGCGACACCGGGTTCTGGGTTTGGTGATACCTTACTTGGTGCTGCGTTAGGTGATGGGACTGGTGCGAATTGGATTCCTTGGGCGACTGGGCTTGGGACCGGTGGTGAAAGCTGGGGGATGTTTGAATGTGCTTTAGCTGATTTTGATTGTAACGGCCGTCTTGATCTTGTTTCACAATCCTTTGGATATGGGAACGGGTATCACGTGTATGAAAACAAAGGGGACGGAACATGGAGCCAGGTATGGGTGATCTCTGATGGAAATAACGACAACATGCTGGAAATCGCTGATTTTAATGTCGATGGGTTTTTAGATTTCGCAGGGAACCGTGAGGATACTCATGTGTATTTTGGTGATGGAACCTTTAATTTTCAATTGACACAAACAGGTCTTCCCGGAGGATCATGGAACGGGTTGGATTGTGGGGATATGAACAACGATGGACAGGATGATCTTGTCGTTGGAAGTGGTTCGACTGGGCTTCGGTGTTATGTCTACGATAGAGAAAATATCAATTGGGTTTCAGCCTCCAATGGTCTGCCAACCAGCGGAGCGTATTATCCTCAGTTCGGTGATATCAATGGTGATGGATACCTTGATATCGTCGGATATGTCGGTCCGACTGGGTATGCGTATCTTGGTGATGGAACCGGAAACTGGGTGCTGGATGGGATGTTTTCCATGCCGTCCCCAGGGTATTTCTCTGCTTTTCTGGTGGATGGTGATTTTGATCATGATGGCCGAGAGGATGTCATCGTCCAGGGTGAACAAGGGACCTGGCCGTCGTATCAGAACCAGTTAAAGGCGTTCTCCCCCTGGGTTGCACCAACAAGTATTTCTGCATTGGTGCAATCACCGCATGGTGGAGAGACGCTCAGAAGTGGTTCCATTCGGAAT